>NZ_JBFUHR010000013.1:0-155368 GCF_056402295.1 Pseudomonas sp. P4_B3
GTGCAGGGCTGTGTTGGTGCAGGGCTGTGTTGCTCGAAGCTGATTTGGAATGACCAAACTGCGCTTCTCGCGCCTTGCCCTGCACAACAGCAGACCCGGCGCGGTAGGGAAACTAATTGAGAACGCCCCCTAATGCCACGGACGATGAAAAAACCTGAATCAGTCCTGGCTCACGGCACCGATCTTGTGGATCGACAGGTCCGCGCCGTAATACTCCTCTTCCTGACTCAGGCGCAATCCATGCAACGCCTTGATCACGCCATACACGGCAAACCCGCCGGCCAGTGCCACAGTGACGCCCAGCGCAGTACCAATCAACTGGCTGATCAGGCTGACCCCGCCCAACCCGCCCAAAGCGGTCTGGCCGAAAATGCCGCAGGCGATGCCGCCCCACACACCGCACAAGCCATGCAACGGCCACACACCCAACACATCGTCGATGTGCCATTTGCCTTGGGCCGCGGTAAAGCACCAGACAAACAGCGCCCCCGCGACGGCACCGGTGACCAGCGCGCCCACAGGATGCATCAGGTCGGAACCGGCACAGATTGCCACGAGCCCCGCCAACGGGCCGTTGTGCAAAAAGCCGGGGTCATTGCGCCCGACAATCAGCGCCGCCACCGTACCGCCAACCATGGCCATCAACGAGTTCACCGCCACCAGTCCGCTGACACCTTGCAGGGTTTGCGCGCTCATGACGTTGAAGCCGAACCAGCCAACAATCAGGATCCACGAGCCCAGTGCCAGAAACGGGATGCTCGATGGCGCGAACGCGACCAGCCGACCGTCGCGATAGCGGCCATTACGCGGCCCGAGCAACAGCACCGCCGCCAGTGCCAGCCAACCGCCCATGGCATGCACCACCACCGATCCTGCGAAGTCATGGAAACCGGCGCCAAAGCGCTCCAGCAACCAGGCTTGCAAACCCAGGTTGCCGTTCCAGACAATGCCTTCGAAGAACGGATAGATGAACGCGACGATCAACGCGGTTGCACACAACTGGGGAACAAACCGGGCGCGCTCGGCGATCCCGCCGGAAATGATCGCCGGGATCGCCGCGGCAAAGGTCAGCAGGAAGAAAAACTTCACCAGTCCATAGCCATGGTCGGCATTGAGCACGGCCGCTGGCTGCATGAATGTCACGCCATAGGAAATCCAATAGCCTATAAAGAAGTAGGCCAGTGTCGAAACAGCGAAGTCACTGAGGATTTTCGACAACGCATTGACCTGGTTTTTCTGTCGCACGGTTCCGACTTCGAGAAAGGCAAAACCGGCGTGCATGGCCAGAACCATGACCGCACCGATCAGAATGAACAGCGTGTTGGAGCTATGGACCAGGGTGTCCACAGCGCTTTGCAGGTTTTCCATGGGATGGGCAGACCTTATGGCAGAAAAAAGCACCAAAGCAGTTCGCGATGACTGTCCACGCACCAAGTTGCGGCTTCGGAGCATCAGCGCACTGATCTCGTTGAACCACTTTGGCGCACGGACGCCCTCCAGGAAAAACGCGCCCCGGACGTTTACGCGAGTTTTTGATTGTTGGTCCTACGGTTTTACTGAAATCATGCCCGGCCATAGCGCAATGGTGCGGACCGGCGCACCACGACGTAGCAAAAGTTGTACCAGTCATTTGTACTGAACCTTCGCCGAAGGCTCATACTCGAACGCATCAGAAAGCCACTTATGGAGATCCCCCATGGCCCGCACCAAGGCAAAGACTGCTCAAGAAATCCTGATGAACGACTTTCAGACACTGGTCAGTGACACCGAACGGTTGCTGGAGCACACCGCGACCCTGGCCGGCGATCAGGCCGATGAATTGCGCGAGCAGATTCACGACAGTCTCTTGCGTGCCCGTGAAACCCTGAAGCTGACCGAAGACTCCCTGCGCGAACACGGCAAGGCAGCAGTCACCGCCACGGAAGACTATGTCCAGGCCAACCCTTGGCAATCCGTCGGGATCGCGGCCGGTGTGGGTTTCCTGATCGGCCTGCTGGCCAGCCGGCGCTGATATGTCGATCGGTGAATCCGGCCCGTCTGTAGCGGGAACCAGCTCCTCATCGCGGCGCCTGGGCGCTGCCTTCCTTGGATTACTGCACAGCCATGTCGAACTGTTCGGTATCGAATTGCAGGAACAAAAGACCCGCACCGTCAGCCTGCTGCTGTTTGCCGGCCTGGCGCTGGTGTTTGCATTGCTGCTGTTGGTGGGGTTGTCGACGCTGGTGCTTATTGTGTTCTGGGACACCTATCGCCTGACCGCCATCATCGGGCTCTGTGTGTTCTACACCCTCGCCGCCATATTCTGTGGAATGCGTTTGAGAGCAGCGATTTTCGATGAGTCCTCGCCCTTCCACGGCACACTGGAAGAGCTGGCCAACGATCGGGAGCGCCTGATGCCATGAACCTGCCTGAACTGCCACACAACAGCTCACGCACGGAAATGCGCAAAGCCCTGATCCGCTTGCGCATGGAAATGCATCGTCAGGAAATCCGCCACGAATCCGCGCAACTGCTACAACCTTTGCAGCGGGTGCGCGGGATAACGCAAAACCTGAAGGACGGCTTCGGCGTCAAGCACGCTCCACTCTGGGGCGTGGCTGCCGTCACCTTGCTGGGCTATCTGACCGGCAAGGGTGCAAAAAACGGTGGCGGCCTCAGCAGCCTGACCCGGCTGATCCGCCTCGGCACAACACTAGGGCCGCTGATCACACTGATCATGCAAGGCTCTTCGCGCAAAGACTGATGAGTCTGGCACATGTGGTGGTGCCTTACCGGCAAGCCGGCGCGCGGATAGCCATCGATGATTTCGGCGTCGGTTACTCATCGATATCGACGCCGCCGGACTGTAGTTCCGCTTGCAGGTCATGGCGCGAAACGGGAAGCTAGGCTATTAGTCACCTGACGGAGAGACCCCGCCTTGGATTGGCACACTCTGCTTACCCGCGAACGCCTCGGAAAACCTCTGCACAGCCCTGAAGAGCTCGGTCGCAGCCCTTTTCACAAAGACCACGACCGCATCATTTTCTCGGGGGCTTTCCGCCGCCTCGGGCGCAAGACCCAGGTCCATCCGGTGTCCAGCAATGATCACATTCATACGCGCCTGACCCACTCGCTGGAAGTCAGTTGCGTGGGTCGCTCACTGGGCATGCGGGTCGGCGAAACCATCCGCAATGCCCTGCCCGACTGGTGCGAACCCAGCGACCTGGGGATGGTGGTGCAATCGGCTTGCCTGGCACACGATATCGGCAACCCGCCTTTCGGCCATTCCGGTGAAGACGCGATCCGGCACTGGTTCCAGCAAGCCGCCGGCCGTGGCTGGCTGGATGCAATGAGTGAAGCCGAGCGCAATGACTTCCTGAATTTCGAAGGCAATGCCCAGGGCTTTCGGGTACTCACTCAACTGGAGTATCACCAGTTCGA
Source organism: Pseudomonas sp. P4_B3 (assembly GCF_056402295.1). NCBI lineage: Bacteria > Pseudomonadati > Pseudomonadota > Gammaproteobacteria > Pseudomonadales > Pseudomonadaceae > Pseudomonas > Pseudomonas sp. P4_B3. Next base: position 3,421 of record NZ_JBFUHR010000013.1, read on the forward strand.
CGGCGGCACCCGACTGACCTATGCAACGCTGGGCACCTACCTGAAGTATCCATGGACGGCCAGGCACGCCGACTCGCTGGGCTACAAGAAACACAAGTTCGGCTGTTATCAGAGCGAGCTGCCGCTACTCGAGCAGATCGCCCATAAACTCGGCCTGCCACAACTGGAGGAGCAACGTTGGGCGCGACATCCTCTGGTGTACCTGATGGAGGCTGCCGACGACATCTGCTATGCACTGATCGACCTGGAAGACGGCCTGGAAATGGAGTTGCTGGAATACGCCGAAGTCGAGTCCCTGTTGCTGGGCCTGGTGGGCGATGACTTGCCTGAGACCTACCGCCAGCTTGGTCCCGGCGATTCGCGCCGACGCAAACTGGCGATACTGCGCGGTAAAGCCATCGAACACTTGACCAATGCCGCGGCCCGGGCGTTTGTCGAGCAACAGGATGCGCTGTTGGCCGGTACGCTTTCCGGCGACCTGGTGGAACACATGCATGGTCCCGCCAAGCGTTGCGTGCTGAATGCCAAAGACATGGCCCGCAAGAAAATCTTCCAGGACAAGCGCAAGACTCTGCACGAGATCGGTGCCTACACCACACTGGAAATCCTGCTCAACGCCTTTTGCGGCGCAGCGCTGGAGCAGCACAACGGACGTACGCCGTCGTTCAAGAGCCGTCGTATCCTTGATCTGCTGGGCAACAATGCACCCGACCCTCACGGCCCATTGCACACTTCGTTTTTGCGCATGATTGATTTCATCGCCGGCATGACCGACAGCTATGCCAGTGACATGGCCTTGGAAATGACCGGACGCGCCAGCCACTGAGGTGTATCGATTGATCAGCCATTACAGCATTCGTAATGGCTGATCTCCCCTTCAAACTCCAACAGCACTCAAGTTTCGTCGAATCGCCCTACAGCACCTGTCGAGCAAACTGATCGCTTGTCCGGCACTCTCGCGAAACAATCGCCCTCCCTTCTGTTCGACAGATGAAGTGCGCCCCATGGCCGAAGACGATCTACGCATCCTCGTGGTGGAAGACCATCCCTTCCAACTAATAGCCACTCAGTACTTGCTGGAAAGTTATGGCTTCACCCGACTGACTACCTCCGATAGCGCCAAAAGCGCCATGCAGAAAATGCTCGGGGCCGACCAACCGTTCGACATTCTTTTATGCGATCAATGCCTGCCCGATCTGACGGGACTCGATCTGGTCCGGTTCGCCAGCCAGCGAGGGCTGATCAGACAGGCGATCATTCTGAGTAGCCTGACAACGTCTGAATTGGATGAGCTTGTAAAAACGGCCACTGATTACGGGCTGCCATTATTGGGATATTTGATAAAACCACTGAAACAATCTGAATTTAGAGACTTGTTGACCTCAGCACTACTATAGAAAAAAGAAACATATAAAAGCCGGAAAACATACAACGTAAAACTTACAAACAACTTCCTTCAAAAGTGCACCAAAGCGCTGGACTTTCTTAGCCTTCCTAATAAGAAACCTAGTTAACACGTAGTCCCATTCCTTTTGATCTGTAGGATTTCTCCTATATTGCTGCTACAGCTCGGTCAGTTCATGCGCCCCTTCAAGTATCTGAGCTAAGGTGCGCGCTTTATTTGAGCTCGCATGGGACTTGATTATGAACTCCGTTTTTATTGTCGACGATCACCCGGTTATCCGCCTTGCCGTTCGAATGCTGCTGGAGCATGAAGGTTACAAAGTCGTCGGCGAAACTGACAATGGGGTCGACGCCATGCAGATGGTTCGCGAATGCATGCCGGATCTGGTCATTCTCGACATCAGCATTCCAAAACTGGATGGCCTGGAAGTGCTATCTCGATTCAACGCCATGAATACACCTCTTAAAACACTGGTACTGACAGCACAATGCCCGACACTTTTCGGCATTCGTTGCATGCAATCCGGTGCCTCGGGCTATGTCTGCAAACAAGAGGACATCAGTGAACTGGTCAGCGCCATAAAAGCGGTATTTGCAGGTTACAACTATTTTCCGAGCGAGGCCTTGAACCCCATCCGAGGAGATGAAACACGCTGCATCGAACTGGAACTGTTCAAATCCGTAAACGACCGGGAACTGATGGTCTTGCAACTTTTTGCCCAAGGTCGCACAAACAAGGAAATCGCCAAGGGGATGTTTCTGAGCAACAAGACCGTGAGCACCTACAAAAAGCGCCTCATGCAGAAGCTCAAAGCCAAATCCCTGGTTGAACTAATCGAGATGGCTAAACGAAACGCGCTAGTGTGAGACCCTCGATGCCCAGCCGTTTGAAGGTTTATCTGATACAGGTGACTGCAGGTCTATGCGTGAGCACCTCGTTGTTTGGGGCACCGAACAGTGAACACTACACACTGCTCAGCCGTTCGAAGGCCGGAGCAATGGAGGTTCGACTGGATGAATCCCAACGGCAATGGATAAAGCAAAAACATGAACTGACGCTCGGGACGTCAGCCCCGGACTACCCCCCTTTCGACCTGACCACCAGTGGGCAGGACTATGAAGGGTTTACCGCCGATTACGCTGGTCTTCTGGGAAAAATAACCGGTTTGCCCGTCACGGTTCAGCGTTTCGATTCCCGAGGGGCCGCGATCGCTGCACTGGAAAGCGGCGAAGTCGATCTGCTAGGCACCGCCAATGGATTCGAAGCTGGCAATGCCGACATTGCACTGTCGATACCCTATGCCGTCGACCAACCCGTCTTGGTGACCCGCGAAGGGGAAACCCGATCCCTCACCGAGGGCCTGGCCGGATTGCGCCTGAGCATGGTGTATCACTACTTGCCGCTGACGGAAGTCAGGGCGTTGTACCCGAAGGCGATAATCACGTCCTATCCCTCCTACCAGAATGCAATCAACGCCGTTGCTTTCGATCAGGCGGACGTGTTTCTCGGTGACACCATTTCAACTCACTACATGATCAACAAGGGATACTTGAACAACATCCGGATGGCCAACTTCGGCAAACATGAAGCCTATGGTTTCAGCTTCGCCGTGAACAGGAGCAACCCCGAGCTGCTTGGCATCATCAACGCGACGATCACGGCCATCCCCTCCAGTGAACGAGAAAACATCGCCAAACGCTGGAGCGCCGGTAGCGACATTCTGCTGACCGATCAAAAGTTGCAACTTACTGAACGGGAAGAACGCTGGCTGGCACGCCACCCGATAGTGCGCGTCGTCGTCAACGAAGCCTTTGCGCCACTGACGTTTTTCGATAGCAACGGCAACTTTCGCGGGGTCACCGCAGATTTGCTTGAGCTGATCAGGCTGCGCACCGGCTTGCGCTTTGACATCCAGCACAGTCGGAGCGATGACGAGATGATCAAACAGATCAAGGACAACAAGGCCGATGTGATCGCCGCGTTGCTTCCCAGCGCGCAACGTCAAACCCAACTGAACTTTACCCGACCCTTTCTGGAAAATTCCTACGTCCTGCTGACCCGCAAAGCCGCCGACAGCCCGACCAACCTCGTGCAGTTGCAGGACAAGCGCCTGGCCATTGCCCGTGGCAATCCACTCATGGATTACCTGCGCAGAGAATTTCCCCGGATCAAGTTGATTGAAGCCCCGGACACCTTCAGCGCCGTAGAGTTACTCGCCGGAGGCCAGGTCGAGGGCGCGGTGAACTCACTGATCATTGCCAATTACTTCATTTCGTCGCGACTGTTCGAGCACACACTGCAAATCAGCACCACCATCGGCACCGAGCAGGCAGCGTTTTCCCTTGCCACCGCTCGGGGCGCCAAAGAGCTGAACGCGATTCTCGACAAGGCGTTACTAAGCATCTCGCCGGAAGAACTGGGCATCATCAACAGCCGTTGGCGCGGCTATTCGGCGTCTTCGCAAAACACCTGGCGCAACTATCAACGACTGTTCTATCAGATCGTCATTGGTGCCGGCGTGCTGTTGCTGATTTCCATTGCGTGGAACGACTACATGCGACGCCAGATCAAGCAACGCAAGGCCGCCGAGCGTGCGTTGAACGATCAGTTCGAGTTCATGCGATCGCTGGTCAATGGCACGCCCCATCCGATCTACGTACGTGATCGCCAGGGACTACTGCAAAGTTGCAACGACAGTTACCTGCAAGCGTTCAGCGCCAGGCGTGAAGATGTCATCGGCAAAAGTGTCATGCAGGGATCGATGAGCAATGTATTCGAAGCCCGGGAGTACCAGGCTGACTACCAACGCGTGGTGGCCGAGGGCAGACCTTTGATCGTCGATCGCGAACTGCACATTGGCGGCCGGCGGCTGACGATCTATCACTGGATTCTTCCCTATCGGGATTCCAGCGCAAAAGTGCAAGGCATTATCGGTGGCTGGATCGATATCAGCGAACGGCGGCAACTGCTCGATGATCTGCGTTGCGCGAAAGAACGTGCCGATAACGCCAACCGGGCCAAAAGCACGTTTCTGGCCACGATGAGCCATGAGATCCGCACGCCGATGAATGCAATCATTGGCATGCTTGAACTGACACTCAAGCGTCTTGATCATCTGCACCCGGAGCGCGCGACCATCGATGTCGCATACAACTCGGCGAAAGGGTTGCTGGAGCTGATTGGCGACATTCTGGACATTGCCAGAATCGAATCAGGACGCTTGAGCCTGAGCCCGGAGCGCGTTAGTCCGGGTGAACTCGTAGCCTCGGTCGTGCGGATTTTCGATGGCCTGGCCCGACAGAAGAAGCTCGGGCTGGTACTGGAGTTTTCATCGGCCAACCCGACCTTCGATGTGTTGCTGGATCCTTTGCGCTTCAAACAAGTGCTGTCCAACCTGATCAGCAATGCCATCAAGTTTACCGAGCAAGGCCAGGTCCGGGTCATTGTCGATCTGCAGCCGGCAACGCAACCTGAGCACGTGCAAATGCGGGTGCAGGTTCACGACAGTGGTATCGGGATCAGCGAACAGGATCAACAGCACCTGTTCGAACCCTTCGCACAGGCCGACAACGCCATGCAATCGGCCAGGGGGGGCGCAGGGCTGGGGCTGGTGATCAGCCGCAACCTCTGCGAGATGATGGGCGGCAATCTGCAATTGCGTAGCGAACCGGGCGTCGGCACTCAAGTGGAGGTGTTGCTACTGCTGGAAACGTTGCCGCTACAACAGTCAGCCCAGGTGGCCGAAACGCAAATCATCGTCGCCACAACCCCGTTGAGTGTGCTGGTAGTCGACGATCACCCGGCCAATCGCTTGCTCACGTGCCAGCAACTGGAGTTTCTTGGGCATCGATTTACCGTCGCGGCCGATGGCCAGGAGGGACTGGATGCATGGAAAGACCGGCCGTTTGATCTGGTGATCGCCGATTGCAACATGCCGGTCATGAACGGTTACGAGCTGGCCCGCGCCATTCGCCAGCATGAACGACAAAACCATCGTCCTCCCTGCACCGTTCTCGGCTTTACCGCCAACGCGCAACCGGAAGAAGTACAGCGCTGCAAACAGGCGGGAATGGACGACTGCCTGTTCAAACCCCTCAGCCTCGGTGCCTTGAGTCAATGGGTGGAAGGCATTGGGCCCACCCAGACAACCCCGGCGTTCAACCTGCACGGGTTGAAACTGATGACCGGAGGCAACCCGATGTTGAACCGGCGATTGCTCAACGAGTTAGTGAATAGCAACCGCCAGGATCTGCAAACACTGTTGGCACTATCCAGCTCAGGGGATACGCAGGCGCTGCAGGACATTGCCCACAAAATCAAAGGCGCAGCCCGGATAGTGCAGGCATCCCGCTTGATCGACCGCTGCGAGGCACTCGAAGCAGCCTGCCATGAGGATTTCGATCGCGAAAAAGTGGCTGCATGCTGCAAATCCATGGAGTGCGCCATGCTTGAGCTGGAGGACGCGTTACTACGTCAGATCGAGCACTACGACGAAGGCAAAGTGACAGAGCCTTGACGATGCCTGGACCCTCGGCAGTGCGTTGACCGTCATGGAGAAAACCGGCGTCAGGCCTGCTGCTCAAGGCAGGCCCGGGGTCTTGATCAGCAGTCGGTCAGCCGCAGGAAAATCGCCGCCAGCTGTTCGATTCCTGCCTGGTCCTGTGCAGTGAAACGCGCCAGTTTCGGACTGTCGAGATCGAGCACGCCGATCAATCGGCCGTCCTTGACCAGCGGCACCACCAGTTCGCTGTTCGAGGCGCTGTCGCAGGCAATGTGACCGGGGAACGCGTGCACATCTTCGACTCGTTGAGTCTGCAAGGTGGCAGCCGCTGTCCCGCATACGCCGCGACCGAACGGAATCCGCACGCAAGCGATCTGCCCCTGAAACGGGCCCAGCACCAGTTCTTCATGGCGGTTGAGGTAGAAACCGGCCCAGTTCAGGTCATCGAGCTGATTGAACAGAAACGCCGAGAACTGTGCGGCATTGGCGATGAAGTCCCGCTCGTCCGCCAGCAAGGACTCCAGCTGCGCGTGCAGCATGCCGTAGCCTTCGAGGCCCTGGCCGCTCTTTTGTAAATCGATCATGCCTTGTGCTCCAACAGTTTCAGCCCGACCCAATAACGGGCAAATTGATAAGCGCAACGTCCATTACGATTGCCCCGGCCGGTGGCCCAGCGTACCGCCAGAATGTCCAGCTCTTCGCTGCGCTGCCACGCCAGTCCGGCCTTGCCGGCCAACTGACCGATCCAGTGCTCGACGACGTTGAGGAAGTGTTCCTGGGTAAACGGATAGAACGACAGCCACAAACCGAAGCGGTCCGACAGCGCGATCTTGTCTTCCACCGCCTCGCTGGGATGCAGTTCGCCGTCGACCCGTTTCCAGTTTTCGTTGTCACTTTCCTTTTCCGGCACCAGGTGGCGACGGTTGGACGTGGCGTACAGCAAAACGTTATCCGGCGCCTGTTCCAGCGAGCCATCGAGGACGCTTTTGAGCACTCGGTAATCACCCTCGCCCGACTCGAAGGAAAGGTCATCGCAAAACAGCACGAAACGCTGGGGCAGTTTGCCGATCTGTTCGACCACTCGCGGCAGGTCTGCCAGGTGATCACGTTCAATCTCGATCAAGCGCAAACCGGCTTGAGCGTGCTCGGCCAACAAGGCGCGCACCAGTGACGACTTGCCGGTGCCGCGCGAGCCCCAGAGCAAGGCGTGGTTGGCCGGCATGCCATCGAGGAACTGCCGGGTATTGCGCCCAAGCTGCTCGACTTGCCGGTCGACGCCGATCAGGTCCGACAAATGCATGTCGAGGCTGACCTCCAGCGGCATCAGATAACCGCCGCGCGACTCACGCTGCCAGCGCGCGGCCAGGCATTGCGTCCAGTCGATGGCTGGCCGGGGGGCCGGCAGCAACGGCTCGATACGGGCCAGAACGGCATCGGCGCGTTCAAGAAAAGCATTCAATCGGGAATCCACGACTTCTCCTCGGGCACGTTCACAGTGATGATGGTGATACAGCGACGAAACACAGCGTCACACAAGCGGCGGCCCCCGCAGTACAGGCCTCGCGAGAACATCAACAGGCAGGCATGATCGACTATGCTTGAGCAGCGAAAGGAAACGGAAGTGGTTCACCCCTCCATGGACATCAAATTCACCAACCGGCTGTCATTCAAGCAAGCCCGGCTTACCGTGCTGGTCGGTTTCATTCTGGGCACGCTGCTCAGCCTGCTGCAAATAGGCATCGATTATGCCAGTGAAGACGCCTCCATCAATCGTGAAATCCTTTCATTGCTGGAAATCAGCCACAACCCGGCCTCGCGAATTGCCTACAACATCGACGCCGAACTCGCCAAGGAACTGACCCTGGGCCTGCTGCGCTCGCCAGCGATCACTGGCGTGAAACTGACCGACAACAACGGCACTGTGCTGGCCAGCGTCAAGCGACCCGGGGTGGAAAACGGATACCGGATGCTCAGTGACTACCTGTTCGGCGCCAACCGACAGTTCGAAGACCGGCTTTACCTGGATCATTTACCCAGCGAATCCCTGGGTACGCTGCGGCTGAACGTCGACACTTACGCCTTCGGCAACCGGTTCCTGCGCCGGGCCGAAGTGACCCTGCTCAATGGCTTCGCCCGCAGCCTGCTACTGTCCGGCATCCTGTTGGCGCTGTTCTATGTGATGCTGACCAAACCCCTGGTGCGGGTCATCCGTGAACTCAGCGGCCGCGACCCGAGCAGCACCGAGCCGAGCTCACTGGAGTGTCCCGCCGGGCACGCCGACGATGAGATCGGCGTGCTGGTCAAGGTTGCCAATCAGCAATTCAAAAACATCGCCACCGAAATCCAGCAGCGGCGCAACGCGGAAAACCGCCTGACCGAGTATCTCGGCCAACTGGAAAATATCGTCTCGGCCCGCACTGCCGAACTCAACGCGATCAATGTCCGGCTGAGCCAATCCAACCAGGAACTGGAAGTCGCTCGCAGCACAGCACTGGACATGGCCGACGCCCGCTCGGTGTTCCTGGCCAACATGAGCCATGAAATCCGCACGCCCCTCAATGGCTTGCTCGGGATGATCGCGCTGTCCCTCGACGGGCCGCTGACTGCCGAACAACAGCAACAGCTGTCCATCGCCCATGACTCGGGCAAAGTGCTGGTGGAATTGCTCAACGATATTCTCGACTTGTCGAAGTTCGATGCCGGTCAACTCGAACTCGAACACATCCCCTTCGACCTCGGCTCGCTGATCGAAGACACTGCCAACCTGTTATCGCAGAACGCCGCCCCCAGCGTCGAACTGACCTGCCTGATCGATCCGCATTTCCCGACACTCGTGCTCGGCGATCCGACCCGGGTGCGGCAGATCGTCAGTAATCTTCTGTCCAACGCCCTCAAGTTCACCCGTTTCGGGCGTGTCGACGTGCGCCTGTCGACGTTCGGGGACGGCGTCAGAATCGAAGTGTGTGACACCGGCATCGGAATCCCTCTGGATGCCCAAGTGAAAATTTTCCAGCCTTTCACTCAGGCCGGCGCCGGTATTACCCGCCAATTTGGCGGCACCGGGCTGGGCCTGGCGCTGACCTACAACCTTTGCGAAGCCATGCAAGGGCGCCTGACGATCGACTCCGAGCCGGGTTTTGGCAGCCAGTTCTGCGCGGACTTGCCATTGCCCAGCCATACCCGTGCAATGCCGGCTGTTTCGCTCAAGGGCAAAGTCATCGCCATCACGGCCGCCAGCAGCGGGCTGGGCGAACTGCTGAACGGCCTGTTACCTGGCTGGGGACTGGACTACGAACGGCGCTCCATGGATGACCCACTGCTTGGCCTGGCGGCCGACGTGCTCATCACCGACTGCCCCGAGTGCCTGTTCATTTTGCGCCCCACTCTCAACGCGCCGATCCTGCTGATTACCGCTTATGGCAATTTCATGCCCAGCGAAGAGGTCAACACCCTCACCCCCTTGCAACAGCAGGCCCGCCCCCTGGCACGCAATTCGCTGCATCAGTTGTTGCGGCGAATCCTGCAACCGCAAACCCACCCGATCAACAATGTCCCACTCGACGCGCAAAGCCCGCAGCGCCGCGGGCGCGTGCTGCTGGTGGAAGATAATCCGGTCAACCAACTGGTGGCCAAGGGCATGCTCGGCAAACTCGGCTGCGAGGTGACCACCGCGGCCCATGGTGCCGAAGCCCTGGATCAACTCGAACAACGGGAGTTCGATCTGGTGCTGATGGACTGCAACATGCCGGTGATGGACGGCTATGAGGCCAGCCGGCAAATCCGCCGCAGCGGCCGCTGGCCCCAACTGCCCATCGTCGCCCTGACGGCCAACGCCATGTCGGAAGAGCGCGAACGCTGTCGTGCCGCGGGCATGAGTGACTACCTGGCCAAACCCTTCCGGCGGGAAGAACTGGCCTCCCTGCTGGACTTGTGGATCCCCGCTACGACAGCGCCTTGATCTGTCCCAACAAGTGATCGAGGCCATCGCGCAAATCGTTGAGACGGTTCAGATCGACCCCGCTGTCGCACAACAGGCGGGCCTTGAGTGGCCCTACCTGATCGCGCAGGGCCGTGCCGGCTGACGACAGGCTCAGATGCACTTCACGCTCATCGCGCGCCGAACGCTGACGCTGCACCAGTTGCAGTTGTTCGAGGCGCTTGAGCAACGGTGTCAGCGTGCCGGAATCCAAGGCCAAACGCTCGCCCAACGCCTTCACGGTCGGCTGCTCCGGGGCCGCTTCCTGCCACTCCCACAGCACCAGCATCGCCAGGTACTGAGGGTAAGTCAGGCCCAACTGATCGAGCATTGGCTTGTAGGCGCGAATCACCGCCCGGGAAGCCGCGTACAGCTTGAAACACAGTTGGCTATCGAGCTTCAGGGAGTCGACTGACAAGGTATTCATTTGAGCAGGGCTTCGATCTCGCGGGTCAGGTCCTGCGGCTTGGTCGCCGGAGCGAAGCGCTTGACCAATTGCCCGTCCTTGCCGATCAGGAACTTGGTGAAGTTCCACTTGATGCCCTGGGAACCCAGCACACCCGGTGCACGCTTTTTCAATTGCACGAACAGCGGATGGGCGTCGGCACCGTTTACGTCGATCTTTTTGAACAGCGGGAAGCTGACACCGAAGTTCAGCTCGCAGAATTCGGAGATCGACCCTTCGTTGCCCGGCTCTTGCTTGCCGAACTGGTTGCAGGGAAAACCGAGCACCACCAGGCCCTGGTCCTTGTAGGTCTGCCACAGCTCTTCCAGGCCTTTGTACTGCGGAGTGAAACCGCACTTGCTGGCCGTGTTGACCACCAGCACGGCTTTGCCGGCGAAATCCGCCAGGGTCTTTTGCTCACCCTTGATGGTGGTGCAAGGGATGCTCAGCAGGTTGTCGCTCATGTTTGAGGGTCCGAGTGGATGGAAGAGATAACAAAATAGCGAGCAATTGAATTGCGTGCAATTTAATTAATCAAAACGCCGATCAACCGTAGGAGCTGCCGAAGGCTGCGATCTTTTGATCCGGCCTTTTTAAGGTCAAAAGATCGCAGCCTTCGGCAGCTCCTACAGGGCTCGCATTACGAGCGGGGCACCAGGTCCAGGCACACCGAGTTGATGCAATAGCGCAGACCGGTCGGCGGCGGACCATCAGGGAATACATGCCCCAGGTGCGCGTCGCACTTGGCGCAGACCACTTCGGTGCGGATCATGCCGTGGCTGGCATCACGGATTTCGGTCATGGCGCTGTCGCCGATCGGCGAATGGAAACTCGGCCAGCCGCAGCCGGAATCGAACTTGGTCCTGGAGTCGAACAGCGGCTCGTTACAGCAGATGCAGTGGTAGACACCGTCGGTCTTGGTGGCGTTGTATTTGCCGGAAAACGGACGTTCGGTGCCCTTGAGGCGGCACACGTTGTACTGCTCTGGATCGAGCATCGCCTTCCATTCTTCCAGGGTTTTTTCCAACTTTTCCATCATCACACCTCAGCGGCTGAAAAAGCCCGATCTGTACCTTTTCCACGGATCGGGCGGCACGTATGATTGCGCCTCGTCAAACGCCAGTCTGGCAGCCAGACCACGCGCATTCAAACGGAAATATGGGTGCTGCATCTCAAGGCGTCAGGCCTGTGTGAATACGCAGGATTCCCAGCACGGTTGTCCAAACGCCGTCTGGATCGTTCATTTTCGGGAACACATCGCCATGCAGGTCAGCAAATCGAACAAGCTCGCCAACGTCTGCTACGACATTCGCGGCCCGGTGCTCAAGCACGCCAAGCGCCTGGAAGAGGAAGGCCATCGCATCCTCAAGCTGAACATCGGCAACCCGGCGCCCTTTGGTTTCGAAGCACCGGATGAAATCCTCCAGGACGTGATCCGCAACCTGCCGACCGCCCAGGGCTACAGCGACTCCAAGGGCCTGTTCAGTGCGCGCAAGGCCGTGATGCAGTACTACCAGCAAAAGCAGGTGGAAGGCGTCGGCATTGAAGACATCTATCTGGGCAACGGCGTTTCCGAACTGATCGTGATGTCGATGCAGGCCCTGCTCAACAACGGCGACGAAGTGCTGGTGCCAGCGCCGGACTATCCATTGTGGACCGCAGCCGTGAGCCTGTCCGGCGGCAATCCGGTGCATTACCTGTGCGACGAGCAAGCCAACTGGTGGCCGGACCTGGCCGACATCAAGGCCAAGATCACCCCGAACACCAAGGCCCTGGTGATCATCAACCCGAACAACCCGACCGGCGCGGTGTATTCCAAGGAAGTGCTGCTGGGCATGCTGGAACTGGCCCGTCAGCACAACCTGGTGGTGTTTTCCGACGAGATCTACGACAAGATCCTCTACGACGATGCCGTGCACATCTGCACCGCCTCCCTGGCGCCCGACCTGCTCTGCCTGACGTTCAACGGTCTGTCCAAGTCCTATCGCGTCGCCGGTTTCCGTTCCGGCTGGATCGCCATTTCCGGCCCGAAACACCACGCCCAGAGCTACATCGAAGGCATCGACATGCTGGCGAACATGCGCCTGTGCGCCAACGTGCCGAGCCAGCACGCGATCCAGACCGCCCTGGGTGGCTATCAGAGTATCAATGACCTGGTGCTGCCGCAGGGTCGCCTGCTGGAACAACGCAACCGCACCTGGGAGTTGCTCAACGACATTCCGGGCGTGAGCTGCGTCAAGCCGATGGGTGCGCTGTATGCATTCCCGCGGATCGACCCCAAGGTCTGCCCGATCCATAACGACGAAAAATTTGTCCTCGACCTGCTGCTCTCCGAAAAGCTGCTGGTGGTTCAAGGCACCGCATTCAACTGGCCATGGCCGGACCACTTCCGCGTCGTGACCCTGCCCCGTGTCGATGACCTGGAGATGGCCATCGGACGCATCGGCGGCTTCCTCAAGTCCTACCGCCAGTAAGCGAACTGTCACCGTGCGACGTTCCCACAGGTCGCACGGTGATTGATCCGGCAACATTTGTTTGCAATGCGCCACTGGCAGTCGCTTTGTCGCTGCCGGACAGCGCCTTGGCTGCTCGCGCCTAACAAAGGCGGGGCCTTCGACACGAATTGACTGACAAACACTTCCCGCACACTTGTCGGAAATGCCCTGCAAGCAGCTAGACTGTTGCCGTAGGACACAGTTTGAAATAGTCACCCGGTTGAATCCCCCGGTGCAGCACCTTATATACCCCGCAGTACGCTACATCTTTAGCTTGAGGAGATTTCTACAACCATGATGCGCATCCTGCTGTTCTTGGCCACTAACCTGGCGGTCGTGCTGATTGCCAGCATCACCCTGAGCCTTTTCGGCTTCAACGGGTTCATGGCGGCCAATGGGGTTGACCTCAACCTCAATCAGCTGCTGATTTTCTGTGCGGTCTTTGGTTTCGCAGGTTCCCTGTTCTCGCTGTTCATCTCCAAGTGGATGGCGAAGATGAGCACCAGCACCCAGATCATCACCCAGCCACGCACCCGTCACGAGCAATGGCTGCTGCAAACCGTCGAGCAACTGTCCCGCGAAGCCGGAATCAAGATGCCCGAAGTCGGTATCTTCCCGGCCTACGAGGCGAACGCCTTCGCCACCGGCTGGAACAAGAACGACGCATTGGTCGCAGTCAGCCAGGGTTTGCTCGAGCGTTTCTCGCCGGATGAAGTGAAAGCCGTCCTGGCCCACGAAATCGGTCACGTGGCCAATGGCGACATGGTTACCCTGGCGTTGATCCAGGGCGTGGTGAACACCTTCGTGATGTTCTTCGCACGGATCATCGGCAATTTCGTCGACAAGGTGATCTTCAAGAACGAAGAAGGCCAGGGCATTGCCTACTACGTGGCGACCATCTTCGCCGAACTGGTTCTGGGCATTCTGGCCAGCGCCATCGTCATGTGGTTCTCGCGCAAGCGCGAATTCCGTGCCGACGAAGCCGGTGCAAACCTGGCCGGCACCGCCGCGATGATTGGTGCCCTGCAACGCCTGCGGGCGGAACAGGGGCTGCCGGTGCACATGCCCGACACCCTGAACGCCTTTGGCATCAACGGTGGCATCAAGCAAGGGTTCGCTCGCATGTTCATGAGCCACCCGCCACTGGAAGAACGTATCGATGCGCTGGCTCGTCGTCGGGGCTGATAGTTTTGCGGTAATCAAACGGGGCGATCTGATCGCCCCGTTTTTTTTCAAGATCAAAAGATCGTCCGAAGGCTCGGGCCGCGTTCGGACGATCTTTTGCTATTAATGACTCGTCAGGCGATACACCCGCTCCTCCAGCCGCGTAACACCCGCCTCCAGGAATTTCCCGCCGTCACTCAACACATCCTGATCTTCCAAAATCTTCAGCGTCCACGAGTCCCCGAACAACCGCCGCACCTCATCATCGAGTACAGCAAATGGCGGGCCGGGCATTTGCGCCTGGTCATAGTCCAAGGTAATCACCAGGCCATGGGACTCCTTCGGCAGTATCCGCTTCAAATGGGCGGCATAGCGCTCTCGCATTTCCGCCGGCAGCGCGATCAACGCCGCGCGATCGTAAAGCGCGGAGCAATCGGCAACATCGCCTGCCGTCAGCTCGAAGAAATCGCCGCACCACAGTTCAATGGAACCTGCCCGATAGACCTTGAAAGGCCCCTGCTCGCTGACGGCCGGATCAAAGCCATGCTCGCTGAAAAACTCCTCGACGGCTTTTTCCGACAGCTCGACCCCCAAGACCTCATGGCCTTGATGGGCGAGCCATAGCAAATCCAGGCTTTTTCCACATAACGGCACCAACACGCGCGCGCCTTCTTCAAGGCTTAACGCTGGCCAGAACCGCTTCAGATGAGGGTTCACCTGCGGCAGGTGAAAGCCGATCTGGTTCGCCGCCCACTTCTTGTGCCAAAACTCCGGCTGCATAAATAACCCCGAAAATTCGATCAAAACACCCTAAAACTTATATTAGATTTAGATTAATGATCTGACTGAAGATGTTGCATCTTAACTCTCAGGAGCTCATTCATGTTCCCCAGCCTGTACATATCCCACGGCTCCCCCATGCTCGCCCTGGAACCCGGCGCCAGCGGGCCGGCACTCGCCCGCCTGGCCGCCGAGATACCGAAGCCAAAAGCCATCGTGATTGTTTCCGCACACTGGGAAAGCAATGAGCTGCTGGTCAGCGGCAATCCACAACCGCAAACCTGGCATGACTTCGGTGGCTTTCCCAAAGCCCTGTTCGAAGTGCAGTACCCAGCCCCAGGCGACCCACGACTCGCCGCAGAGGTTGCCGGGTTATTGAAAACCGCTGGCTTTCCAGCACGTATCGACAGCAATCGGCCTTTCGACCATGGCGTCTGGGTGCCTTTATCACTGATGTATCCGCAGGCAGACATCCCGATTGTCCAGGTTTCGCTGCCCACCCGTGGCGGCCCCACCCTGCAGACCCGCGTTGGCCACGCGCTGGCCAGCCTGCGCGAGCACGGAGTCCTGCTGATCGGCTCAGGCAGTATCACCCACAACCTGCGGGAACTGGACTGGCATGCCGGTCCCGAAAGCGTTGAGCCTTGGGCTCAGGCGTTTCGTGACTGGATGATCGAAAAACTCGCCGCGAACGACGAAGCCGCGCTGCACGACTATCGCGCGCAGGCACCGAATGCCGTGCGCAACCATCCCAGCGACGAACACTTGTTACCGCTGTACTTTGCCCGTGCCGCCGGTGGGCAGTTCAGCATTGCCCACCAAGGCTTCACCATGGGGGCATTGGGCATGGACATCTATCGCTTCGGCTAGCCAATAAGGCATAAAAAATCCCCGAGCCAGTCGGGGATTTTTTATGTTCGATCAATCAGCCCGAAAGCGGATCAATCTTCGCGGTAGCGACGCAGCTTCAATTGCTTACCGGCAACGCGAGTGTCCTTCAGCTTGGTCAGCAACTTCTCAAGACCATCTTCCGGCAGCTCGACGAGGCTGAAGCTGTCACGCACCTGGATGCGACCGATGGCTTCACGCGCCAGACCACCTTCGTTGAGGATGGCGCCCAGCAGGTTTTTGGCAGCGATACCGTCACGCGCACCCAGCGCGGTACGGCAACGTGCACGGCCTTCGCCCAGTGGCATCGGAGCACGACGCTCGCGGTCACCACGCTCAGGACGATCACCGGAACGCTCTGGACGATCGCCACGCGGTGCATTGTTAGGCACCAGTGGACGTTCTTTCTCGATTGCAGCCAGGGTCAGCGCTTGAGCGTTGGTTGCCTTGCGCAGCAGGGCTGCGGCCAGGGCACGCGGGCTGCAACCGATGTCGGCAGTCAGGCGATCCAGCAGATCACCGTGAGTCGATTCGGCATCGGCCACCAGCGGCGACAGGCTGTTGGTCAGCTTCTTGATGCGCGCATCCAGAACAGCTTGAGCGTCTGGCAGGCGAACTTCAGCAACCTTTTGACCGGTTACGCGCTCGATCACTTGCAGCATGCGGCGCTCACGCGGAGTCACCAGCAGCAGTGCACGACCTTCTCGACCGGCACGGCCGGTACGGCCGATACGGTGAACGTAGGACTCTGGATCGTACGGCATGTCAACGTTGAATACGTGAGTGATGCGCGGAACGTCCAGGCCACGAGCGGCAACGTCGGTCGCCACAACGATGTCCAGACGGCCATCCTTGAGGGAGTCGATCACCCGCTCACGCTGGTTCTGGGCGATGTCACCGTTCAGCGCAGCGGCTTTGTAGCCTTTGGCTTCCAGGGCACTGGCCAGATCCAGGGTCGCTTGCTTGGTGCGCACGAACATGATCAGGGCGTCGAAATCTTCCACTTCCAGCAAGCTGAGAACGGCCGAAGTCTTCTGGTCAGCGTGAACCAACAGGTGAGCCTGCTCGATCGCGGTAACGGTCTGGGTCTTGGTCTGGATCTTCACGTGTTGCGGATCGCGCAGGTGGCGTTCAGCAATGGCTCGGATCGACTGCGGCAGGGTGGCCGAGAACAATACGGTCTGACGGGTGACAGGCAGGGCCTTGAAGATAACTTCCAGGTCGTCCATGAAGCCCAGCTTGAGCATTTCGTCGGCTTCGTCGAGAACCAGGTGGTTCACGGTCGCCAGTACTTTTTCGTCGCGACGCAGGTGGTCGCACAGACGGCCCGGAGTGGCGACAACGATCTGTGCGCCATTACGGATTGCTTTCAGCTGTGGGCCCATCGGCGCGCCGCCGTAGACAGCCACAACAGTTACGCCCGGCATTTGCTTGGCATAGGTTTCGAAAGCGGTTGCAACTTGTAGCGCCAACTCACGAGTTGGGGCCAGGATCAGGGCTTGCGGTTCGCGCTTTGCAGGATCGATGCGATGCAGGATCGGCAGGGCGAACGCAGCGGTTTTACCCGTACCGGTTTGCGCCTGACCAATCATGTCGTGACCGGCCATGATGATCGGGATCGATTGCTGCTGAATAGCCGAAGGCTCTTCGTAGCCAGTCGCGGTGACGGCTGCAAGAATATTCGGATTAAGATTAAAAGCGGCGAAGCCGCCGGTTTCCTGGGTCATGGGTCTGCCTCTAAGTGCATCCGCAAAGACCCATGCTCCAAAGCTGCGCGTGCCGTGTTGAGACTCAAGAGTCGCCCTGGCAGCTTTGTCGGCGGGGATTTGCGAAAACGAATGAATGAAAAGAATCGTCAAGGGAGAGTCCGCAGTACGGACGTGCAGCCGAAGCTGACTTCGGGGAATTGCTCTACCTAAACGCGGCCCGGCTAAAGGCCGGCGCGCACTATACCGGAATTTGCCAAAAAAGGGAGCTTTTTTTATCGGAAATCCACCGGATACGCCGTTGTGTCACAGGCTTTGCGAATAATCGATCAGCCGTCTATTTTTCAAAGGCCCGGCCTTGCGGGTGATGGCGCTAAAACGGTTCACCCTTTGCCGTGCAGTCCGCCGGTCTGGCACGCCCTTCCCACCCCGAGGATCGCTCCATGAATCAGCCCTGCTCCAGTCGAGTCAGCCGCGAACGGCATGGTCATGTGTTCATGATCGGTCTGGATCGGGTGGCAAAGCGCAACGCCTTCGATCTCGATTTGCTCAACGCGTTGAGCCAGGCCTATGGCGAGTTCGAAGCCGACAGCGAGGCGCGTGTGGCGGTGGTGTTTGCTCATGGCGAGCACTTTACCGCCGGGCTCGACCTGGTCAATGCCAGCACCACGCTCGCAGACGGCTGGCAGGTCCCCCCTGGCGGCTGTGATCCGTGGGGGGTGTTCGCAGGCCCCAGGGTCAGCAAACCGGTAATCGTCGCCGCCCAGGGCTACTGCCTGACCATCGGCATCGAGTTGATGCTGGCCGCCGACATCAACCTGTGCGCCAGCAACACCCGATTCGCGCAGATGGAAGTGCAACGCGGGCTCTTCCCGTTCGGCGGCGCCACCCTGCGTCTGCATCAAGTCTCCGGTTGGGGCAATGCCATGCGCTGGTTGTTGACCGGTGATGAATTCGACGCCCGTGATGCCTTGCACCTGGGCCTGGTGCAGGAGGTCATGGCCAGCGAGGACTTGCTGCCCCGGGCGATTGAACTGGCCGAGCGGATCGCCCGGCAGGCACCGCTAGGGGTGCAGGCGACGCTGATGTCTGCTCGACAGGCCCGGTATGAAGGGGAAACCGCTGCTGCACAGGCGTTGCCGCTTCTGGTCAAGAAGTTGATGGCTAGCGAGGACGTCAAGGAAGGTGTGCGGTCGATGCTGGAGAAGCGGCCCGGTATTTTCAAAGGACGCTGAAAATCTGTGTAGGAGCTGCCGAAGGCTCCTACAGGGGGATCTGTGCTCCTCAGGTAGCCGGACGAATGCACTTGATCAATGAATCCAGCGAATACCCCAACCGTGGCGCCAGCGCTTCGGCGCGGGCGATCAGGCCGTCCATGTCCAGTTCCTGATCCAGCTCCGACGGCACGATCAGAATCACGTTGCCCTCCTTCACCGGCAGCTCCCAGTAATGTCGGTGGTACAAACCACGCAACAACGCGGCGCCCAAGGGTTTGCCATCGTCGGTAGCCCATTGATTGATGACCAGCCAGCCCCCCGGGTTCAATCGCTTCTGGCAGTTTTCCAGAAAGCTCCAGGCCAGATGCCCGACACCCGGACCGACATCGGTGTAAAGGTCGACGAAAATCAGATCGGCCGATTCGGCGGTGTCCAGCAGCTCCAGCGCATCGCCAACGCGGATGTACAGGCGCGGATCGTCATCCAGCCCCAGGTACTCGATGGCCAGGCGCGGTACATCCGGGCGCAGTTCGATGGCTTCGACATCTTCCAGCGGCAGGAACTTGAGGCAGGCCTGAGTCAGCGTACCGGCGCCGAGACCGAGAAACAGCGCACTTTCCGGTTGCTCGTGGCACAGCGCGCCGATCAGCATCGCCCGGGTATAGTCGTACTCGAGCCAGCTCGGATCGGCGGTGAACACGCAGCTTTGCTCGATGGCATCACCGAACTCGAGAAAACGGTAATCGGCCACTTCCAGCACACGAATCACGCCGAACTCGTCCTGTACCTCGGCGAGCAGATGCTCGACGCGCTCCTCAGTCATTTCATCTCCTGATCGTCACCGGGGCCGGCAACGCAATAACACCGCGTATAGAGAGCGGCAAAGGCGAGATTGTCGGCGAAGCGACGGGAACAGGTCACGCACTAATTTGCTGATAACATGGAGGCCCGAGCGAAAACACTAGAGACCGTGATGAGCCAACCCTGGAGCCCTGACAGCTGGCGCGCCCTGCCGATCCAGCAACAACCCCAATACCCCGACGCCGCGCATTTGCAGCAGGTCGAGCAGACCCTGGCCAGCTATCCGCCGCTGGTGTTTGCCGGCGAAGCCCGGGAGTTGCGCCGTCAGTTTGCCGAGGTGACCCAGGGTCGCGCGTTTCTGTTGCAGGGTGGCGACTGCGCCGAAAGCTTCGCCGAATTCTCCGCGGCGAAAATCCGCGACACCTTCAAGGTGTTGTTGCAGATGGCGATCGTGATGACGTTTGCCGCCGGCTGCCCGGTGGTCAAGGTCGGGCGCATGGCCGGGCAGTTCGCCAAGCCCCGCTCGGCCAACGACGAGACCATCGACGGCGTGACCTTGCCCGCCTACCGTGGCGACATCGTCAACGGCATCGGTTTCGACGAAAAAAGCCGCGTGCCGGACCCGGAACGCCTGCTGCAGTCCTATCACCAGTCCACCGCCACCCTCAACCTGCTTCGCGCGTTCGCCCAAGGCGGCTTTGCCGATTTGCATCAGGTGCACAAGTGGAACCTGGACTTCATTGCCAACTCGGCACTGGCAGAAAAGTACAGCCACCTGGCCGACCGCATCGATGAAACCCTGGCGTTCATGCGCGCCTGCGGCATGGACAGTTCGCCGCAATTGCGTGAAACCAGTTTCTTCACCGCCCACGAAGCGCTGCTGCTGAACTACGAAGAAGCTTTCGTGCGTCGCGATAGCCTGACCAACGATTACTACGACTGCTCGGCCCACATGCTGTGGATCGGCGACCGCACCCGTCAGCTCGACGGTGCCCACGTCGAATTCCTGCGTGGGGTGAACAACCCGATCGGGGTCAAGGTCGGCCCGAGCATGAACCCCGACGACCTGATTCGCTTGATCGACGTGCTCAACCCGCAGAACGATCCGGGTCGCCTGAACCTGATCGCGCGGATGGGCGCGAACAAGGTCGGCGATCACTTGCCGCAGCTGATCCGCGCCGTCCAGCGTGAAGGCAAGCAGGTGCTGTGGAGTTCCGACCCGATGCACGGCAACACCATCAAGGCCAGCAGCGGCTACAAGACCCGCGACTTCGCGCAGATCCTTGGCGAAGTGAAGCAGTTCTTCCAGGTACACGAAGCCGAAGGCAGTTATGCCGGTGGTATCCATATCGAAATGACCGGGCAGAACGTCACCGAATGCATCGGTGGTGCGCGGCCGATTACCGAGGATGGTTTGTCGGATCGCTACCACACCCATTGCGACCCGCGGATGAATGCCGATCAGTCGCTGGAGCTGGCGTTTTTGATTGCCGAGACACTGAAGCAGGTTCGGCGGTAGATTTTGACTGCCTGATATATCGCCTTCGCGGGCAAGCCCGCTCCTACAGGATTCGCGCCGTACACAAAATCAGTGATCGGCTCGATCACTGTAGGAGCGGGCTTGCCCGCGAAGGGGCCAGCTCAAGCACCGCCAATTTGTGTGAATGCCACCCGCAACCTTGCCGCACTCGCCCGCTGGCAATTCAGCTGAACCTGCGCCAGCCCCAGCCAATCCGCCATCTGCCGCAGATTGACCGCCAACGCCAGCATCCCCTCCTCGTCCAGCCCCGCCTCCTCTTCATGCACCGCATGCACGGCCAAACGGCCCGCCCCCCGTTCGGCGCGCAGGTCTACCCGTGCGGCAATCCGCTCGTTGTGCAAAAACGGCAGGACGTAATAGCCGTACACCCGCTTGTCCTGCGGCGTGTAGATCTCCAATCGATAGCGGAAATCAAACAGCCGCTCCGTCCGGCTGCGCTCCCAGATCAGCGAATCGAACGGTGAGAGCAATGCACTGGCTGCGACTTTGCGCGGCACTTTTGGCTCGGGCAGACAATAGGCCGGTTGCCGCCAGCCCTGGACTTCGCAGGCCAGCAATTCACCGGCCTCGACCAACTCGGCCAAACGGGGACGACTGTCCGCAGGGTTCAAGCGGAAATAGTCACGCAAGTCTTTCTCCGTACCGACTCCCAAGGCCGTTGCCGCATGCCGCAACAGGCCGCGCTGGGCATCGCCTTCACTCAGGACGGGGTGCGCAAGAACCGCCCGGGGAATCACCCGCTCCGGCAGATCGTAGAGCCTTTCGAATCCGCGCCGTCCGGCAACGGTCACTTCACCGGCCGCGAACAACCACTCCAGCGCATGCTTTTCCGCGCTCCAGTCCCACCAGGGACCGGCTCGTTCCTGACGGGTCGACAGACTTCCGGCCCCCAGCGCGCCCTGCTCCTCGACCGAAGCCAGCACCCGGCGAATGGTGTCTTGCTGTTCACGGCCAAAGCGCGCCAATTGCTGATAAATGTCTTCGCCACGGGCTGCACGCTGCATGCGCCAACACATCAATGGGTACATGGAAAGTGGCAATAACGAGGCTTCATGACCCCAATACTCGAACAACGTACGTCGCCTACCCTGACCCCAGGCAGCCTGGTCGAGTAAATCGGAAGAATAGTTACCGAGGCGGGAAAACAGCGGAAGGTAGTGCGAACGCACCAATGCATTGACCGAATCGATCTGCAAAATACCCAGCCGTTCGATCAGGCGATTGAGTGCAACAGCCTTGATCGCCGCTGGCGGCGACCGCCCGTTGAACCCTTGGGCGGCCAGCGCCAGACGCCGAGCCTGGTTGAGGGTAAAGGACAACGTTGCGCGCATGGGTGCCTCCTTGTCTGCTCGCAACCTACCTCACCGGTAAGGGGTTTGTGTAGCGTGGCACTCATCATTTATTGATCGGGTCATTTATGCATCGGGTCATTCCAGAACGGTTTGATCGACTCGTTCTCCACATCCGCACGGCTCATGCCGATGTCCTTGAGTGCTTCGTCGCTCAAGCTCGCCAGCAGTTCGCGCTCGCGATGCAGTTCGTACCAGCGGCCGACCTTGTGCAGCAGATCGGATATCACGTGAATCGAGTGTTTTTCTGCACCGTGGAACTCATGTTGACCTTTCATCTTGTTGCCCTCCGTTTGGATGGCTCCAGTCTCGCGCCGGGTCTAAGATCAATCCAACGAATGTTTCTGATGTCACATATCTCGGAGATTGATGGATGTCCGCCTACCCGAGTATCGATACCGAAGTGTTGCGCACCTTCGTCGCCATCGCCGACCAGGGCGGCTTTACCCGCGCCGGCGAAATCGTCAACCGCACCCAGTCAGCCGTCAGCATGCAGATGAAACGCCTGGAAGAAGATGTGCTGCAGCGTCAGTTGTTCCAGCGCGACGGGCGGCAGGTGCGGCTGACGGCTGAAGGCCAGGTGTTGCTGGGCTATGCGCGGCGGATCCTCAAGCTGCACAGTGAGGTCTTCAATACCTTGCGCGAACCCGACATGGTCGGCACGGTGCGCATCGGCACGCCGGACGATTATGTGATGCGATTCCTCCCGGGGATTCTGCGCCGGTTTGCCCAGACCTACCCGCTGATTCAGATAGAAGTGCACTGCGAATCATCCAAGCAACTGCTGATGCGCCAGGACCTCGACCTGTCCATCGTCACCCGCGAGCCGGGCAGCGAAATCGGCCAGTTGTTGCGCAAGGAACGTTTTGTCTGGGCCGAAGCGCAATGCTACAGCGCTCATGAGCAGACGCCGCTGCCGCTGGCAATGTTCAACAGTGATTGCTTCTGCCGCCTGTGGGCCTGCAATGCCCTGGATGCCCAAGGGCGCGACTACCGGGTGGCGTACAACAGCGACAGCCTGTCGGCGATCATGGCAGTAGTCAGCGCCGGGCTGGCCGTCACGGCGCAGCTTGAAAGCCTGATCACCGCGGACATGCGCATCCTCGGTGCAGCCGAGGACCTGCCGTTGCTGCCCGAGGCCAGCATCATGCTCGTGCGCAACCTGCATAACCCGTCACCGATCACCGAGTGCCTGGCCGAGCACATCATCGAAGGCTTCAAACTTTGAAGGCGAGCATCGCCGCACAGAACACCAGGAACCCGCAAAACAGCCCGCGCAGCAGCCGCTCCGGCAATGCGTGGGCAACCTTCACGCCCCAACTGATGCTCATCAGCCCGCCGACCGCCAAGGGTAAGCCGATCACCCAGCTGACCTGATGGTGCACGGCGTAAGTCACCAGCGTCACCCCGGTACTCGGCAAGGCCAGCGCCAACGACAACCCCTGCGCAACCACTTGGCTGGTGCCGAACAGACTGGTCAGCACCGGTGTCGCCACCACCGCGCCCCCCACGCCAAACAACCCGCCCATCGTGCCCGATGCAGCACCCAGTACGCCCAGCCAGGGCCATGAATAGTTCATCTGCGAAGCCGGCGGAGCGCTGGCGGCGAACATGCGAACGAGGTTGTACGCCGACAGCGCGATCAGAAACGCGACAAAGCCTATGCGCATGGTTTGCGCATCGATACCTACCGCCCAGATCGATCCGAGCCAGGCGAAGCAGAACCCCATGATCGCAAGCGGTAGCGCGTGGCGCAGTTCGATCCGGTTGCGCTGATGATAGCGCCACAGCGCCAGCATCACGTTCGGCACCACCATCACCAGCGCTGTGCCTTGGGCTATCTGCTGATCGAGCCCGAACAGCACGCCCAGCAGCGGAATGGCGATCAGGCCGCCGCCGATGCCAAACAACCCCCCGAGCGTGCCCAACGTAGCGCCGAACACCAGATACATCAAAAACTCAATCACAGCATTTTCCCCGTTGCCGTCAGGCCTTTGATCCTACGCAGTTGCTTCTGGCGCGGAAACGCACAGCATCGCACAATGGCTGTGCCAAATTCGCACAAGCGCAAACCTGCCATGAACCCCAATCAACTGACCGACCAACTGGTCTTGTTCCTCGACGTGCTGGAAACCGGCAGTTTTTCCGCCGCCTCGCGCCGTCATCCGCTGACCCCTTCGGCCGTGGCACGGCGAATCGACAGCCTGGAAAGCGCGGTCGGCAGTCAGCTGTTCCTGCGCAGCACTCATGCAGTACGCGCCACCCCGGCGGGATTGGCCTTTGCCGAGCGCGCACGGCGGATCGTCGCCGAGTTGCGCCTGGCCCGGGCCGAAGCGGTGTCTCTGAGCAGCGCGCCGGAAGGTCTGATTCGCATCGATGCGCCGACAGCCTTTGGGCGCCGGCACCTGGCACCGGTGATCGCCGATTTCCTCTTGCTCTATCCCGGTCTCGATGTGCAACTGCACCTGATCGACAGCTTCGTCGACATGCAGGGCCTGAACCTCGGCAAGGTCGATCTGGTGCTGCGCGCCGGGCAATTGGCCGATACCCGGCTGGTAGCCACGCCACTGGCGAGCATGGTGCGTATCGCCTGCGCCAGCCCTGATTACTTGCAGCGTCGCGGCGTGCCAACCGAGCCCTCACAACTGACTGAACACGACGGACTCGACTGGGATGGCCTGGCCCCGCCCTTCGCCTGGCGTTTCGAGCGCGACGGGCAAATGCAGTTGCACCGGCCGGCGCGGGTCCGCATGAGTGCCAACAATGCCGAGGCGCTGGTCTGCGGCGCGCTGGCCGGACTGGGTATCGCGCACCTGCCAACCTGGCTGGTCAGCGAGTACCTGTTGCGGGGTGAGTTGCTGCCGCTGTTCTGCGACAGCGGCCTGCCGAAACCGGAAAGCACCGGCATCTACGCCTTGCGCCTGGAACAGCAACCCAACTCCCGCAGTCGCTTGTTGCTGGAGTACCTGAAAACCCGCTTCAGCCCGGTTCCACCCTGGGATCTGCTGCTGCAAACCCATTTGCAACAGCACTGATCAAATTTATCTGGCGCATTAAAGATTCGCCCGCTAGATTCCTAAGATCACAGATCAAGGCTTCGACATGACCACCGAGCGCAACTCCCCGGACAACTGCGACAACCTGCTGCTGGATAATCAGGCCTGCTTCGCCCTGCACTCCACTTCGCTGATGATGACCAAGGTCTACAAACCCTTGCTGCAAGCGCTGGGCCTGACCTACCCGCAATACCTGGCGATGATGGTGTTGTGGGAAAGGGACGGTTTGACCGTAGGTGAAATCAGCACGCGGTTGCTGACCGATCCAGGCTCGTTGACGCCGCTGCTCAAGCGCCTGGAAGCCGAAGGCCTGCTCAGCCGAACCCGCAGCCGCGAAGATGAGCGTGTGGTGATCGTCGAACTCACCGAACAGGGCCGGACCTTGCGCGACAAGGCCCGGGATATTCCCCAGTGCATCCTCGGCGCTAGCGGGATGACACTGGAGCGCCTGCAAAACCTGCAAGCGGAGCTGCAAGAGTTGCGTCGCCACCTGCAAGACAGCCTCTAGTCTTCAATCCACCACAAATCCCCTGTGGGAGCGGGCTTGCTCCCACATTTGCTTTGTGCTGTCCCACAGAACTCGATTCCCCTTCCGAAAAGCCGCCTGCATAACCTCCAGTCGCTCTAACTCAATAGTTCCAGCCAATCCTTCTCAACCGTTCGTCTGTCCTGGCAAATTTATTTTGTTTTTTATCTTGCGCGCTAAATGTTTGCGCGATACATTCATCTCGCACTTACTTAGCGCGCAAACATTTAGCGCAAACACACCAAACATTAAACGAGGCTTTCACCATGCAAACTCTCTACACCGCAATCGCAACTTCCACCGGTGGCCGTGACGGTCGTGCGGTTTCCAGCGACAACATCCTCGACGTCAAACTCGCTACCCCGAAAGAACTCGGCGGTGCCGGCGGCGCAGCCACCAACCCTGAGCAACTGTTCGCCGCCGGCTACTCCGCCTGCTTCATCGGCGCCCTGAAATTCGTGGCCAGCCAGACCAAGCGCAGCATCCCGAACGACGCTTCGATCACCGCCCATGTCGGCATCGGCCAGATCCCTGGCGGTTTCGGTCTGGACATCGACCTGCACATCAGCCTGCCCGGTCTTGAACAAGCCGACGCACAAGCACTGGTCGACGCGGCCCACCAGGTCTGCCCGTACTCCAACGCCACCCGTGGCAACGTCGATGTGCGTCTGCACGTAACCGTCTAAGCGCTGACTACCCAGGCCCGAACAGGAAACGAACATGAACACTTTCAGCAAAGTCTTGACCGGTACCCTTCTCGCCTTGTCCATCAGCAACGCGTTCGCAGGTACTGGGGTTGAACACAACACCCAGGCATTCCTCGACGTTCTGAACGCCGGTACCGGCAAGCCGATGGAGCAAATGACGCCCGCCGAGGCCCGCGCCGTTCTGGTAGGCGCGCAGGCCGGGGTGAAGCTGACGCAGCCAAAAGCCGATGTCAGCCAGAAGACCATTCAAGTCGACGGCCAACCGATCAGCCTGACCATCGTCCGGCCGGCCGGGGTCAAGGGTGAGCTGCCCGTATTCATGTTCTTCCACGGCGGTGGCTGGGTACTGGGAGATTTCCCGACCCACGAGCGGCTGGTACGTGACCTGGTGACGGGTTCGGGTGCAGCGGCCGTCTTCGTCAACTACACGCCGTCGCCGGAAGCGCATTACCCGGTGGCAATCAACCAGGCTTACGCGGCGACCCAATGGGTGGCCGGGCACGGTAAAGAGATCAACGTCGATGGCAAGCGCCTGGCAGTAGCCGGCAACAGTGTCGGCGGCAACATGGCGGCCGTGGTTGCGCTGATGGCCAAGGACAAGGGCACACCGGCGATCAAGTTCCAGGTGCTGTTGTGGCCGGTGACTGATGCCAACTTCGAAACAGCGTCCTACAACCAGTTCGCCGAAGGGCACTTCCTCACCAAAAACATGATGAAGTGGTTCTGGGACAACTACACCACCGACGCCAATCAACGGAACGAGATCTACGCCTCACCACTGCGCGCGACCACCGCCCAGTTGAAAGGATTGCCTCCAGCGCTGGTGCAGACCGCCGGTGCCGACGTGTTGCGCGATGAAGGCGAAGCCTACGCCCGCAAACTCGATGAAGCCGGTGTGCCGGTGACCTCGATTCGCTACAACGGCTTGATCCACGACTACGGTTTGCTCAACGTGGTAAGCCAGGTGCCGGCGGTGCGTTCGGCGATGTTGCAGGCTTCGCAGGAGCTCAAGGAACACTTGAAGTAAAGCTCAAGCAATTTTTCAGGCACAAAAAAGCCCGACTCAATGGTCGGGCTTTTTCATTCCTCAAGCGGTGCTTATTTGGCACGGCCTTTGTAGGAACCGCCTTCGCGGGTATCGATCTCGATCATGTCGCCGATTTCGATGAAGTCAGCAACCGACAGCTCGGTACCGTTCTTCAGTTTGGCAGGCTTCATCACCTTGCCGGAAGTGTCGCCGCGAGCGGAACCTTCGGTGTAGTCAACCTGACGCACGATGGTGGTCGGCAGCTCTACGGAAACCAGACGCTCTTCGAAGAAGATCGCTTCGCAAACATCGGTCATGCCTTCTTCAACGAAAGGCAGAACGGCTTCGATGTCTTCAGCGTTCAGCTCGTACATGGTGTAGTCGGTGGTGTCCATGAACGTGTAGGTATCGCCGCTGATGAAGGACAGGGTCGCTTCTTTGCGGTCGAGGATTACGTCGTCCAGTTTGTCGTCGGCGCTGTAAACGATCTCGGTCTTGTAACCGGTCAGCAGGTTCTTCAGCTTGGTCTTCATGATCGCGCTGTTACGACCGGACTTGGTGAATTCAGCTTTCTGAACCAGCCAAGGATCGTTTTCGAGACGAATCACGGTCCCGGGTTTCAGTTCTTTACCAGTTTTCATTGCGAATATCCGAATTTGGATGGGATTTACAAAAATCTAGGCCGCGTATCATATCCAATTTCCATAAAACTGTACCAGCGCCGTGGCAAGATCGGCCTGCAAGGCCTGTTCCAGACACCACGCCTCGGCGTGTTTTTCCAGCTCTGGCCAGTGTTTACGGGTGAATTGCCAGTGGTCGGCTATTTTTTCACCAGCGTTCCACGCCCGCCAGAGACCGCTGATCGCCTCCCGCGCAGGTTCAGAAAGCCCCTTTATATAGACTTCGAGGAAGGCCTCGAGTTTGTCCAGATGGATATCTTCTTCCTGCCGGTAGATGTGCCAGAGAAATGGCCGGCCGGCCCATTGAGCGCGCACAAAGGAGTCTTCGCCGCGCACGGCATTGAAATCGCAACACCATAGCAACAAGTCGTATTGGTCCTGGCGGACGAATGGCAGCACTTGCACGGTCAAGGCATCACGCACATGCACGGCACCGGCCGCCAAACCCTCCACACCGAGCCAACGCTCTACGTCGCCGAGAATCCGCCCTTCCGGCACCAGCAGATGAGTGGCCGTAGAATCGCCAGCCATCGCATCGAGCCAACTGGCCAGCCCGGTGTTTTCGTAGGCAAACAATGAGATCAACTGCGCACCGGGTGCACGATCAATCCCCAAACCGTGCAGGAATTCTTTTTGAGCCTGCGGGTTTTGCTGAAATTGCCGACGACGCTCAAGCAATCCACGCTCACGTAACAACCCGCCAGTGCCCTTCTGGAACCCCGGAAAGAAAAAGAACTTCTGCACGCTTTTGTACTTCACCGAGGGCAAACCGTGGCAGCCGATCACCCAGTCCTCGGCACTCAGGTAGTCGAGGTTCATCCACAGCGGCGTCTTTTCCCGTTCGGCCATGGCGTCCATGTAGACGCTCGGCAATTGGCAGGCAAATGCAGCAATCACCACATCGGCGGCTTCGGTCGGTTGCCACTCGGCTGGCCATTGGCGCACTTCGACGTTTTGTTGCCACTGCTGCGCAGCGTGGATGTCGATTTCCGGGCACAGGCGCTCGAACGCTCGCAGATCATCGACCCATAGACGCACCGCCAGCCCATGTTCGGCGACCAGTTGTCGGGCCAGTCGCCAGGTCACGCCGATGTCGCCGAAGTTATCGACTACGGTGCAAAAAATATCCCAGCGGGTTTTCATTTCAGGCATTCCAGGTTCCCGTTGGCAAAGGCGCCGATTGTCCGCATAAATTACCCCGTGCAGAAGAGCCGACGGTGATTATTCTTCATGCGACAATCGCCACTCGCCCGTGACCTTTCGCCAGGAAGCAACCATGCCCCACCGCCCCACTCCGCACCGCTCTTTCCCAATCAGCCTCAATGCCCTGCAATTGACCGGCAGCATCGCCCTCGGCATGTGGCTGGGATTCATTGCCATTGTGCTGACCTGCTGGCTCGCTTCGCGCCTGCTTTTCAGCGAGCAACTGGCACCTGTGGCAGCAGCTGTGGAGCAACTGGCCAAACCACCGGTGGCAGCGCAACCGGTGCCGGACATTCCGCCACAGAGTCCGTTGTTTGAGCAATATGAAGAAAACCTGCGCAAGAACGAGCAGCAGCAACGGCTCGATCAGGCGCGCAGCAGCAGTCGCAACCTATCCAACCCAAGCTGTCAGTTCTGGCTGCAACAGGACCGGACTGCACCCAGCGAAAAAAGCCGCGCCAACGTCCTGCAATTCTGCGATTGATCATGAATAAGCACACAGTCCACCAACTGATTCTCGACAAGCTGCGGATCGATCTAGACATCGCCGAGCGGGCCGCGCAAACCGCTTACGAAACGGCGACCCATGAAGAAAACATCGCCGAGAACAAATACGACACCCTGGGGCTGGAAGCGTCCTATCTCGCGGCCGGGCAAGCCAGGCGGGTCGAGGAAATTCGCCAGTCACTGAGCCTCTGCCAGAACCTGGCCCTGCGCCCGTATGACGATCAGCGGGGCATCGAAGTGGGCGCGCTGCTCGGGCTCGAGGACGAAAGGGGGCGCGAACAATGGCTGTTTCTCGCCCCCGATGCAGCCGGATTGAAGGTCGATCTGGTGGGGCAACTGATAACCGTCATCACACCGCGCTCACCGCTGGGCAAAAGCCTGCTGGGCAAGTTCGAGGGCGATGAGGTGGAGATTCTGGTGGCGGGCGCTCGGCAACAGTTCGCTGTCACCGAGGTGGTTTGACCGGCAGGAAACACTATCAGTGAACGGGCAGTTCGACGCCCTCGAACAGCTCTTCCAGTTCCTGCTTGTTGTGACACTGAATGGCCTTGGCCATGACTTCGCGGGTCAGGTGCGGCGCGAACTTCTCGATGAAGTCGCACATGAAACCCCGCAGGAAGGTGCCGCGACGGAAGCCGATCTTGGTCACGCTGGACTCGAACAGTTCGCTGGCATCAAGCACCACCAGGTCGCTGTCGAGTTTGCTGTCGACAGCCATTTTCGCCACGATGCCCACGCCCAGACCCAGGCGAACATAGGTCTTGATCACGTCGGCGTCGGCGGCGGTGAACACCACTTTCGGCGTCAGGCCACGATGGCTGAATGCTTCGTCGAGCTTCGACCGGCCGGTAAAACCGAACACGTACGTCACGATCGGGTATTCGGCCAGGGCTTCGAGGGTCAGTTTCGACAGTTTGGTCAGCGGGTGGCCCTGAGGCACGACCACGCAACGGTTCCAGCGGTAGCACGGCATCATCACCAGATCACCGAACAGCTCGAGCGCTTCGGTGGCGATGGCGAAATCCACGGTGCCGTCGGCGGCCATTTCGGCGATTTGCATGGGCGAACCCTGATGCATATGCAGGGCCACGTCCGGGTATTGCTTGATGAAATTGCTGATCACCGGCGGCAACGCATAACGCGCCTGGGTGTGAGTGGTGGCAATCGACAGGGTGCCCTTCTTCTCGTTGGAGAATTCCTGGGCGATCTGCTTGATGCTTTCAACCTTGCGCAGAATTTCGCCAGCGGTGGTGATGATGCGTTCGCCGGCCGGGGTAACGCGGGTCAGGTGCTTGCCGCTGCGGGCAAAAACCTCGACGCCCAGTTCGTCTTCCAGCAGACGGATCTGTTTACTGATGCCCGGTTGAGAGGTGTAAAGGCTTTGGGCTGTAGCGGAAACGTTGAGGTCGTGGTGCGCCACTTCCCAGATGTAGCGCAATTGTTGAAGCTTCATATGAATCCCTCAAAGCAGGTAGACGCCACGGGCATGAGCGACGATATATAACTATATTAATGGTTCGAAGAATAAATCTAGAACTTTTTTGTCAAATTGCCATTATTCGTGTTCTAGAGATCCCCTTGGCGACGACGTTGCACCAGCGGCACCAGATAGACCGGCACCTTGGACAGTTGCAGCACACGGGCGGCGGTTCGCCCCAAAGGCGTTTCCGCACCCGCACCGTGGCTGTGACTTCCTACGATCAACAAATCCACGGAGAGTTTCTGCGCCTGGTCCAGAATCACCTGCGATGGGTCGCCCTGCACCACCCGTACTGCCTGAATCCGCTCCAGATCGTGCTCCCCTTCATCCCCCAACTCCTCACGAAAACTGTCGAGCACCCGCTGCTCGATACTGGCAATCACTGTATTCAGGCCCTGGCTGTGAAACTCGTTCAGCGCCTGTTCATCGAGATAACTTTGCAGCACCGACTCGGCAAACAACCCCATGGGTTCAACCGCATGCACCACATACAAATCGGCATTGAAGGTCCGGGCCAGTTCCAGGGCATGCTGCATCACCACGGGCGCGTACAGGCCAAGGTCAGTGGCATACAGCATCGAACGAATCATATGACCTCCTCGACTGCCAACATGGCGGAGATTTGATTCAGCTTAGCAGTGCCTTGGCGACTACGACATGCGGCGCAACGCATTGAACAGTGGGCTTAAACCTTTTGCTCGTTGCTTATGCCATGGGGCACATGACCGGTGGCGACGACTTCACGGGCCAATTCGCAGTGGCCGGCCTGATCGTCGAAAAACACATCGGCCGCGAAGGCTTCGAGAAAGGCTGACTTGGTCAGGCCGCCGAGGAACAGCGACTCGTCGAGACGGATGTCCCATTCGCGCAACGTGCGAATCACTCGCTCATGGGCCGGCGCCGATCGCGCCGTGACCAGCGCAGTACGGATCGGACAGGCGTCCTCCGGGAACTCACGCTGCAACAGATTGAGGGCCGCGAGAAAGCCCTTGAACGGCCCACCGCGCAACGGCTCGCGGGCGGCCTCACGCTCGCTGGCCTGGAACGCCTCCAGACCACCGGCCTGATAAACGCGCTCCGACTCATCGGAAAACAGCACCGCGTCTCCGTCGAAGGCGATGCGCAATTCGTCGCTGGCCGCACGACTGGCACCGCCCGACAGAATGGTCGCTGCGGCGAACCCGGCGTCCAGTGCATTGCGTACGTCTTCGGCGTGGGTCGAGAGAAACAGGTCGCAGCCAAAGGCCTTGAGGTAGGGATACGGACTGCGCCCGCCGACAAAGGCCGCGCGAGAGATTGCCAGTCCGTAATGGTCAATCGAGTTGAATACCCGCAGCCCGGTGTCGGCGCTGTTGCGCGACACCAGAATCACCTCGACCCGGGCACGGCCAAGGCTATTGTTGAGGTTCAGGAGTTTCTGCACCAACGCAAAGGCATCGCCGGGTTGGAGGATTTCGTCTTCGTGTTCGATCTGATACTGCCGGTAGGCTTCGACACCGCTCGACAGATAGACCTTGTGGCTTTCGCTCAGGTCGAACAGCGCTCGCGAAGAAATCGCCAGCACCAGTTTGTCGTCAATTGCCTTCGGCATGCCCTTCTCCCTCAGGTTGGTCGACTCAGGTGTTTCGTCGATCAATGAAACTCAAACTGCGATACAAGGCCTCGATGCGCGGCATCTCACACCCCGCGGCCCTGGCGGCCGCCAGTGGCCGGGCGTAGATCGCGGCCAGCTCCAGCGGTCGTTTGTGCAGGAAATCGTGGTACATGCTCGGCCAGTAGTCAGGCATTTTTTCGGTCACCATGAACAAGTGCTCGGCATACCCCGCCGGTACACCGTGCCCGCACGCGACTGCGCCTTGCACCACTTCAGCCATCAGCGCCTTGATCAGTTCGCGACTGTCGGCATCGGCCATCAACGGTGTGGTGCTCGCTCCCAGCAACACCGAGAGACCGTTGTAAGGGATATTCCAGACCAGTTTTTGCCAACGCGCCTGATGCAAATTCGCCATGGCCTGGGAATCGAGACCGGCGCTGCGGAACAGGCCGACACCTTCCTCGACAATCGCAGTGCGTGCCGGCCCATCGGCAGGACCGCTGTGATAACCAACATGCACCGCGCCCAACGCCTGATGAGTGATGACGCCCGGCGCCTCGCGATGGACGCAGATGTAGCAGAGCCCTCCAAGCACATGCAGAGAATCGGGGAGCAACGCGCGCAGGCTGTCTTCGACATCCAGGCCGTTTTGCAACAGCAGTACCTTGGCGTTCGGTGCCGCCGCTTGCAGGATAGCGGGTGCCAGGTCGGCGTTGCTGGTGGTTTTCGCGCCCACCAGCAGCCAGTCGCAGGGCGGCATGTCTTCAGCGTTCGAATAAGCCTGCACCGGGTTCAGTTTCAGCGCGCCATGGGGCGCGCTATCGACTTGCAACCCGTGCTCGGCCACAGCGGAAAACTCGCTGCGCAGCAGAAAATGCACATCAAAACCGGCACGCGCCAGCATTACCCCGTAGAAACCACCGATTGCGCCGGTCCCGATTATGCCGATCGTCGGCCTGGCAACTGTCCCCATCATGGCAACTCCTCTGCTGTTCGACTCAGCGCCTGGCGCACGGCCCGGTTGAGCTCGGTGTCGGTCAGGCGCGATTTCAGTGCTCCAAAGAATTCGCCGTCGCGAACGACAAATAGCGCCGGCAAGTGAAAGACCTGATAACGCTCGACCACCCCGCCGTTGTTGCCGGCATCGATCCAGCACAGTCGTTCGACTGCCAGGTCGAGTGTCGGCAATTGCTCGCGGGCAAACCGGCAACCGGCGCAGCCGACACTGGTGAAAATAACCAGCGATACACCGCTCATCGCCAGCAGCCGTTGGTCGGCGTCAAAATCGGTCAGTTCCAATTCGACCACTATACTTGGGAGAACAATGTCAGATGGCCGACACATGGAGTCTGTGTTCATGGGACGATTTATTCCTCACCCTGACGATGTGCCCGTCGAATTAACGTTGCTGAAACCTGAATGTATTTCGCGACGACAACTGCACACTATCAGCCTCGGGGGCATGGCTTGCAATTATCACCGCGCGTGGCGCCACGGCACAGCGCTGGAAGTTCGCATGCCGACCGTGAATCCGGACGCGCGTTACCTGGGCTATGTCGCCTGGTGCCTGCGGCGCAAGCGCGGTTATCTGGTGGGCATCGCCTTCGTCGACGAACAAATGCTGTTCAGCGCCCGGATGGGCGAGCAGGTGTGCCAGATCGAACGCTACTGCCGCCTGCATGACGCCCACGACGACTTGCAGGGTATCCAGGCCCTGGCCCTCGAATGGCTCCAGGAGCATGCCGACGAGTTTTCTCACGAATCGGTGCGCAAGGCTTTTGCCCTGCCTGTGCTGGATTAGGGGCGTTCCCGACGGGTTTGCCGGCCACGTTGGGGAAACTGACTGAGAATGGCCCCTAAACCAGTGTCTGCCCATTGTCGAGCCACGGTGTAACGCGCTAAGGTTCGGCTCCCCGACGCGCTTAATTTGCTGTGCTCCGCCGCGCGGGTTCGCTGGCGGCCGGCACCCGTGACCTGACGAGTAAACGATGGCTGATTTACCGATCAACGACCTAAACGTCGCCTCCAACGAGACACTGATCACTCCCGATCAGCTCAAGCGCGATATTCCCCTGAGCGACACCGCACTGCGCACTGTCACCAAGGGCCGCGAAGTCATTCGCAACATTCTGGATGGCACCGACCACCGCCTGTTCGTCGTCATCGGGCCTTGCTCGATCCACGACATCAAGGCCGCCCACGAGTATGCCGAGCGCCTGAAGGCTCTCGCTGCCGAAGTGTCCGATACCCTGTATCTGGTCATGCGCGTGTATTTCGAGAAGCCCCGTACCACCGTCGGCTGGAAAGGCTTGATCAACGACCCGTACCTGGACGACTCGTTCAAGATCCAGGACGGCTTGCACATCGGTCGCCAATTGCTGCTGGACCTGGCCGAAAAAGGCCTGCCAACCGCCACCGAAGCCCTCGACCCGATCTCCCCGCAATACTTGCAGGACCTGATCAGCTGGTCGGCCATCGGCGCGCGCACCACCGAATCCCAGACTCACCGCGAAATGGCGTCCGGCCTGTCCTCGGCCGTCGGCTTCAAGAACGGCACCGATGGCGGTCTGACCGTGGCGATCAACGCCCTGCAGTCGGTTTCCAGCCCGCATCGCTTCCTGGGCATCAACCAGGAAGGTGGCGTGTCGATCGTGACCACCAAGGGCAATGCCTACGGTCACGTGGTGCTGCGCGGCGGCAACGGCAAGCCGAACTACGATTCGGTCAGCGTTGCGCTCTGCGAGCAGGCGTTGAACAAGGCGAAGATCAAGCCGAACATCATGGTCGATTGCAGCCACGCCAACTCCAACAAGGATCCGGCCCTGCAACCGCTGGTGATGGAAAACGTCGCCAACCAGATCCTCGAAGGCAACAAGTCGATCATCGGCCTGATGGTTGAAAGCCACCTGAACTGGGGCTGCCAGGCGATCCCGAAAGACCTCGCCGACCTGCAATACGGCGTGTCGATCACCGACGCCTGCATCGACTGGACCGCGACCGAAAACACCTTGCGCAGCATGCATGCCAAGCTCAAGGATGTGTTGCCCAAACGCGATCGCAGCTGATCGTTTTTCCGCACAAAAACGCCGGGCTGAGCCCGGCGTTTTTTTATGCGTTCGTTTTGTTGAAGGTCACTGACTCAGCTTGGCCGCATGCCGCTGGTGACGCTCCATGTAGCGCTCGACGTAGGAGCACGATGGAATGACGGTGTAACCCATTTCGTCAGCGTACTCCAGCGCCTTCTCGGTCAAGGCTGCCGCAATACCGCGACCACGCAATGCGTTGGGCACGAAGGTGCGATAGATATCCAGGGTCTGCTTCCCCAGATCCATGTAGGTCAGATAGGCACGATGACCGTCCACATTGGTCTCGAACTGATGACCAGCCTGGTCATGGTGGATGGACAACGCCTCGCTCATCACTACTCCTCGCGGGTCTGGAATTCCGACCCCTACCTTACCGATGTTTTTCCGGCGAAGGAACATCTACGCCACCCCGTGCCTGAATGGACACCGAGAAGAGCTGCACCGATCTCGCGCTACCGAGCACCTACAAATAGTAGGCACCATTGGCAGAAATGCTCAAGGTGCGCTCGTCATCGTGCGGGTTGGCGGGTGCTGCTCCGGATCACGCAGGAATGGCTCGACCGAAGATCACTCCGGGTCGATAGCCTGAACATTGCCGGATGTTGAGACTTAAGACGAGCGCCCGTTGTTAAAGTCACCTGAACATCGAGAAAGATATTGGGAGGCGCTACGCAAAAGCCGAACAAAAGTGTAGACGAATCCATGTAGGCGGGCTCTAGCCAGACTGGAAAAAGAGCGGTATGCCGAAGGAACTTTTTCTCGCCAGCTGGCTCAGCCACGGGCCTTGCAGCTGGATGTTTTTTAATCAGTTCAGTTAAAAGTTGCTCGAAAAAGAATCAACGCCTACAATTTTTTTTGCTTCTTGCGTCACGTCAGTTTTACTTACTACAAGTAATAGGTAGTATGTACGCCGGCTATTTCCTCAATCGGAGGAGATAGCTACTTAATAGAAAGTCCTTGAAGGGGAACACGATGAACAACGTTCTGAAATTCTCTGCTCTGGCTCTGGCCGCAGTTCTGGCTACCGGTTGCAGCAGCGCATCGAAAGAAACCGAAGCACGTCTGACCGCTACTGAAGACGCAGCTGCTCGCTCCCAGGCTCGTGCAGACGAAGCTTACCGTAAAGCTGATGAAGCTCTGGCTGCTGCTCAAAAAGCACAACAGACTGCTGACGAAGCTAACGAGCGTGCTCTGCGCATGCTGGACAAAGCTAGCCGCAAGTAATAATCCTTCGGGATTGTTATCAAGCCGATCCATTTTTTGGGTCGGCTTTTTTATTGCCCGGCGTTTCTCCAGGCAATAAAAAACCCGTCGACGCAGTCCGCACCGACGGGCTCTTTACAAGCTTACTGCATCGGGTCGACCGGAGTGCTCGACACCATCGGTACGGCGTTGTTGCCCGGCACAGCAATCTCCACCGGCAGGCCGTCTTCAGCGGCAACCACATCACGCACCACATCCCAGTTCATGCGCAGGTTGTTAGTGATGTCTTCACGCTTGAGCATCGCGTTGATGACCGCGGTGTGCTTGTCGACCACCGACGGGTTGCCCTTGTCGTCCAGCGGCGTATGCGCCTCCAGATAGACCTTGCCGCCACTCAAACCAAACTTGTACGGGTCGTTGATGATCCGCACCGACGTACCGACCGGCACCATGCCCGCCATTTCCAGCACGTTGTTGTTGAACATGCGGAAGCAACCGTGGCTGGTGCGCATGCCGATACCGAACTTCTTGTTCGAACCGTGGATCAGGTAGCCCGGTGTGCCCAGGGTGAACTTGAACGGCCCCAGCGGGTTGTCTGGGCCGGCCGGCACGACGTTGGGCAGCGGATCACCGTCTGCTGCGTGCTCGGCCTTGATCGAAGCCGGAGGCGTCCAGGTCGGGTTCGGCGTCTTGGCGGTGATGCTGGTGTGGGCAATCGGCGAGCCCCAGCCTTCACGACCGATACCCAGCGGGAACGTGTACACCACGTTCTTACCTTTCGGGTAGTAGTAGAGGCGGTACTCGGCCAGGTTGATCACGATGCCTTCACGCGGGCCCGGTGGCAGGATGAAGCGGGTCGGCAGAATGATTTCCGTGCCGGTGCCTGGCAACCATGCATCGACACCCGGGTTGGCCGCGACCATTTCCGTGTAGCCCAGATCGTAGGCGGTACCAAGGTCGGCGAAGGTATCTTCGTACTTGGCCTTGATCACCTGCACCTGGCCGATGATGTCTTCACCGGGCGGTGGCAGGGGAAACTCCAATGCTGCGACTGGGCCGGCCACAAAGAGGGCGGCAAGAGTCAGGCAGCGGGTGACGGCAGGAAAGCGCGGCAACATCCGGAAAATCCTTCGCATGATCAACAGAGATATAAGAGCGCGATTGTACACCGCTGTCCGTTATTTCGGGGAGATGGCCCGATTGCAGGCACTGTAAGGCGATTTTGCGATTTTCCTCGATCCCGTGTGGGAGCGAGCCTGCTCGCGATGGCTTTGTGTCAGGCGGTATGGATTTTTGAGGGTGTACATATCCGTTGCTGCGGTAACGGCCACTTAGGGTTCCGCCCTTACGGCGGGTCACTTGGAAAAGCCCCAAGTAACCAAGGGCTCTTGCCCCTGACATTCGGTGCCTCGCCTAGGCTCGGCATGCCCTCGCTCCGGTCCTGCTCCGTGGGCCCGCCGCCATCGGCCATCCATGGCCGGCGGCGGCTAACCCGGCATCCATGCCGGGTTGCCCACTACGCAGAACCTCCACTCGGCCTCACGAGGGGGCGTACACCGCAACAGCGTCCGAGGCGGCCTACCGGCCGACCTGTTTGCTGGGTTCGTTCGTCTGTGAGGTATCTGCTCGACTGGCAGGCCGCTATCGCGAGCAAGCTCGCTCCCACAGAAGAGCAAAGGCAGACCGGCGTACACCCACGCTCCTCACCACTCAACAGGCCGAGCGTTAGCTCGCCTGCAGCTCTTGATCTTGATCCACCCGCCCCCTCGGGAGGCTGAGCGGAGGTGTTCATCCGGGGACTGGCGCGCAGCGCCGTTCGACGCAGTCGAACTCATTGCATGTAGGTCGAAGCGAAGCCGACCGGAGGGCAATGCCCCCGGATGAATACCGCAGCGAAGGAACGCCGAGCCTAAGCGAGGGGCCGTACGTAAGGGGCGAGACCTTTTGGTTACTTTTGGGGCGTTTGCCAAAAGTGACCCGCTGTAAGAGCGGAACCATAAGTCGCCGTTACCGAAGAAACGGATATGTACACGGTCAACAAAAGACAGGTCGGCTCGAAGGCCGCCTCGATTCCTGACGGATCAAAGCTCAAACCGCAATTCAGGCCAGATCGGCGACGTACCCCGCTTCTGCGACTCAAGAATGGCCCGGCACAACGAGCACAGACGCTGATCCTGAAACACCCGGCGATCGACACTCGACCAGCGCGGTTGCGCCGGCAACAGACTGCCACACAAGGTGCGGTCCGCCGAGCCGCCCAGCTCCAGTTGACGGGTCACCAGATGCACCCGCACTTCCTGGCAGGCGAACAGATCCAGCTGTTCGTCAGGCTCGATCAGTTGGTAGGCAAAAAGTGACCAGGCAGGACGCGGCATCAGGGGCTCCAAATCGGGGGCGCCACCTTAGCCGAAAGCCTGCCTCTAGAAAAGTGTCATAACAGCGGTTTTAGAGTAGGCCAGACATTTTCCAGCAACTTGTCCTGGGCCCCGGCCGCCGGGTGTATGCCGTCAGCCTGCATCAAGTCCGGATGGCCGCCCACGCCGTCGAGGAAAAACGGCACCAACGGGATCTTCTTCTCGTCGGCCAGGTTGCTGTAGACATCGGCGAACGCCTTGGTGTACCGCGCACCATAATTGGGTGGCAATTGCATGCCGAGCAGCAACACCTTGGCCCCGCTGGCCCGAGAGCTGTCGATCATCGACGCAAGATTTTGTTGCAATTGAGTTGGCAGCATCCCGCGCAGGCCGTCATTGCCGCCCAACTCGAGGATCACCAGCTCCGGTTTATGCTCTGCAAGCAGCGCGGGCAGGCGTGCCTGGCCCCCGGCACTGGTGTCGCCACTGATGGACGCATTGATCACTTTGTCGTCGAAACCTTCGCGCCTGAGCCGTTGCTCAAGCAGTGACACCCACCCCAGCCGGGTATCCAGCCCGAAACCGGCGCTGATACTATCGCCAACGATCAGGACTGTACCCGCCGCTGCGTTTTGGGCCATGCACATCAAGGCCAGGCCAGCACTCAAAAACCAGACACGCATCGGACTCTCCATGGGCGCAAGCATTCTCATCGCGAAGGACCTTAGCAAAGTGGTTCCCAGCGCGGAAGGTGAACTGACCATCCTGCACGAACTCAGCCTGGAACTGAACAAGGGCGACAGCCTGGCCATCGTCGGCGCTTCCGGCTCCGGCAAGTCCACCCTGCTGGGCCTGCTCGCCGGCCTCGACCTGCCGAGCAGTGGCGAGGTCACTCTCGCCGGGCAAGGCCTGAGCAACCTCGATGAAGACCAGCGTGCGCGCATCCGTGCCGAACACGTGGGTTTCGTGTTCCAGTCATTCCAGTTGCTCGACAGCCTCAATGCCCTGGAAAACGTCATGTTGCCGCTGGAGCTCGACGGCCGCAAAGACGCCCGCGAACGCGCCACCCAATTGCTGCAACGGGTCGGGCTGGGCCAACGCCTGACTCACTCGCCGCGCCAGCTCTCCGGAGGCGAGCAACAACGCGTGGCGATTGCCCGCGCGTTTGCCGCCGAGCCCGATGTGCTGTTCGCCGACGAACCGACCGGCAACCTCGACAGCCACACCGGCGAGCGCATCAGCGACTTGCTGTTCGAGCTCAACCAAGAACGCGGCACGACCCTGGTGCTGGTGACTCACGATGAACGCCTGGCCCATCGCTGCCGGCGCCTGATCCGTCTTGAAGCCGGCCTGCTGGTCGCCCCTCTGGAGCCTTGATGGCACGTCTGCCGCTGTTGCGCCTGTTCAGCCTCGCCATCCGCCAATTGCTGCGCGATGCCCGCGCCGGTGAATTGCGCGTGTTGTTTTTCGCCTTGCTGGTGGCCGTGGCCGCCAGCACCGCCATCGGTTACTTTGGCGCGCGCCTGAACGGCGCCATGATGCTGCGCGCTACCGAGTTCCTCGGTGCCGACCTGCTGCTGGAAGGCAGTTCGCCTGCGCGCCCCGAACAGATAAGAAGCGGCACCGAACTG
Organism: Pseudomonas sp. P4_B3; assembly: GCF_056402295.1. Classification (NCBI taxonomy): domain Bacteria; kingdom Pseudomonadati; phylum Pseudomonadota; class Gammaproteobacteria; order Pseudomonadales; family Pseudomonadaceae; genus Pseudomonas; species Pseudomonas sp. P4_B3. The sequence goes on from NZ_JBFUHR010000013.1 coordinate 44,742, forward strand.
GGTCTGGAACACGCTCAAGTGGTGGAGTTCTCCAGCGTCATCGCCACCGATAGCGGCATTCAGCTGTCCAGCATCAAGGCGGCCGATGACACCTACCCGCTACGCGGCGAATTGAAAAGCGCRCCCGCCCCCTTCGCCACGGAAACAGTCGGTGGCGGACCGCAAACCGGTGAAGCCTGGGTCGAGGCACGCCTGCTGACCGCCCTGGACCTGAAGATCGGCGATAGCATCGATGTCGGCATGAAAACCCTGAAACTGGCGCGGGTGCTGACTTACGAACCCGATCGCGCCGGCAATTTCTACAGCCTGACGCCGCGGGTGCTGATCAATCTCGGCGACCTTGCAGCAACCGGCGTGGTGCAACCCGGTAGCCGGGTCAGCTATCGCGAATTATGGCGAGGCAACGCTCAGGCACTCGAGACGTACCGGCAACTGATCAAGCCGGGGCTTGCCGCCAATCAGCGCTTGCAGGACGCCCGCGACGGCAATCGACAGATCGGTGGCGCCCTGGGCAAGGCCGAACGCTACCTGAACATGGCCAGCCTGGTGGCGGTATTGCTCTCCGGCGTGGCGGTGGCGCTGTCGGCAACCCGCTTCGCCACCCGCCGATTCGATGCCAGTGCATTGCTGCGCTGCCTCGGGCTGTCGCGCCGGGAAACCATGGTGTTGTTCAGCCTGCAACTCACTGTGCTCGGGCTGCTGGCCAGCATCAGCGGCGCCCTCCTCGGCTGGCTCGCACAACTGGGATTGTTTGCCCTGCTGCATGACTTGCTGCCGACCGACGTGCCTCCGGGCGGACTGTTTCCGGCCGTTGCCGGGATCGGCACCGGACTGGTGGCGCTCGCCGGTTTCGCCTTGCCGCCGCTGGCGGCCTTGGGCCGGGTACCGCCATTGCGCGTGCTGCGTCGGGATATGCTGCCGATCCCTTCCAGTACCTGGATGGTCTACGGTGTAGCGCTGGGCGCCCTCGGCCTGATCATGTGGCGCCTGAGCCTGGACCTGGTGCTGACCTTTGCCCTGCTCGGCGGCGGCGTGATTGCAGCGCTGGTGCTGGGCGGTTTGTTGTTGCTGCTGTTGAAGAGTCTGCGGCGCATGCTTGCGCGTGCATCCTTGCCCTGGCGTCTTGGACTCGGGCAATTGCTGCGTCATCCTCTCGCTGCGGCGGGACAGTCCCTGGCGTTCGGCCTGATTCTGCTGTCGATGGCGCTGATCGCCTTGCTACGTGGTGAGTTGCTGGATACCTGGCAGAACCAGTTGCCGAAAAACGCCCCCAATTACTTCGCCCTGAACATCCTGCCCGCAGATAAACAGGCCTTCACCAACCACCTGATCGCCGTGTCGGCTCAATCGGCACCGTTGTACCCGGTGGTGCCGGGGCGATTGATCAGCATCAACGGCGAGCCGGTGCAACAGATCGTCACCAAAGAATCTGCGGGTGATCGGGCGATCCAGCGCGACCTGAGCCTGACCTGGGCCGCGGACCTGCCGTCGGGCAACAAACTCACGGCCGGCCATTGGTGGAACGAACAGACGCCGGACGATGTTCCCGGTGTGTCGGTAGAAGGCAAGGTCGCCGAAAGCCTGAAAATCAAGCTCGGCGACCATCTGGTTTTCAGCGTTGGCGGGGTCAATCGCGAGGCGAAAGTCACCAGCCTGCGGGAGATCGACTGGGACAACTTCCAGCCGAACTTCTTCATGATCTTCCAGCCCGGCACCCTGAAGGATCTGCCGGCGACCTACCTGACCAGTTTCTATCTGGCATCGGGTCACGATCAGCAGATTGTCGACCTGTCCCGCGCCTTCCCGGCGGTGACCATCCTGCAGGTCGAAGCCTTGCTGGAGCAATTGCGCAGCATCCTCGCCCAGGTGACCCTGGCGGTGGAGTACGTGTTGTTGTTCGTGTTGGCGGCGGGGATGGCGGTGCTGTTCTCCGGCCTGCAAGCGACGCTGGATGAACGCATTCGCCAGGGTGCGCTGCTGCGTGCGCTGGGGGCGGAGCGGCAATTGCTGGTCAAGGCGCGGCGCATCGAGTTCGGTTTGCTGGGCGCAGTCAGTGGCTTGCTGGCGGCGCTGGGCTCGGAGGTGGTGAGTTGGGTGCTCTATCGCTACGCCTTTGACCTGCCGTGGCATCCGCATCCATGGCTGCTGTTCCTGCCACTGGTTGGCGCCGTGCTCATTGGTGGTGCCGGGGTGTTCGGCACCCGCCGGGCATTGAACGTCAGCCCGCTGACAGTCCTGCGCGAGGGTTGATAGACTCCTGCCATCCTCACCACAAGAAGCTGTCATGAGCCGTTACCGCCCTCCCCGCACTGCTGGCACCGCGCTGATCACCCCCGAGGGTGAAGCGCGGATGCGCGCCGAGTTCCACGAGCTGTGGCATGTACGTCGGCCCCAGGTTACCCAGGCTGTCAGCGAAGCCGCGGCCCAGGGTGATCGCTCGGAGAACGCCGAATACACCTACGGCAAAAAGATGCTGCGAGAGATCGACAGCCGCGTGCGTTTTCTCACCAAACGCCTGGAAGCGCTCAAGGTGGTCAGCGAAAAACCCAGCGATCCGAACAAGGTCTATTTCGGCGCCTGGGTCACGATCGAGGATGAGGAGGGCAAAGAGTCGCGCTACCGCATAGTCGGGCCGGATGAACTGGACCTCAAACAGGGCCTGATCAGCATTGATTCGCCATTGGCCCGCGCATTGATCGGCAAGGCACTGGACGCCGAAGTCCGGGTCCAGACACCGACGGGTGAGCAGTGTGTGTACATCGTGGCAATCGAGTACCCGTGAACCGCAGCGTTCCCGGCCTCAGCGCCGGGTAATCAACCCTTGTCGGGCAACGCGGGTCAGTTGCCGGATCACTTCAGGAGCGTCTTCGAGGCTGGGGGATTGAATCACCGCCAGATCGAAACTGTCGTCGGCGAAACGAGCGAGCGACTCACCGTCTTCGACAAACTGGATCAGGAAGGCAGCGGGACCGCCGGTACGACGTGGCCAGCCATCGAGATAACGCAAGAGCGTCGGCTGATGTTTGCCGCCAAGCAGGATTTTTGGATTGCGCTGGGTCAGATGTGCCGTGATCGGCGCGGGACGTATAACGGGGTTTAATGCATTCATTGTGTCGTGTCTCTGCCTCAAAAGTCTGCATGGCAGGTGAGAGGCAACACCGAACCAGCGCTTTAGCGGTATTTCGAAGCCTGTTCTGGCTTCTATCGGCAACTGAATGAGTCACCTGGCGCCCCGCAAGTAGCTGTTTAAATCGGCGCATGAGCAACATCCTAGAGAAGCTGACTGGACAGTGTCAAGAATGACCGTCAACAAAAAAGGCCCGCACAATGCGGGCCTTTTCGTTGAGCCAGAGCGGTCAACCGGTGATGACACGGTCCGCCGAGAGTTTGCCCGCACCTTCGATCAATACCGCGATACTGCCACCGAGCAACGCCAGGGCGAATTCATAACCGTTGTTGGCCATGAACAGTCCGTTGCTGATGTGCACCGAGAAAATCGCGACCAGCAACAGGAAGGTCAGGCCAAGTGCGGCCGGACGAACCAGCAGGCCGATGATCAGGGCCAGGCCGGCGAAGAACTCGATGCCGCCAGACAGTGTCGCCATCAGGTAACCCGGCGTCAGTCCGAGGCTTTCCATGTACTGCGCGGTTCCAGCCAGACCATAGCCACCGAATGCCCCGAAGAGCTTCTGCGAGCCGTGAGCGGCGGAAATAATGCCGACCACGATGCGCAGAACCGTCAGGCCGTAGCCGGCGCGGGTAAACAGTACCTTGTTGATCAGAGTGCTCATGCTGTTTCATTCCTTGTCAGTGTGTGTTGGTTGGCCGCTATATTAATCAGTAATTCACATATTAAAAGCGCAAAAAACCCGCAATAACAATCAGATTAATTGATCACTTGCGTGAGGCAACCTGTTGTCCCTCGGGCTCCAACGACTCACGCTCCCGGTCGAACGCCAAGTAATACTTGTTCACGCTATTAACATAGCTGACGGGCCCCATACCCACTTGCTCCATGGCAACGCGCTCGACCTGGAAGAACCACTGGTTGGGATTCAACCCTCGCCGCCGGGCTTCGGCGCGCATGCCCTGAACCCGCTCCGGCCCGATGTTGTAGGCCGCCAGCACGAAGGCCATGCGTTCGCGCTCGTTGAGTTTCGGGCTGGCAAAGAATTTGCGCCGGATCATCGCCAGGTACTTGGCCCCGGCCTGCACATTGCCATCTACGTCCTGAATATTGTTGACCCCCACCTGCTGCGCCGCAGAAGGCGTGATCTGCATCAGACCGGTCGGGCCACCGCCACTGCGGGCGGCTGGTTGCAGGGCTGATTCCTTGAAGGCCAGCGCCGCCAGGTTCAGCCAGTCCATGCCCTGGGCATCGGCGTGTTTCTGCAACACCGGGCGAAGTTTTTCCAGACGCTGCCGGTCCGCCTTGGCCAGTGGATAGTGCACTTGATAGAGACGCCGATAGATCCGCAGGAACGCGGCGTCCTGATCCGATGGTTTTTTGTAACCGGTGAGGAAGCGATCAATGCTGGCCCGCAGCATCGAGGCATCGCGGCGCACGAACCAGAATTCCTCTCCCGGATCACTGACAAGTACCTGCTTGTCGAAACGCAGTTTGGGCAGGATCTTGCCCCAGCGTTCGGCGATCGGTTGCTCGACGATGGTCAGGTGGAAGATCCCACCCTGCACCATCTCCAGTACATCCTCGACGGCAAGGCTCGGATCGACCCATTCGATTGTGACCGGTGGCAGTTTGTGCAAGGCGAGCTTTTGATTGATCTGGCTGACGGCATCCCCGGCGGCGCTGCCGGCGGGTAACGCCAGGGTCTTGCCGGAAAGCTGTTCAAGCTTGGTGTAGCGGCGTTCGCCCTTGATGCCCACCAGGACCAACGGGATGTTGCTGGCAATCGGCTCACTGGTGCTGACGGCGAAGCCGGGTTGCAGATCGAGCAACTCGCCTGGCGCCACCAGATCGCCCTCCCCGCGCTGCAATGCGCCGAGCAGTTGATCCTTGGCCTTGGGAATGATCCTGAGGGTGATTTCCTGACCGTCTCGGGCGTGGCCGTTGAGGTATTGCTCGAACGCTCTCAGACGGTGGTATTCGACCCCGATCGCCTGCCCCTGGACTTCGCCGGAACTGTTACGGCTCTGGTTGACCAACACCCGCAGCACACGACTGCTGCGAATTTCCGCAAGGTCGCGCACCTTGCTGGCCGGTACGGCTTGCAGCGGCCCGGGCAGACGCGCGACCGCCGACATCGGCAGTAGCAGCGAACAACACAGCAGTAGCAAAACCGAGGGACGAATCATCCACTCTCCGGAAAGAATATGAGGCCCGCTTCAATGACGAAAACCATCAAGCGCGGCGACAAAAACAGAGCGCCCAAGGCGCTGGCAAAGTGCGAAAGACTGGCACAATGATGGCAAAACTACCAACCCAGCCTGGTCCGCGGCTCAAGAGACAGCGTTAACCCGTTGTAGTTCTTGGCTTTTCTTATAAATCCACGGCTCTGATATGCTTTCCGGCCTTTGGGCCGAGGTAGCACCATGCAACTCATCGATATCGGCGTCAACCTGACCAACGCCAGTTTTGCCGACAAACACCAGGCCGTACTCGACCGCGCCTACGCGGCCGGCGTGTGCCAACTGGTGCTGACCGGCACAAGTGTCGAGGGCAGTGAACAGGCTCTTGAGCTGTGCCAGCAACTGGACGAAAGCGCCCAGCGCCTGTTCGCCACCGCCGGTATTCACCCTCACTGCGCCAGCGACTGGAACGCCGACAGCGCCCGACGTTTGCGCAGCTTGCTCATGGAGCCGAATGTGGTGGCCGTGGGTGAATGCGGGCTGGATTTCAACCGTGATTTCTCGCCGCGCCCGCAACAGGAGAAAGTCCTCGAAGAACATCTGGCCATGGCCGTCGAATTGCAGCTGCCGGTTTTTCTGCACGAACGCGACGCCAGCCAGCGTCTGCTGGAGATCCTGCGCGACTTCCGCGACCGACTGCCGGCCGCCGTTGTGCATTGCTTCACTGGGGAGCAGAAGGCGCTGTTCAGCTACCTCGACCTCGACCTGCACATCGGCATTACCGGCTGGATCTGCGACGAGCGCCGGGGCACGCATTTGCATCCGCTGGTCAAGGAGATCAAGCGCGGACGCCTGATGCTCGAAAGCGATGCACCGTATCTGCTGCCGCGCAGCCTGCGCCCCAAGCCGAAAAACGGGCGCAACGAGCCGGCGTACCTGACCGAAGTACTGCGCGAAGTGGCGCTGCATCGCGGGGAAAGCCAGGAAGATCTGGCGGCGCACACGACAGCGTGCGCACGGGCGTTTTATGGACTGCCATTTATCTCCTGATAAACATAAATCCCACAGGTTTGAAGTTGATCTGCATCAAGAATCAGCCACCTGAGTAGCGGCACAATGATGGCACCTTGCCAAAACTGTTTCCGCTATCAGAGAAAACCTCCATGGGTGCCTGGCTTAGCAACATTTCGCTGAAATACAAATTCTGGGCGGTCAATGCCGTCGCCTTCGTCACCACGTTGCTGCTGGTGCTGTACGCGGTGCAGCTCGAACAGCACGCCCGCAGTCATGCCAACCAGGCTTCGGCCCAGGCCCAGGCGCGACTGCTCGAAGCCTGGCCTGCAGGGCAGCCGCTGCCCAACGCCGCAAATCTGCTGACGTACAATCGCGGGCAGACGCCCATGCTCGATGGGCAACCCGTGCCGGAACTGGCCGATGCGAATGGCTGGGTCAAGATCAACGCGATGCCGCTGTTCGGTGACAACCCGTTGATGGGCGCCGAAGTCTTTACCCGCATTGGTGGCCAGCAGGTGGCCGTGATTGCCCAGGGCCCAAGTCTGAGCCAGGTGTTCAGCGAACGTTTTGCCGACTACGCGTTGGCCGTGTTCATCCTGATGCTGGCAATGCTCGGCGCATCGCAGCTATTGATCCGCTTCCTGCTCAGCCAGCTCAACACCTTGAAAGACGTCATGTTGCACGTGGAGAAAACCGGCGACCTGTCGGCCCGCGTGCCATTGGCTTGCAGTGACGAAGTCGGGCAGATGGCCAACGCCTTCAACGCCATGCAGGCCGGTTATCAACGGGTGGTCAACACCGTCGCCAGCACCGCCCGGCAACTGGACGTCGGCGCCGCGCGGCTGGCGGCCAGCATGAATGAAGTGCGCCTCGGCATGCAGGGCCAGCAAAGCGAAACCGATCAGGTCGCCACGGCGATCAATGAAATGACGGCCACGGTCTATCACATCGCCCAACACGCAGGCGCCACCCGTGACCTTTCGCAATCGGCCAATACCCTGGCCGGCAGCGGGCAGGAAGTGGTGACGCGGGTGCAGCGGTCGATTGCCGGACTGTCCACCGGCGTCCAGCAGACCGCCGAGATGATTCAACGCCTGGCCGAGGACAGCCAGAAGATCAACGGCGTGGTCAACGTGATTCACAGCATTGCCGAGCAAACCAACCTGTTGGCGCTGAACGCTGCTATCGAAGCGGCCCGGGCCGGCGAGATGGGCCGCGGGTTTGCGGTGGTTGCCGATGAAGTGCGCAACCTCGCCAAACGCGTGCAGGCCTCCACGGATGAAATCACCCTCATGGTCTCGGCGTTGCAGGCCGGCACACGGGACGCCGTGGATTTCATGCAAGAGAGTTCGTTCAAGGCCGACGACTGCGTACAACAGGCGCAAGAGGCCGGTTCGGCATTGGCCGAGATCACCAGCGCAGTGGCGCAGATGCGTGAAAGCAATACACAGATCGCGGTGGCGGCCGAGCAACAGAGCCAGGTGGCGGAAGAGATGAACCGGGCGGTGGTGAACATCCGTGACGTGACCGAGAACACGGTGCAGCAGACGGTGACTTCGGCGATCACCAGCAATGAGCTGGCGGCGTTGGCCGGGGCGTTGAGCAAGGCGATAGGTCAGCTCAAGCTTTGAGGGCCTCTTCGCGAGCAAGCCCGCTCCCACAGGTGACCGCGTTCTTTCATTGGAATACGGTCAAAATGTGGGAGCGGGCTTGCTCCGGGCGGCGTTCCGACGAAGGCGTCAGGACTGGCACCATCAATTCCAGTCATGGCACCTATCAAGCCAATAGCCAGCCTTGATTCGCCGCCAGCATAGACCCGGCCTATTCTTCAACACATCTGTTCAACATGGATCGAGGATCGGCATCATGGGCAAACGTCACCCCAACCTTCCCGCCTGGCAATGGCGAGCTTACCCGAACAACCACCAGCACCCGACCAATCTGGTGCTGCACCTGATCGCGGTGCCGCTGTTCATCGTGGCGTTTCTGCTGATCGTGTCCGGAGTGTTCAGCCTGAGCCTGGCAAACATCGCCATCGGCGTGATCGGTGTGATGGCGGCGCTAGCCTTGCAACGCCACGGCCACAGCCTGGAGACCCAAGCCTCCGAACCCTTCAGCGATCGCAAGGATGCGGTATCGCGCCTGTTCGTCGAGCAGTTCCTGACGTTTCCGCGGTTCTTCCTCAGCGGTGGCTGGTGGCGCGCCTGGCGTGAGCGCCACCGTCGTCACTGATCAGGCGAACACCGTCACCGTCTGCCGGCTCATGGCGATCAACCGGCCATCCGCGCTCCACATTTTTGCGGCGGCATGCCCGTAGCCGTCAGCGGCGTATTCGGTTTCGACCAGGTATTTGCACCAGTCCAGAGTGTTCAGTTCCAGCAGCGGTTGCACGAACTCGATGGTCCAGGTCAGCGTGCTGCCCATCGCCGGCTTCTTCAAAAACGGCATCAGGGCCGGCGGCCAGGCGTCCACCAGCGCCAGGATATGCGCCTCGCTGATGGCCTCTTCTTTCACGTCGCCGCGCAAGCGCACCCAGCCGCCCATTTGCCGGGACGTGCTGCCGCTGAACGGCAGCCCGCCGATACTCCAGCGCATCGCCAGATGCCGCATGAATTCCGGGATGACGCCTTCGACAAAAGGCAGTTCCTGGCATTCGTCCCAGTGCTTCATTTCTGGTGCCGGTTCAGCGGTCACCGCCACTTCCGAGGGGCGCGAGGCGCCAAAACTGCCCTGGATCAACGTCACCACCTGACCCTTCTGCATCACCCGGCCCAACACCTGGCTGACCGCCTTGCCTTCGCGCAGCACCTCGACCTCAAAACTGACCGGAACCTCGGGCTCAACCGGGCCGACAAAGGTGATTGCCAACGAACGTACCGGCCGATCCGCCGGAACCCGGGCACGCATGGCTTCGTACTGCAAAGCAGCCACCAGGCCACCGAAACTGGCGCGCCCCTGCGCCCAGGAGGCCGGGATAGACAGCTCATGCGGCTGGCTACGGACAGCGTCGAGCAGTTCGGAGAAACGCATGAAAACCTCAGGGATCGAAAAAAGATGAAGGGATCTTACCCAGCCGGAGAAGGCTATACAGCACCCATTCCGGCCAAAAGTACTGACAGAAGAGCCGAACACATAACCCTGTGGGAGCGAGCCTGCTCCAGGCGGCGTTCCGACGATAGCGCCCGGACAGCCAACATCAATTTTGAATGTCACGACCTCATCGCGAGCAGGCTCGCTCCTACAATGGATCTCCGGTGTTTTCAGGATTTGAAACAGGCCTTACCCAGTTTTTCCAGCACCCGGTCCGCACGCTGTTCAGCCTCGGCCATGGTGGCTGTCCAGACCGCAACACAGGGCTGCAAATCCGTTTCCTGTTCAGCCATGGCCAGCCATTGCACGCAATCGTGCCAGTCGCCCAGCGCGCCCTGGGCCGATTTCAACCGGGACATGGCCGCTTTCGGCAAACGGTCCAGTTCGGGGTAAGCATCGATGCCATAGCGCACACGCTTGATCAGCAGCCGCAGCCGATGACGGTCATGAGCCGGGTCGTGCAGTGCCTCGTCGAGTTTTCCCCACTGCTTGCCCAGGCGTTTTTCGATGCGCTTGCGCAAGTCCTTGAGCAATCCCTGGCGCTGGGCGGCGCGCAGAAAACGCGGAAATGCATCGAGGACGATCAGCAATTGCGCAAGTTCAGGGCTGGCCGCCACGGCCGGATAGGCCTCGGCCATTTGCGCCATGCGCCACTGTGCGGCTTGGGGTTGATGGTGCTGGAGCAGGTACGCCGCCAGCACTTCGCGATCACGTAATGGCGTGCTCAGTTCGCCCACCCGGGAGGCGGCCGCTTCCAGTTGTTCGACACCGGGCAGCCCGCGCAAGGGTCGCAACAGGCTGCGTAACCGACGCATGGTCGTGCGCAGGTCGTGTAACGCTTCAGGGTCTGTACGCTCTTTCAGGCGGGCCTGACAGGCCAGCAGACGAACTTCCAGGCCCAGAACCTGAGCCACCAACCGATCGATCATGGGGGTTTACTCCGTAAACTGCGCCAGGTTGCAAGCTCCAGGCTGCAAGCTCGGTGGGTCTTGCAGTTTGCAGCTTAGAGCTTGTAACCGCTTTTCGCTTTTAACGCCCCGCGCGCGATTCACGAATATAGAAACGGGCCTTCTCGGCTTTGGTGGTGCAGCCTTCAAACCCCTCGAATTGCTGCTGGGTCTTGGCTGCGGTCAACAGCGACAGGGCCTTGGAGTAGCTGACGGTCCCGGCAAAACCTTCGGCCTTGGCCAAGTCCAGTTCATGCCATGCAGCATCCAGGTTGCTACCGCAACTGTCGCGATAAGCGGTTTTGCCGGCACAACCGGCGAGCGCCAGGGCAATCAATGGCACGCAGATCCAGGCTTTCATCACTCACTCCTCAAAGATAGGTCAACAGTCGTGCAGGTAAGACGGTGTGGCACCTGAAAAGTGCCGTTGGTCCGCTATGCAAACTATAGCGCTGACGAGAATAACCATGTGCCGCCATGGAGTGTCGAAAATACGACGCTCTTGCCCCGTCGAACGACCAAGGCGATTGAAGCGTGCCCCTCGATGGGTGCATTGTTGAACCATTCAAGCGAGGGCGATCCATGAAAAAGCGTGTCGCACTGGTATTGGGCTCGGGTGGAGCCCGGGGTTATGCACATATCGGGGTCATTGAAGAGATCGAACGGCGCGGCTATGACATTGCCTGTATCGCCGGTTGCTCCATGGGCGCGGTGGTGGGCGGGATCTACGCCGCCGGCAAACTCAATGATTACCGCGACTGGATCGAGAGCCTGGATTATCTCGACGTGTTGCGTCTGGTGGACGTCAGTTTTCGTCTGGGGGCGATCCGTGGCGAGAAAGTCTTCGGGCAGATCCGCAAGATCGTCGGCGAGATCAACATCGAAGATTTGCGTATTCCCTACACCGCGGTTGCCACCGACCTGACCAACCAGCAGGAAATCTGGTTCCAGGAAGGTTGCCTGCATCAGGCCATGCGCGCCTCGGCAGCGATTCCCAGCCTGTTTACCCCGGTGATGCAGGGCAACCGCATGCTGGTCGATGGCGGCATTCTCAACCCGCTACCGATCGTGCCCGTAGTGTCGAGCCATTGCGATTTGATCATCGCGGTCAACCTCAACTCCACCAACCAGCGCCACTATCAATTGCCGGTCATCCAGCGTCCCGCTGCCTTCAAGACCCGCTTCGACAGCCTGATCAACTCCGTCGGCTCGAAGTTGCCGTTCCGGCGCAAACAGGCTGAACAATTGTTGGTTCTGGAACAGGAAGCCTTGAAGGCCGAAGGTGCGGACTTCAACCCGTGGATCGAATCCGCCGAGCCCGAGGCGCAGCAACCCGCGGCCGCTCCGCAAACCAGTGGCGCACCCCGCTCCGCCACCGGTTCGTTCATCATCGACAACGTCGGGCCGGCGTCCTTGCTGGATTTGATCAACCAGAGTTTCGAGGTGATGCAGACGTCGCTGGCGCAGTACAAGATTGCCGGGTATCCGCCTGACATCCTGATCAACGTGCCTAAACGCGTGTGTCGGTTTTTCGAGTTCTACAAGGCGCCGGAGCTGATCGCGCTGGGACGGGAGATTGCGCGGGATACGCTGGATCGGTATGAGAATGAGCAGAACTGAACGCCTGAAAGTTCTCGGGTGACTATCAGGGCCTCTTCGCGAGCAGGTTCGCTCCTACAGTAAATCTTCGGTGTCCACGAAATTTGTGTCTGACCAGGATCCAATGTGGGAGCGAGCTTGCTCCGGGCGGCGTTCCGACGATGAGGCCGGATCATTCAGCACAAAACTAAAGGCTGCCCTCACTCAACAACCGATACCCCACCCCCGCCTCGGTCACGATGAACCGTGGCCGGGTCGGGTCATCCGCCAGTTTCTGGCGCAAGTGCCCGACCACGATGCGCAGGTAATGAGTGTCTTCGGTGTGCGTCGGCCCCCAGATGTCCTTGAGCAATTGCTGCTGGGTGATCACCCGCCCGGGATGTCGCGCCAGTTGCGCCAGCACGGCGTATTCCTTGCGAGTCAGCGCGACTTCGATACCGTCGAGCAACACCCGGCGATACGCCAGGTCGACCGTCAATGGACCGAAGGTCAGCGCCGCTTGTTGCACCTCGCCCACGGGCGCCTGGCGCAACAACGCACGAATCCGCGCCAGGAACTCCTGAATGCCGAACGGCTTGGTCACGTAGTCATTGGCGCCGCCATCCAGGGCCTCGACTTTCTGCCCTTCACCGGCGCGCACCGAGAGCACCAGCACTGGCACCGTCGACCACTCGCGAAAATCGCGCAATACCTGTTGGCCGTCCATGTCCGGCAAGCCGAGATCGAGCACCAGCAAGTCCGGTTTGTTCAACGCGGCTTGTGCCAATCCTTCACTGCCGGTGCCGGCCTCCAGCACTTTATAGCCCTGGGAAGCGAGGCTGATGCGCAGGAATTTGCGGATCTGCGGTTCGTCGTCGATGACCAAAATGGTCGCGGTCTGGCTCATGAATTCACATCAACACAAAGAAGTGGCAAGAGAGTAGCGCAAGCACGATCAGGCTTCACTCTCGTATCCTGGCTGAGCCTGTAGCGGCAGGTGCAACGTGATGCAGGTGCCGCGCCCCTCGATGCCGTCGGCAACGCTGATACGCCCGCCATGGGCACCGACCATGCCCTGACAAATCGCCAGCCCCAGCCCGGTACCCTGCCCGCCACGATCACCCCGCGCCGCGGTGTAGAACATGTCGAAAATCTTCGCCCGTTCCGCCTCCGGAATTCCCGGCCCCTCATCGCAGACCGAGAAAAACAGCTCTCTGTCATCGGCCCCGGCGCGCAATTGCAAACGTCCGTGGTGCGGCGAAAACCGCGCGGCGTTTTCCAGCACGTTGACCAGTGCCTGTTCGATCAGCGCGGCATGGACGAACAGCAGCGGCAATTGCGCCGGTACTTCGGTGCTGACCTGCAGCGACGCGAGTACCGCGCGCAAGCGATTGAGCGCACTGCCGATGATATCGGCCGGCGACACCCAGTCCCGCGCCAGCTTCAGCGCGCCGTGGCCGAGCCGGGTCATGTCGAGCAGGTTTTGAATGTAGCGATCGAGACGTTCGGCTTCATCGCGGGTGCCTTCGAGCAGTTCACGTCGATCCTCCAGCGGGATCGCTTCACCCAGGGCCAGCAAGCTATCGATACTGCCGCGCATAGACGTCAACGGTGTGCGCAAATCGTGGGACACCGACGCCAGCAAGGCACTGCGCAATTGCTCGGTTTCGCCATGCAGCCGCGCCGCTTCCAGATCATCGGCCAGTTGCGCCCGGGCCAGCGCCTGGGCCAGCGGCTGGCTCAGCGCGGTCAACAAACGACGGCGCTGGCCGCTCAGGGTCTGACCTTCCCTGGCGCACACGCCAAGCAACGCCAGCGGACCGTCCTCCACCGATAACGGCCACCACCACCAGCGGCCGAACGGCAAGGTCCCGGTGCCCGCACCCGCCGGTTGATCGTGCTGCCAGGCCCAATCGGCGGCGGCGCGTTCGGCTTCGGTGAACTCGAGCGGGCCACCGGTTTCGACTTTCCAGCCGTTTTGCCCGTCGCGATTGAGCAGGCACAGTTGCACATCGCTCCAGCCGTTGAGGTGCTGGGCGGCCGCGCTGACCACGGCCTGACGGTCGGTGGCGGCGGTGAGTTTGCGTGACAGGTCGAGCAATTCGCTGGTCTCTTCCTGGGTATCGCGCAGGGCCTGTAATTGCCTGCGCTGGCGCGCCGCGAGGTTGCCGGTGAGGGCCGCCATCAGCAGGAAGAACAGCAAGGTCAGCACGTCTTCTTCGCGCTGGATTCTGAAGGAGAAATTCGGTGGAATGAACAGGAAGTCATAGGTCAGGAACGACAGCGCCGCACAGGCCAGCGCCGGGCCGAGACTGCTGCGCACCGCCACCAGCAATACCGCCGCAAGGAACACCAGGGAGATGTTCGGCAGTGGCAGCACGCTCGCCACGGCCCAGGCCAGGGCACTGGCCAGAACCGTCGCGACCACGGCCAATGCGTAGTCGAACCAGACCAGTGAATGCATCGACCGCTGATGGGGTTGATGCTGTTGGTGATCGCTGTCGAGAACGTTGATCTCCAGTCCGCGCGCATTACGCAGCAATCGCGCAGCCAGCCCGCCACCGAACAGACGTCGGCGCAAACGCGGCCGGGACTGGCCGACCAGCACCAGGCTGGCGCGGCGTTCGGCCGCATGCTGAATCAGGGTTTTCGCCACTTCACCGGCGCGCAGCAACACCACTTCGCCCCCCAGGCGTTCGGCCAGTTGCTGGGCACTCTGCAGGCGCAGACGTGACTGCTCGTCATGCACGCTGCCGTTGTCCACGTGCACCAGGCTCCAGGGCAGATGGCGCCGTTGGGCCACACGGCTGGCATGGCGTACCAGACGCTCGGCCTGGGCATCGCCGTCGACCCCTACCAGCAAACGCCCGCGCACGGCTGGCGCCGCTTGACCGAGTTGACGATAGCCCTGGGCCAGATCGTTATCGACCTGAGCCGCCGCGGTTTGCATCGCCAGTTCACGCAGGGCCGTCAGGTTGGTCTGGGAAAAGAACGCATCGATGGCCGCCCGCGCCTGCTCCGGCACATAGACCTTGCCGTCGCGCAAACGCTCCAGCAACTCGCGCGGCGGCAAGTCGATCAGCAGCAGTTCATAGGCTTCCTGCAACACCCAGTCCGGCAGGGTCTCGCGGACGTGCACGCCGGTGATGCCGCGCACCTGGTCGTTGAGGCTTTCCAGATGCTGGACGTTGACCGTGGTGTACACGTCTATGCCGGCGGCGAGCAGTTCCTGAATGTCCTGCCAGCGTTTTTCGTGACGGCTACCGGGTGCGTTGGTGTGCGCCAGTTCGTCGACCAGCACCAGTTTTGGTTTGGCTTTGATCAGACCGTCGAGGTCCATTTCTTCAAGCAACACGCCACGGTATTCCGAGCGCACCAACGGCTGCTGCGGCAAGCCGCCGAGCAGGGCTTCGGTTTCGGCCCGGCCGTGGGTTTCGACGACGCCGGCGATGATTTTCACCCCTTGGCGTAACTGGGTGTGGGCCGCTTGCAGCATGGCGTAGGTCTTGCCGACACCCGGCGCGGCGCCGAGAAACACCTTGAGCCGGCCACGGCCATCGCGGGGCAGGTCTGCTAACAGCGCGTCGGCGCGGCCGGAGTTGCTCATTTTCATTGCCTTGTTTGACTTGATATATGGGTGTGGCATTAAAAGATCGCAGCCTGCGGCAGCTCCTACGCCAGATGGCGTACATCCTGTAGGAGCTGGCGAAGCCTGCGATCTTTTGATCTACAGGTTTTCCAGCGCCCGATTCAACTCAAGCACATTCACCACTGGCGGGCCTACCAGTGGTTGCTCGATGTGAGCGTCCAGCAGTCGTTGCAGTGTCGCTACCGGCAGGTTGCGCGCCGTCGCGACACGCGCCAGTTGATAGGCAATCGCCGCCGGTGGCAAGTGCGGATCGAGACCGCTGCCGGACGTAGTGACCAGCGCCAAGGGCACCGGCCCCTGGCCTGGCACCAGCAGTTTGTTGGCGTCGTCGATCACCCGCGAGGCCAGCGCCGGGTTGCTCGGCGAAAAGTTGCTGGCACTGCTCGACACGGTGGCAAAGGCACCGGCCGAAGGGCGCGGGTGGAACCAGGCGTCGCCGACGAAATCCTGGGCGATCAGCGAAGAGCCACGGACCTTGCCCTCGGCATCACGCACCAGGCTGCCGTTGGCCTGATCCGGAAACGTGACCTGGGCCACGCCGGTGACCACCAGTGGATAGGCGACGCCGGTGATCAGCGTCATCAGGACCAGCAGGCTCAGGGCCGGGCGTATCAATGTGGACATATCAAAATCCTCGAATTCGTAAAAACAACTGTAGGAGCGAGCTTGCTCGCGATGGATCTGAAGGCGCCGCGCTTTGTCAGAAATGGCGCGTTATCGTTAACGCCCATCGTCGGAACGCCGCCCGGAGCAAGCTCGCTCCTACAAAGGGCGGTCAAACCAGATGCAACGCCGTCAACAGCATGTCGATCGCCTTGATGCCCACGAACGGCACCAGGATCCCGCCCAGGCCGTAGATCAGCAGATTGCGCCGCAGCAACGCCGCCGCACTCGTCGCGTGAACCCGCACGCCGCGTAGCGCCAGAGGAATCAGCACCACGATGATCAGGGCGTTGAACACAATCGCCGAGAGAATCGCGCTCTGCGGACTGCTCAGGTGCATCACGTTGAGCACGCCCAGTTGCGGGTAAATCGAGGCGAACAGCGCCGGCAGGATCGCGAAGTACTTGGCCACGTCGTTGGCGATGGAAAAGGTCGTCAGCGCACCGCGGGTGACCAGCAACTCCTTGCCGATCTGCACCACGTCCAGCAGCTTGGTCGGGTCGCTGTCGAGGTCGACCATGTTGGCCGCTTCACGTGCTGCCTGCGTGCCGTCGTTCATCGCCATGCCGACGTCCGCCTGGGCCAGGGCCGGGGCGTCGTTGGCGCCGTCGCCGCACATGGCGACCAGACGACCGTCGTTTTGCTCGTGACGAATGCGCGCCAGTTTTTTCTCCGGCGTGGCTTCCGCCAGCACATCGTCCACACCCGCCTCAGCGGCGATGGCAGCAGCGGTCAATGGGTTGTCGCCGGTGACCATGACGGTGCGGATCCCCAGTTTGCGCAACTCGGCGAAACGCTCGCGGATACCGGGCTTGACCACGTCCTTGAGGTGGATCGCCCCGAGCAACTTGCCGTCGGCACACACCAGCAGCGGGGTGCCGCCGCTTTGGGCGATCTTGTCGATTTCACGGGACAACGGTGCAGCCAGATCAGCCCGGGTCAGGCCGACGAACGCCAGCAACGAATCCACCGCGCCTTTGCGGTACACGCGGCCCTGATAGTCGACACCGGACAAGCGGGTTTCGGCGCTGAATGGCACGACTGTCAGCACATCGGCGGACGGTTCCGGTTGCGGATGAGTGCCACGCAGGTACTCGACGATCGACTTGCCTTCAGCGGTGTCGTCGGCCAGCGAAGCCAGCAATGCGCCTTCGGCCAGTTCCCTGGCTGTCACACCTGGCGCGGCATACACCGCCGAGCAACGACGGTTACCGAAGGTGATGGTGCCGGTCTTGTCCAGCAGCAAGACGTGCACGTCCCCCGCCGCTTCCACCGCGCGACCGGACTTGGCGATCACGTTCAGGCGTACCAGGCGATCCATCCCGGCGATACCGATGGCCGACAGCAAACCGCCGATGGTAGTCGGAATCAACGTGACCAACAGCGCCACCAGGAACACCAGCGGCAGGTTGCCATTGGCGAAGTGGGCGAACGGTTGCAGGGTCACGACCACCAGCAGGAAGATCAGGGTCAGGCCGATCAGAAGGATGTCGAGCGCCACTTCATTCGGGGTTTTCTGCCGTTTGGCGCCTTCGACCAGGGCAATCATGCGGTCCAGGGTCGACTCGCCGGGGTTGGCGGTAATCTTCACCAACAGCCAGTCCGACACCAGCCGCGTGTTACCGGTGACGGCCGAGCGGTCGCCACCGGACTCACGAATCACCGGCGCCGATTCGCCGGTAATCGCCGCCTCGTTGACAGCCGCAATGCCTTCAATCACTTCGCCGTCACCGGGGATCATCTCCCCCGCGTCGACGCGCACCACATCACCTTTGCGCAGGCTGATGGCGGGCACCACTTGAAAACTGCCATTGCCGCTCTTGCGCCGGGCGCTCAGGCCTTCGCTACCCGCCTTGAGGCTGTCAGCGCGGGCCTTGCCGCGACCTTCGGCGAGGGCTTCGGCGAAGTTGGCGAACAGCACGGTGAACCACAGCCACACCGCAATTTGCGCGGCGACGAAGGTCGGCACCGCTGTGTCGGGAATGAAGCACAGCACGGTGGTCAGGATCGCGGTCAGTTCGACCACCAGCATCACCGGCGCACGCTGCAATTGCCGTGGGTCGAGCTTGACGAAGGCTTGCAGCAGCGCCGGGCGCCAGAGGGCCGAGATCGCGGTTTTCGGTTGTTCCGCTGCCTTGACGGCGGCAGGCTTGATTGCAGGCATATTCATGATGGTTTCCTTAGAATCCCATGCTCAGATGTTCAGCGATTGGTCCCAATGCCAAAGTCGGCAGGAAGGTCAAACCACCCACCAGCAAAATGGTCACGGTCAGCAGGGTCACGAACAGCGGGCCGTGGGTCGGGAAGCTGTTTTGTCCGATCGGTGCGGTTTTCTTCATCGCCAGGCTGCCAGCCAGGGCCAGCACCGGGAGGATGTAGCCGAAGCGACCGATCAACATGCCCAGGCCCAGCATCAGGTTGTGGAACGGGGTGTTGGCGCCGAAGCCACCGAAAGCCGAACCGTTGTTGGCACTGGCCGAGGTGTAGGCGTAGAGCAGCTGACTGAAACCATGAGCGCCCGGGTTGCTCACGGCGGCCACCGGACCTGGCAGGCTGGCGGCGATCGCGCCGAGCACCAGTACACCGATCGGCATGACCATCAGGGTCACCACCAGCAATTGCACTTCCCTGGCCTGCAGTTTCTTGCCGAGGTATTCCGGGGTGCGGCCGATCATCAGGCCGGCGAGGAACACCGCGATCAGCACGTTGAGCAACATGCCGTAGAGCCCGGCGCCGACGCCGCCGAAGATCACTTCGCCGACCATCATGTTGACCAGCGCCACCATGCCGCTCAGCGGGTTGAGGCTGTCGTGCATGCCATTGACCGAACCGTTGGACGCGGCCGTGGTGGTCACCGACCACAACACCGTGGCGGTGGTGCCGAAACGTGCTTCCTTGCCTTCCAGCGGCGCGGTCTGTTCGACAGCAGCGTAGTTCAACGCCGGGTTCGGTTGGTATTCCGCCCACAGCGAGGTCGCGCCGCCGATCAGGAACAGCGCCAGCATGCAGGCGATGATCGCGCGGCTCTGGCGCAGGTCCTTCACGTAATGACCGAAGGTGAAGACCAGCGCGACGGGGATCAGAATGATCGAGGCCATCTCGAACAGGTTGCTCCACGCGGTCGGATTCTCGAACGGATGCGCCGAGTTCACGCCGAAAAAACCACCACCGTTGGTGCCCAATTGCTTGATCGCAATCTGACTGGCCGCCGGGCCAAGGGGAATGACCTGGTCGACGCCTTGCACCGTCACCGCATTCACATACTGCGCGAAGGTTTGCGGCACGCCCTGCCAGACCAGATACAGCGCCAGCAGCAGGCACAGCGGCAGCAGGCCATAGAGGGTGGCGCGGGTCATATCGACCCAGAAGTTGCCAAGCGATGCAGTGGATTTGCGACCGATGCCGCGGCACAGCGCAACCAGTACGGCCAGACCGGTGGCGGCGCTGACGAAGTTCTGCACGGTGAGGCCGACCATCTGGCTCAAGTAGCTCAGGGACGCTTCGCCGCTGTAGGCCTGCCAGTTGGTGTTGGTCATGAAGCTGACGGCGGTATTGAACGCCAGCGTCCACTCCTGGCCCGGCAGGTTCTGAGGGTTCAGCGGCAGGTGGTCCTGGAACAGCAGGATCGCGAACAGCAGCAGGAAACCCGCGAGGTTGAAGGCGAGCAAGGCCAGGGCGTATTTCTGCCAGCTCTGTTCGGCTTGCGGGTCAACCCCGGCCAGTCGGTAACAGCCACGTTCGACTGGCCCAAGGACCGGCGACAACCACGTGCGCTGACCTTCCATCACCTTGTAGTAGAAGCGCCCGAGAAACGGCGCCGGGACCAATACCAGGGCAAAAAACCCGAGGATCAGCCAATAGTCATAACTGTGCATAGCCGCTCCTAGTTCCGGTCCGCGCGCAGCAGCGCAACCAACAGATAAATGAACAGCCCCACTGCCAGCAGTAGTGACACCCCGTCCAGAACGCTCATGGAAGTTCTCCGTGTTACGGCGTATTGCCGCGTGTGGAGTCATTGTCGGAAAGGAGGCTGTAAAGGAACGAGATCGAGGGTGCGGGAGAGGCATAAAGAAAACGTAAAGAGTCGGTTTATGCAGGGGTTACAGGGTGCGGGGCGGAAAAACCGGGAGTGTCGCAGGTAGAACTCTAAATTGTGCGCGAGAGTAGTGAGTGAAGGCTGCAAGTCATGGATAATCCCGCCCGATTGGCGCGACGCAACCGAGTGGGGTCAAGAACTCTTGCACCTCCCCGCTCGCGCCTGCAAGCTACCGCTATTCGCATTTCTGAAGAAGGCTGGCCCAACGTGCGTATCCTTATTACCGGCGGAGCCGGTTTCATAGGCTCGGCCCTTGTCCGCGAGCTGATTCAACACACTGAGCATGATGTGCTCAACCTGGACAAACTGACGTATGCCGGCAATCTCGAGTCGCTGACCAGCATTGCCAACGACACTCGCTACGAGTTCGTTCAAGCCGATATTGTCGATCAGGCGACCGTCAGTGCAGTGCTGGCGCGTTTCCAGCCTCACGCAATCATGCACCTGGCAGCCGAGTCCCACGTCGATCGTTCCATCGACGGGCCATCGGAATTCATCCAGACCAACATCGTCGGCACCTACAGCCTGCTCGAAGCCAGCCGCGCCTATTGGCAAGCCCTCCCGGAGCCTGAGAAAAGCGCCTTCCGCTTTCATCACATTTCCACTGACGAGGTTTACGGCGACCTGCACGGTGTCGACGATCTGTTTACGGAAACGACGCCCTACGCGCCGAGCTCGCCCTACTCCGCCAGCAAGGCAGCGTCCGACCACCTGGTCCGTGCCTGGCAGCGAACCTATGGCTTGCCGGTGCTGCTGACCAATTGCTCGAACAATTACGGGCCGTTCCACTTCCCCGAGAAACTGATTCCGCTGGTCATCCTCAATGCTTTGGCCGGCAAGCCGCTGCCGGTGTATGGCAATGGCCTGCAAGTGCGCGACTGGCTGTTCGTCGAAGATCACGCCCGGGCACTGCTCAAAGTGGTGACCACCGGCACCGTCGGCGAGACCTACAACATCGGCGGGCACAACGAACAAAAGAACATCGACGTGGTACGTGGCATCTGCGCCCTGCTTGAAGAACTGGCACCGCACAAGCCTGAGGGCGTTGCGCATTACGCCGACCTGATCACGTTCGTCCAGGATCGCCCTGGTCATGACCTGCGCTACGCAATCGACGCCAGCAAGATTGAACGCGAACTGGGCTGGGTACCCGAAGAGACCTTCGAAACCGGCCTGCGCAAAACCGTTCAATGGTATCTGGACAATATGGAATGGTGCCGCCGCGTTCAAGACGGCAGCTATCAGGGCGAACGCCTTGGCGCCATCAACCCCAAGGAGCTGCTCGCATGATGAAAGGCATCGTTTTGGCGGGTGGCTCGGGCACGCGCCTGCACCCGATTACGCTTGGAGTGTCGAAACAGCTGTTGCCGGTCTACGACAAGCCAATGATCTACTATCCGATCTCGGTGCTGATGCTGGCCGGTATCAAGGATATTCTGCTGATCTCCACCCCGCAGGATCTGCCCCAATATCGCAATCTGCTGGGTGACGGCAGCCAGTTCGGGGTGAATTTCAGCTTTGCCGAGCAGCCCTCACCGGACGGTCTGGCCCAGGCTTTTCTGATTGGCGAAGAGTTCATTGGCGATGACCCCGTGTGCCTGATCCTGGGCGACAACATTTTCCATGGTCAGCACTTTGGCGAACAATTGCAGAACGCGGCAAAACGCACTTGCGGTGCCACTGTGTTCGGTTACTGGGTCAAAGACCCCGAGCGCTTCGGCGTGATCGATTTCGACAAAGATGGCCGTGCGCTTTCGATCGAAGAAAAACCGAAAAAGCCGAAATCCAGCTATGCCGTTACCGGCCTGTATTTCTACGACAACGATGTGATCGAGATCGCCAAGGCGGTGAAGCCTTCGCCTCGCGGCGAGCTGGAAATCACCGACGTCAACAATGCCTATCTGCAACGTGGTGATCTGCAGGTCGAGCGTTTTGGTCGAGGATTCGCCTGGCTCGACACCGGCACCCACGACAGCTTGCTCGAAGCCTCTCAGTACGTACAAACCATCGAACACCGCCAAGGCCTCAAAGTCGCCTGTCTCGAAGAGATCGCCTATGAAAATGGCTGGATCGACCGCGAACAGTTGCTGGAGCGCGCCCGGTACTTCGGCAAAACCGGGTATGGCCAGTACCTGGCCAAACTGGCGGGGGAAGAGCAATGAACCTGTGCGAGCCCGATTCGCCCGGTAACGAGACTGGACTGTTCCCGTGAAAATACTCATCAATGGCCGACACGGTCAGGTTTCACATGAATTGCAACGGCGACTGGGGGCTGCCGGCGAGCTGATCGTATTGGGTCGCGATCAGCTCGACCTTGCGCAACCCGATCAGATTCGCCGTCAGGTGCAAAACGTCCGGCCCGATCTGATCATCAACGCCGCGGCCCATACAGCGGTTGATCTGGCAGAAAGCGAGCCGCAATCAGCCTTTGCCATAAACGCGGTAGCTCCCGGCATCCTTGCCGAAGAAGCGCTGGCTCTCGACATCCCGTTGATACATTACTCCACGGACTATGTATTCGACGGGAGTAAAGCCGGACCTTACAACGAGGACGACACGCCCAATCCGCTTGGGGTGTACGGCAAGAGCAAACTGGCCGGTGAGCAGGCAATCAGGGACGTGCAAGGTAAATACCTGATCCTGCGTACCAGTTGGGTCTATTCAACTCATGGCCGTAACTTTCTGCTGACGATGCAGCGTTTGCTGCAAGAGAAACCGGAGTTACGCGTAGTCGCCGATCAAATCGGCGCCCCTACATGGGCCGGTACAATCGCCAATAGCACCCTTGCCCTGATCGAACGCTGGCAGGCGAACGAAGTTGCCAACTGGGGTACTTATCATCTGACCGCTCAAGGTGAAACCTCCTGGTTCGGCTTCGCACAGGCGATCGGCGAAGCATTGCGACAACAGGGCAAGCCCTGCGCCGACCTGTTACCGATCCCGTCCAGCGACTACCCGACACCCGCAGCCCGGCCGCTCAACTCGCGCCTGGATTGCAGTCGCTTGCAACGCGATTGGGGTGTCAGTCAACCTGACTGGCAAACGGCGTTGCGCGAGTGCCTCGCTCAGCAAGCCTGAGCATCAACCGCTGCCCGCACCTGCATTGAAATACCAAACCTGCGCGTTGCAACGGTGTCGGGTAGCGGGCATGCGGGCTTGCTCGCGAAAGCGGCATTTACACCAGCGCCGCCCCTGACTGACGCACAAAATTCGCGCATTCTGTGGCGAACATCCCCGATACGACGCCTTTCATCCTATTACGACGCACCATCGTGAAATGGCACGCCCACTGCACTGGCCTCCCCCGAGCTTTCCAAACCACTCAGGGAGCAAAAACATGAACACACAACTCAAACCCACGCTGGGCACCTTGCACTTGTGGGGCATTGCGGTTGGGCTGGTGATTTCCGGGGAGTATTTCGGCTGGAGTTATGGCTGGGGCGTGGCCGGGACTTTGGGCTTTCTGGTGACCTCATTTTTGGTCGCCACCATGTACACCTGCTTCATCTTCAGTTTCACCGAGCTGACCACTGCCATTCCTCACGCCGGCGGTCCCTTTGCCTACAGCCGTCGCGCCTTTGGCGAAAAAGGCGGGTTGATCGCCGGGCTGGCGACACTGATCGAATTCGTCTTCGCCCCGCCGGCGATTGCCCTGGCCATCGGCGCCTACCTCAATGTCCAGTTTCCAGCCCTTGACCCGAAACACGCGGCAGTCGGTGCCTACATTGTGTTCATGGGCCTCAATATCCTCGGTGTGAAACTGGCAGCGACCTTCGAACTGGTGGTCTGCGTGTTGGCCGTCGCCGAATTACTGGTGTTCATGGGCGTAGTCGCCCCCGCGTTCAGCTTCAGCAACTTCGCCCTCAATGGCTGGGCCGGTTCCGACGTGTTCGATGCTCCGGCGATTGCCGGGATGTTCGCGGCGATCCCCTTTGCCATCTGGTTCTTCCTCGCCATCGAAGGCGCAGCCATGGCCGCCGAAGAAGCCAAGGACCCGAAGCGCACGATTCCCAAGGCTTACATCAGCGGTATTCTGACCCTGGTGCTGCTGGCGATGGGTGTGATGTTCTTCGCCGGTGGCGTCGGCGACTGGCGCGCCCTGTCGAACATCAACGACCCGCTGCCACAGGCAATGAAAACCGTGGTCGGCGAAAGCTCGGGCTGGCTGCACATGCTGGTGTGGATCGGCCTGTTTGGTCTAGTGGCGAGTTTTCACGGGATCATCCTCGGCTACTCGCGGCAGTTCTTCGCCCTCGCCCGGGCCGGTTACCTGCCGGTGTCCCTGGCCAGACTGTCGCGCTTCCAAACTCCGCACCGGGCGATCATCGCCGGTGGTGTGATCGGCATTGCAGCCATCTACAGCGACGGCTTGATCAACCTCGGCGGCATGACGCTGACCGCCGCAATGATCACCATGGCCGTGTTCGGTGCCATCGTGATGTACATCATGAGCATGCTCAGCCTGTTCAAACTGCGTAAAACCGAGCCGAACCTGGAGCGCACCTTCCGCGCCCCGTGCTACCCGCTGGTGCCGTTCATTGCACTGATGCTGGCGGTGGTGTGCCTGGTGGCGATGGCCTGGTTCAACACGTTGATCGGCCTGATCTTCCTGGGCTTCATGGCGGCAGGTTTCGTGTACTTCATGCTCACCGCGCAATTGCGTGCCGACGCACCGGCGGATGCGATGCTGACCGGACTTTGAAAGCGTTCGAGTGAACCTCGAACAACAGGCATAGAATGGGGGTGATAGCGATGGAACTGCGATGAAACCCCATCACTCAAAGTGGTATGCACGATCGGTTGGCGAGCCCTCGCCGACCGCCTGCTTTTCAAGGAGAGTCCTATGCCCTGGTATGCCTGGTTGATTCTGGTCGTTGCTATCGGCTCGATCGTTGGTGGTCTGATGATGCTGCGCGACACCGCCAACAAGGTCGAACTGACCGAAGAGCAACGTAAACGCGTCGCCGAACGCAATGCGGAAATGGACGCCAAGGAAGCGCAGGACCGCTGACTGAAAACCCCGCCTTGAACGGCGGGGTTTGTTTTTGCGTGGAATCTCCTGAAATCATGTCGCTTTTGTGCCCATATCGAAGCATCTGCATGCTTTTTAGAAGTAGAAGTACAGTCACCATGCAATTTTCATTGGTTAATATGGGCCGCATTGATGCGGAGATATCAGATGCGTTACTCGCAGGACCATAAAGCCCAGACCCACCAACGCATAATCAAAGAAGCTTCAGCGCGATTTCGACGCGACGGTATCGGCGCGACGGGGCTGCAACCCCTGATGAAAGCACTGGGCTTGACCCACGGTGGCTTTTACTCGCACTTCAAGTCCAAAGACGAACTGGTGGAAAAAGCCTTGCAAGAGGCTGGCGAACAAGTCGACAAGTTGTGCGCGCAAATTTTCGCCGAGGAGCATCCACTCGAAGCCTTCATCGACGCTTATCTGTCCGAATGGCATCAAACCTCGCCTCACGAGGGCTGCCCGCTGCTGACCATTTCTTCGGAACTGGGGCTGCGTGGTCAACCGAGTCCAACCAGCGACGTCGTGCTCCAGGCGCGACTCGATCAGATCCAGCACACCCTTGACGGTGAGCGCACCGCCGACCGCAGCATCGTCATCATGTCGACGCTGGTCGGCGCCTTGCTGTTATCGCGCAGCGTTGCCGACGCCGAGTTTGCCCAACGGATTCTCGACGTCGCACGCGATCACCTCAAACATTCACAGGATTAATCCTGCCAACGCTTGAACAGCACACTGGCATTGACCCCGCCAAATCCGAAGCCGTTGGACAGCGCGTATTCGATGGCCATCGGCCGCGCGTTGCCATGAACGATGTCGACACCTTCAGTGGCAGGGTCCGGGTTCTCGAAATTGAGAGTCGCCGGCACGATCTGGTCACGAATCGCCAGCAGCGTAAAGATCGCTTCGAGCCCACCCGCTGCACCGAGCAAATGCCCGGTCGCCGACTTGGTCGATGTCACGGCGATGCCGTTTTGCGCACCGAACAACGCCTTGATCGCCGCCAGCTCACCTAGATCACCTACCGGAGTCGAGGTTGCATGAGCATTCAGATGCTGAACCTGAGCCGGTGAAACACCGGCCTGAGCCAATGCCAACGACATCGCTCGCCGCGCACCGCTGCCGTCCTCGGGGCCGGCGGTCAGGTGAAAGGCATCGGCGCTGGTGCCGTAACCGACCAGTTCCGCCAGGGGCTTGGCGCCGCGGGCCAGCGCATGGTCCAGAGATTCGATGACCAGCAGCCCGGCCCCTTCTCCCATGACAAAGCCATCGCGACCACTGTCGAAAGGTCGCGAAGCGCGCTCAGGCGTTTCGTTGTAAGCGCTGGACAAGGCACGAGCAGCCGCAAACCCGGCAAGACTGACCCGATCGATCGCCGCTTCCGCACCACCGCACACCGCGATATCCGCCTCACCCGCGCGAATCAACCGCGCCGCATCGCCAATCGCCTGAACCCCGGCGGCACATGCCGTGACCGGCGCACCTAATGGCCCTTTGAAGCCATGCTGGATTGACACGTGACCTGCCGCGAGGTTGACCAGAAATGAAGGGATAGTGAATGGAGACAAACGTCTCGGACCACGGCTATCGGTGGTGCGCACCGCATCGGCAATCGCGCCGAAACCACCTACACCTGAACCGATGATGGTGGCCGTGCGCTCCTGGGCATTGGCGTCCAATGCTTGCCAGCCGGCTTGCTCCAGTGCCTGACGCGCCGCTTCCATGGCGAACAGGATGAAGCGGTCCATCTTCTTCTGTTCCTTGGGTGGGGTTGCCCGATCCGGATCGAACCCCGCCTCCGGATCGTCAGCCAACGCAGGCACTGCACCGCCAACCTTGGCCGGCAGGTCGGCAACCACCTCTTGCGGTAAATTGCGCAGCCCGGAACGCCCGGCCAACAGCCGCGTCCAGACTGCCTCGACACCGCTCCCCAGCGGCGACACCAGGCCCATGCCCGTTACAACCACACGACGATCACTCATACCGCAATACCTCAGTCGATTAGGGGCGTTTCATTTGTAACGCGCAGCGGCTTTGCTTTTGGAAAGATTGGGCGCCATCACAAGGCGTGCCGCAACAAAGGCATCCCAGTCGGCGGCATCCGGCAGCGAAGGAATGGTGACCAACTCGCCCTTATCCAGACCCGACAGTGCCGCGTCGACCATCTCGCCCGCTTCCATGACCATCTCGGCCGGAATCTGCGAAGCATCGATACCGGAGCGTTCCCAGATTTCGGTGCGTGTCACCCCAGGCAATACGGCCTGGACCTTGACCCCGGTGCCATCGAGTTCGGCATTCAACGACTGGGTCAGGCTCAATACATAGGCCTTGCTGGCGCTGTAGGTGGCGTTGAAGCGTTCGGGAAACAGCGCTACCACAGAAGCAATGTTGATGATGGTACCCCGGCGCGCCTTGGCAAAACTGGCCGCCGCGGCCGATGCCAATCGCGTCACCGTTGTAACATTCAACTGAATCATTCGCTCCAGTTGATCGGTATCGGCGTTGGCCAACAAGCCATCCGCGGCTACGCCGGCATTGTTCAGTAAAAGGCTGATACTCGAATCGCTGCGCAGACGCTGTTCAAGTTTCAGCACGTCGTCCTTCTGCGTCAGATCTGCCTTGAGCACCTCCACCTGAACCCCATGAGCATTGCGCAGCGCGCTTGCCGCTGCTTCAAGCCGCTCCTGGTCACGAGCAACCAGCAACAAATCAAAACCTCGCGCTGCCAACCGTTGCGCGTAAATCGCACCGATACCGGAAGAGGCACCAGTGATGAGGGCGGTGCCTTGGGACTGAATGGACGTCATGACTTGGCTCCTGGGAGATGCCAGAGGGATAGATAAGCGCTTGAGTCTCAGCGTGCCTGGACGAGCGGCGTATTTATTATACACATAATCTAATCGACATATGACAGTCGTAATTTTTTCATTGTCGACGGAAGGCAAAACCTCGCAGCAGTCGCAAAAATGAAAAAAGGCCGGTCAATGACCGGCCTCCAAGGCTGATTTACAAGCTTAGTTCAACCGAGGCTTCTCGCGATTCTTATCTTGAAAGGCCTTGTCGATACCTTTCACCTCGAACACCTCGTCGAAGGACACAAGCAGACCATTACTTTCGCGATACGCAACAATCGCCGAAGCCTTGCTCTCCCCAAATACTGGGTAACTCTCGCTGCAACGTCGGCGCATCGGCCTTGTCAAAAACCACCGTTCCAGATTGCGCATTCGCTGAAGCCTTCATCGACATCGGAGCCTTGGTAGACTCTGGCCTCGCTGCAGGCGCTGCATTCGCGGTAAAAGAGGTGCTGGTGAGCAGGGCAAAAACCTGGGAGTAGAAATAGTCCGTACACATAAATGGCGCCCCATGACATTGGTTGAGGAAGCAGCTTTTCCAAAACGGCTTCCTCAAACCGGGTGACGCAGGAGGATGTCAAAAATGTGTCTGTTGCGGGATGTGAAACAATCAAACGTCGAGATGAATGAGTTTGGCCAGATAACTTTCTTCAATGTAAACGCAGGAGCTGGCAGTACGATTCCAGCAGCAATGCGATGAACGAAGCATGTCCCAAAAAATTATATTTAAATCGCGAATCTTTCCGAATAAATTATTTAGCAATACCGGAAATTAAATAAAAACAGAAAGATTAACTATAAGAGTTGCGTGTAGCGCCTTGAGAAGATGCACCATCAATAGGTCAATGGGATGATTGAAACCAGGTAGCGCTCCGTCAAGAGGCAGTGAATGGAACTGATTCCACCCCCTTTAGCGTTGCTAAAATAGCCTGTGGATTGCCGAGTCACCAACCGCAGCATTTTCCAGGCGAGCAAGTTTGGTCAGCCACGGCAGGAATCACAGCCTCCGCCGATCGGTTAGAACTGGAGGACCCTGGCTGTAGACAGGGCATTGAAAAAACGTGAAAATCGGCAGCTGCATTATGACCTGCTGCGAAATCTCAATAAATGACTGCGAAGAAAAATATCAGCGCTCTATCCTCTCCAGTGGCTGCGAGTGCTGCAGCCATCGTCGGTCGATTTCTCCTGCTTGGTACCGGGGCCCTGACCGGAATTCTACTGCCACTCACTATGAAGCAAGAGTCCGTGGGCTTGTTTTTTTTGTGCCAATCCATAATAGCAGCGCTTGCCACTTTGGGTCAGTTAGGTTTAAGCATTACAGCTCCAGCTATTATCTCCAGAGCCATCGGTGATAAAGACACTGCCAGGGTAAAGCAAACTTTACGGCGCACTTTAATCATTGGATGCTCAGCGGCAAGTCTGTTCGCGGTTACTTTTTTGATAACTCTAACGGTACTGGAAAACCTGTTGCACTCAGAGTTGACAGGCGCGCTGCAGAAATTAGCACCACTTATCTCAATCAGTATGATGTTAGCTGCCACGGTAACTTTACTATCCGAGCAACACCGGGTTTTAGGACACTTTGTTCAGGCGAGTTTCCTGGTGGTTGGTACTGCTGTCGCCAGCGCTGCTGCCGTCATTATTGCCTGGCAGTCAAAGATAACACTTTCATTGGACACCCTTCTCTTTTCGGGAGTTCTTGGTGTTTTATGTACCGCATTACTGGGTGGATATTCCCTGTGGCGCTGGCACAATACTCATGATGGGGAAACCAAAGAAACTGTAAGTTATTCCGAAATATTGTGGCAAACCATACCTAACCTTACCACCACAAGCGTGCTATTTATCATAGCTCAAGCAGACTTGTGGATCATTGTTTTCTTTGGCAGCACCGCTGACGTAGCAATCTATGGCCTGGCATCACGGCTTGCTATCTTGGTGATAATTCCCTTGGCAGTAGTCAATACAGTCATCGCACCATCAATTGGGCGTCTGTGGGTTCGACGAAAAAAACGTTACTTGCAAAAAGTGATGGGTATCGGTGCGGGTGTAGCAACGGGAATGGCAATCACGGGCTATCTATTATTTGCCATTTTAGGTCAACTCATTATTGCAATGGCTTGGCCAGAAGAGTATTCAGAAGCTTACTTTCTATTTATCGTTCTCGGCTTCGCTCAAGTTATTCAGACCTTCGCTGGAACCGCCGGCATGGTCTTGGTCATGTTGCAAAAACAACATATCACCATGCGAATCTCTATTGTCAGCGGTGTACTGATGATCGCCGGAGGAAGTGTGGCATTCATATATTTCGGCATAATTGGATTAGCGATCGTTTATAGCTCGGGCAGTATTATTCAGTCAGCCCTGATGATTCATTATGTAAATCGAATATTCAACTTGAAAACAACTGCCAACTTTAAATCAACAATCAAATTCAGCCAATCCTATTTTCACTAAGAGAATCCACATGGACGATAAAATGACGACACTGCCGAAAGTCACTATTGTCATCCCCACGTACAATACAGCTCGATATTTGCTGGATGCAATTGATAGCGTCAAAAAACAAACTTATCAAAATATCGAACTGATTGTGGTTGATGATGGATCAACCGATGACACTCCGAATTTGCTGAAGAATCATCCTATGCAGTTTTCGCATTTCAGACAAGAAAATGCTGGACAAAGCGCTGCCATGAATTTTGGATGGAAACAAAGCTCTGGTGATTTGTTGGGCTATCTAAGTGCTGACGACAGATTACATCCTAATGCAATCGAGACGATAGTTTCGCGAATGGCGTTGTCACCTGAAGCAGTATTGGCATACCCGGACTTTTGCGTGATCGACGAAGACTCAAATTATGTTAGGACCATTACAGCCCCCGAATACTCTGAGAACCTGCTCATTGCCAACTTCCAATGTTTGCCTGGTCCGGGCGCGCTATTCAAACGGGCAACCTGGGCGCTAGTGGGCGACTGGAATACCGGGTTAAGAAACATTCCGGACATGGACTTTTTTCTACGCTTTTGTCAACACGGCCCATTCATCCGAGTCCCGGAGGCGCTAGCAGATTTCCGCATTCACTCTGGGTCAACTACCTATAATCCCTCCAGTGTTCAACGTTCAGATGAGCCAGTTATCGTTATTAAAGATTTTTATAATACGAATGGTTTACCCAAAAAGTTTCTTCGCTGGAAAAAAAGGGCGATGGCAAACGCCTATCTGCTGTCAGGATTCATGCACGGTTTCTCCGGCCGTTACCTCATCAGTTTAAAGCAGATGTTTCGGGCCGCAATACTAAGCCCTTCATCACTATTTTCTCGCAAGATGATCAGCTACGTAATCGGCATTTATAAATCCGCATCGGTAAAAAAATGAACGAGATCTCAGAAGGCTATTTTGATAATAAAGCGACAACAACATGGATTGTCGCCACAGTGACTTTACTTAGCATATGGGCAGGCTTCTATTACCCAGGCATGGTCGCTTTATTTGCAATCTATTGCACACTGAGCATTGCTATAATATATGCCACGATTAAAAATCGACCGAAAAGCTACTTCATATTTTTTCTATTTTCTTTTTTGATTTTAGGTTGCTGGGCAAAAATCACTTTACACTTGCTCATTGGAAACAATTTCATTGAGCCCATAGGAGGCTTTGATGAGTCGCCAGCTGCATGGAACAACGCCATTGTAGTACTGATCACAGCATTTAGCGCGTTGCTTATCTGCTACTTTATTGTCGTGGCCGGCTTTCAAAAAAGAAAAGAACTAGAAACCAATATAAACACAAAGCTCTTATCAACACTCTTGGGCATGGCAATCATCTTCACAATTGCCTCTCTAATTTTTAACTATTACTATTCGATTATCAAAGTTGGATACGAACCAACTTTAAAGCTACCTAGTTATATTTACGTAGTCTTTTCCTTCATGGTCGCTTGGGGAAACTCTATTGCTCTTTTCACCTTGGCTTACTGGTTGGTAAAAAGCGGAAAATTAACTCCGAACATGCTTTTTTATATCGTCATTATTGAGGGTGCACTGACATCAATTTCGATGGGCAGTCGTGCACAAATGATCCTTCATGTTTCGGCCCCTTTTATTGCTTACCTGATACAAGGGAGAAAACTAGAGTGGAACATATCAAAAATTGGCTGGATAAAGATTTTTTCGACGACCGCTTTATTGTTTGCATTTTCGATAATTTCCGTATCAGTCGATCGCCTTTCTTCGTTTGCAAAGGCAGTACCTTATACAGAAAAAACCATCGTGAAAGGAAATCTGGAAGAATCCGGGACGTCGTTGAAATTATCCGAAAAAACTTTAATACACGACGCCACCCCAGAGCCATACGTCACCCCGCATCAACTGTCACCCGAACTGAAGTTCAAACGAATCGCAAACGAATTGAGCAAGCTAATCGTAGACCGATGGATTGGTGCTGAAGGAGTTTTAGCAGTAACGAGCAATCATCACCTGAATTTAGATCTTTTTATAAGAGGCTTAAAAGAAGATCCAGCACAAGGCACACAAGCAATATATCAGCGAATATCTAATGCACAGTATGAAAGATTAGAAAATTTTACATTCATGACAATCCCTGGCCCTATAGCAGTACTGTATTACAGCGGCAATCATCTCGTGCTTTTTGCTGGCATGGCACTATTATTCTTCTTGGGTTATAGCATCGAGCTTGCCGCTAAACGGTTACTGAATAATGTTATGACAAGCGCTACTATTGGCGTTGGAATGGCATACTTGACAGTGCAAATTAATTTCCCCAGAGCGTTTCTTTTTTTCGTGATTGAGATAACCGCTTTTCTTATAGGGTTAATTGTGCTGAGATGGATACTAAATAAACAAAAGCATCCCATCAACTCTTTACATCAACAAGCACTCTAATTATCCTGAATAAAACCTTCAAAATAATCGACCATATTAGTTACAATTACATGCCAACTATAATGGTCGATTACAAACGACTTAAGTCGTTGCCCTTTAAGCGTCAAATCGTCGGTCTCTGAAAGCATGAGCTGAAGCCCTCTACTGATACCAGCGGCTGTCGGCTCGACTACTCTTCCCCCGTTGATTGTCTGTACTTCGTCAAAACCACATGTATTTGTCAGCAATACCGGCAAACCTGTGATTCCTGCTTCCAGAGCAACAAGTGACATGGCTTCCGATCTGGAGGGAATGACAAGCATCAATGCATGTTGATAAGCTTCATTTCGTTGGGCCTCATTGAGAAATCCAATAAAATGAATCTGACGAGCTATTTCATGACCAATCAAAGAGGCCTCAAGCTCGGCTTGCATTCCGAAGTCTGGCCCGGCAAGCACTAAAGGATAATGGTGGGCTGCCTTTGTAGAGAGATAGGCTTTAATAAGCAAATCAGGGCCTTTGACAGGGGCAAGCCTACCCATAAATAAAATATACGGCTCTTCGGGCAGATTCTGCAGTGTACGTATTGGGGTTAACGCGGGCTCCGCCACCCCATTCGGAAACACCGGGATACGATCCGGCAAAAAACCTGTAACTTCTGCAATTAGTATTCGCTCTAACTGAGTAATTGCAATAAACCCCGACGCACTTTTTATAAGTGATTTACCAAGCAACAAATGAAACAGCTTCTTAACTGGACTAGGCTTTCCGATGGAAGCAAATTCACCCGCGGGGCAAAGTACATAAGGAGTCCGCGCGATCCTGGCGAAGAAGCCGGTAATAATGCTCAACAAATTCCAGTAGCCCATGATATGGATAATGTCAGCAGACTTCACCGCTTTCCACAGACGCATAAAATTGACCAATGGGATTGGAAAGTGTTGACCCATTTTTCCAGTAATGTAGGTTTTAACACCTCGAGTATTAAACTCTGATTGCCAGGAATCACCGGACATCGCGATGACTTCACAACGACAGCCTTTATCCGCAAGGGTATTGGCTAAGTGTCTTGTGCGTTCCGCAGTCCCTCCCCCACGCTGTGCATCAAGTGAAATATTAATCAATAAAACATTCATACCGTAGCCCTCAAGTGACTCAAGTAACTTTTAAGGCGCTGGGTGAACAGTGCAGAATCTGGCAATCCAAGTTGCAACAATCGATCTTCTTGGAAGCGACGCATTGGATCGGTATTACTAATCCCTCTGGCATTTAATACCAAACGCAGTACTCGCGAGGGGAGGTAAGGAATATGCAATACTGCAGTACGGCTAAATACTTCCAACAAACAATCCTGAAGATAAGCGAAATTATTATCAGCGTCAGCGTCTTCAGTCACTACAATAATTTCCCCCTGAATTATTGGTGCCGCCGTTGTAACAAATAATAAAACCTCGACTACTTTTTCAACGCTGACCAAATGCATTCGCCGCGCACCGTACAATGAACGGCGCAATGCGAGTTTCCAGCCAGGGGCACTCGAAACTTCCCTTACGAATGAAACAACATTTAATCCACCGACACCAAATACCGCGCCAAGGCGCAAAATCAAGGCTTCGAAATGCTCGGCATTGACGGCGCTCACAAACTTCTCAGCAGCGGCATGCTCACGCTCATAAGGCGTGATAGGCACGATCTGTGAAGCCGAAGTACAAATGCTGTCCTGGCTTGCTCCAAAAACGTCAATACTTGAAACATGGATATAACGCTTAACACATGCATTGCCGCAAGCGCGCAAAATATTCTTGATCGCTGACAAGAACCATCCGGTGCCGTCTGGCCGCAGCAAATTCAAAACGATGCTGCCGCAATTCAAAATTTTTTCTAACGACGCGCTATCATCCAAGTCAAAATGTCGAACCTGTATAGGCGATTCTGTTAACCAATGTGGCTCGTTTCGATGGACCGCGAAAATAATTTCGAACTCTTTGCTGTAATCAACTAAAGAATTGAGTAAATGCTGACCAACAAAGCCAGTTCCACCTATCACAACGATACGCTGTTCAATGGTAGAGTGAACTTCGCATTCAGTATCACTTGTCTCAAGATTCAAGATGACTCACTCCTTAAATGCACACACAATTCAAGCCCTAGTATTCGTACCAACGCCATCAAAAATATAAAAACAGCTTAAAAAATATAATACGTCTATTCAGTACGACTACTCAGCCCGCCATGGATCCAGGATTCTTTTCAGCTAAAATCCGTAATATAACCGGCTTAATGATCAAGACGCCGCTGTTCGTAAATCCAATCCACTATCTCTCCTTGAGGGGTGTATCCATGGACTGTTTCTCTCAATAATTGTCGAACGAGAGAGTAATCATTCTCATCAAGCGCCGCAAGCAGATGCGTCAGCTTGACCTTGAGGACTTCCCAGGCCAAATAATCCTCGTGAGCACTCATGATCATCGGGTGCTGAGTTGCAACTACGTTGTCACCAATCAGCAGTTCTTCGTAGAGTTTCTCTCCCGGGCGTAACCCAGTAAACTCAATGGAGATATCACCGTGCGGATTTTTTTCTGAACGAACACTTAAACCTGACAGATGAATCATTCTCTCTGCCAGCTCAACAATTTTTACCGGTTCGCCCATATCCAGCACGAAAACATCACCTCCCATCCCCATAGAGCCCGCCTGAATAACCAGTTGCGCCGCCTCTGGAATGGTCATGAAGTAACGAGTGATTTTAGGATGAGTAACCGTGAGCGGGCCACCTGATTTTATTTGTTTGTGAAATAATGGTATCACCGAGCCGGAAGAACCTAAAACGTTTCCAAAACGGACCATCGTAAATCGGGTTCGATTGACTCTAGATATGCTTGCAGTGTCACCAAATAGTACCGGTGCGGGCTCCTTGCTGAGAGCTTGAAGCGTCAGTTCGGCAAGACGCTTAGTGCTACCCATGACATTTGTAGGCCGTACAGCTTTATCCGTCGAAATCAATACAAAATTAGCCACGCCTGCCTGGATTGCAGCTTGGGCCGTATTAAGTGTACCCATTACATTATTGAGTACACCCTCGGCAATATTATGTTCGACCATCGGAACGTGTTTATAAGCCGCGGCGTGATAGACGGTCTCTACATGCCATGTTGACATCACATCTAAAATTTTAGCCTTATCACGGACCGATCCGAGGATCGGAAGAATTTTCGTAGACAACGACTCCCGAACAATTCGTTGCTCAAGCTCCGACAAAATACTATAGAGATTAAATTCACTATGCTCGAGCAATAAGAGGACCGTGGGTTGCAATGACAATATCTGCCGGCACAACTCAGAACCTATAGACCCACCAGCCCCGGTAACAAGTACGACCTGTTGTTTGATGCAATGTTCGAGTAACTCATGTTGGGCAGCAACTGCATCACGCCCCAATAAGTCGGCGATATCTACTTCTTGGATATCATCGACTTTTACGCGTCCGCTAGCCAAATCCATGAACCCGGGGACAGTGCGAACATGAAGGGGATATTCCTCCAGAAAACCAAGTATTTCTCGACGACGCCCACGAGATGTGGAGGGTATCGCTAATAAAATTTCCTGCACACCGGTAGCTTCAATCATCTCCTTGATATGCTTTGGTTTATAAACCTTAAGCCCAGAAATAACTCGACTGGCAATACTTCTATCGTCATCGATAAAGGCGACCGGACGCATGGCTCGTCCCATTCGCAAAGCTGCTACAAGCTGATTTCCGGCAGCACCAGCTCCATAAATGGCCACCTTAGGTAATCCGTTATCCCGGTTGGTGAAAGGAACATGTTGAGCTGCGGAAAACCAATCACCGAGAAAGTATTGACGCATGAACAGTCGAAGACCACCGATCATGACCAAACTTAGCCACCAATAATTAAAAATTATTGACCGCGGCACAATATTCTGATGATTACTATACCAATACACGACAACGCCAAGAATTAACGATGACAAACTTACCGCTTTGACGATCGTAATAAGGGCATCATTACCAAAATAGCGCATGACTGCGCGATACATTCCAAATTGAAAGAAAAGTGGAATTGCTACAAACTGCGCACTCAAAAAAAGCCAGAGATGCTGAGTGAGCGGGTTGACCATCTCATCGATGCCTAATCGGACAACAAATGCCATCCACAGGGCTAGCCACACCAACGCGACATCAGCAGCAACCTGGATCAGTCGTTTACTGCGGCGCGGAAGACCTAATAACAAAACCCGGAATCTTTCCATAACCCCTTCGAACGCTCCAACCACACCTATTTTTATGACGCTTAGAATGCGCTCATTCCCGTACGACTGTCATTTTACACCAGTAAGAGTCGAACATCCGGGCTTGGCCTGAATTTTTTCTTTCTCGCCCGGATGAAATACTTTTATAACTTAGATTGCGACTACCTGCTGGAATACGGTAATAGCGCGCCGCCAATGCGGCAGTGTTATCAGGATCACAAACCAGTCAGGCGCCCGACTCAACGATCACGCAGCCCCCTCTCCTTGCAAGGCCGTCATGATAGGGCAACCGGCCGTAAGATGTGATTGGACTTTACTGCATAGTGCGCAGAAGATATCTCCTCATCACTTAAACCAACCAACAAAATTGAGAAACTCTCAAATATTTATTACATGCAACCCACAGAACATCGCACCGACAATAACAAATCATCAAAACAGTGATTATTTTTACTGTTCCTGCCCCAACTCAAGCATGCTACCGCTGCCGAAAGTTAATATCTTCTTCCAGCCTTAACAACCTGCTAGTTTCTACCATCGAGCCCGTAGACTGAGCAGTACAGACACCCCAACAAATACCACACTAAAGTTATACCCCATCGACAAGCAAGGTAGGCAGACTAGCAGGCGCACTTCTCCTGCATTCTTGAGAAACCACTCTATCTACCGAAGTGAAAAAAGTTGCAGATATAACAAATCGAAAACGATGGATTACCGATACCCGGAAAACATCACTGAACCGTCAACCGAACGCTCATCTCTTTACAATTTACTTGGCTGACGTCCGCGACACCTTCCTGATCCTAAGCAATAGCCAAAACAATAGAGGCCCCAACACCATCCCTACCAACAGTGAAAGCACTACAATTACCGACACGGGCAATGCAGGCCCTGTCCACCCAAGAAACACCATCGAAATGGTTTGTTGGTTTTCCAGGACGAACACTAAGACCACTAAGATCAATAGCAACAACAAAACCGCAAGCATTACGCGTTTAATATTAGACATCAGTAACAACCCAAACTCCGTTTACTATCACGACACTTCCTCCTCATCCTCATTCACCCGATCACGCAACTCCTTGCCGGGCTTGAAATGCGGAACGAACTTGCCATCGAGGCTGACAGACTGACCGGTTTTCGGATTGCGTCCCACGCGCGGTGCGCGATAGTGCAGCGAGAAACTGCCGAAGCCACGGATCTCGATGCGATCGCCGGTGGCCAGGCATTGGGACATTTGCTCAAGCATGGTCTTGATGGCCAGCTCCACATCCTTTGATGAGAGCAGTCCTTGATGGGTGACAATTCGTTCGATCAACTCCGACTTCGTCATATTTTTCCCTTCTTTTTCAAGCAGCTAGATCAGCGCTTCAAAGGTTTTAGCACGCCCGGACGATTTTGAACAGCCCATTGCATTTACCGCATTCTCTCCCCGCATGAGCGTCCGCGCCCCGGCACCCAGCTCACCTACAGATAACCAACATGGTCCGTGTCAATAAACCCGCAGGATTGAAGCCAAAGAAGTATTCATCTTC
Source organism: Pseudomonas sp. P4_B3 (assembly GCF_056402295.1). Classification (NCBI taxonomy): domain Bacteria; kingdom Pseudomonadati; phylum Pseudomonadota; class Gammaproteobacteria; order Pseudomonadales; family Pseudomonadaceae; genus Pseudomonas; species Pseudomonas sp. P4_B3. Next base: position 83,661 of record NZ_JBFUHR010000013.1, read on the forward strand.
ATCCTTGGCGTCGTCGGACCTGGCCACAACCTTGTAACCTGCCCCCTTACATTCCCTGTCAGCTCGCTTTTGACACCTCTCCCACCCCGATCCCAGCCCCGAGCAATCGATCTCGACGCCACTGACCCCGTGTACCGCATGGGTCCTTGCATTAGTCGTACAACCCGCCAATGTCAGTACGGCAATCACGACAATGAGCCTTTTCATTCACATCCTTATGCCAGACGCCTCGCCTGACCGTCGTTCGCCTTCAGGCATAAGACTAGTTGCAAATAAACGACTGATCCGATTAAAGAAAAGGACAACCTGAAGCGCCTTGAGTTTCTGCAATCCTCCTCGGGAACCAATATCCTGTTCAACCCGAGTGGTAGCACAGGAGCATCAGTAGCTAATGGCTTGTCGCACAAGCTCTGGTACTGCCCCGCTTGGCGCCATGAAGCTTGCCGCGACGATGGCATGATTGAGGAATACGACCTGTACGCCGCACGCCGATAGTTCTTCCATCAGCAATGCCTGGTGGGCATATTTTCGTGACAGCCGGTCTGGGGGGACAGGACGTAGAGACGATCTACCAAGCCAAGTGCAGCGCGGTCTCTGAGCCGTTCCAATTGTGGGCGAATCAGCGTCGCGCCGCTGACGCCAGCGTCGATAAAGCGCATGTCCTCAACGACTTGGGCGCCATCAGCCACGATCCGCTCCATCAGCGCGGCAATCTGGCTTTCAATCGTGCCGCGTTTAGCCTGTTGGTCAGAGGATACCCGGGCATAGAGCGCCACCATCACAGCCTGGCTCATTGCTCACCTCGCTTGGCAGTACGATGCTTTTTCACAGGGGATCGGGATTGCGACAACTCTGAGGAAGTCCGCGTTTCTGTCGGTTTTAGCTGCTCGTAGACCCTCTCGAGCTCTTCACAAGAGAATCGATTTGGCTCAAAAGCCAGACGAATACGCCAGATCCGCGGTTTTCGGCTCATGACTGAATTCTGCCGTCAGTGGGGGCGATGACCTCAATGACGAGAACAATCTCGACGCCGGGGCATCCCGCATACCTCGCAGCAAAACTCTCCATGACAATGCACAGCCCCCATTTTATCCGAGAGTTTGCTCTATTGTTGCCGGCGCTATCTCGCCGTTGTTGTCGAACATCCTGCTCCACGAACTCGATCGTGAATTGGAGCGGCGAGGCCATCGTTTCGTGCGCTACGCCGACGATGCGAACATTTATGTGCGTAGGCGTCGTTCCGGTGAGCGAGTGATGGCCGGCGTCGAGCGGTTCTTGAGGCAGCGTCTGAAACTGACGCTGAACCGGGAAAAGAGCCGGGTAGCCGGGTCATGGATGTGTGACTACTTGGGCTACGGGATGAGCTGGCATCAACAGCCAAGGCTGAGTATCGGCTACGTTGAGATCGGTGATGTTCTGGGGCGTGGCCTGGAGTTCGACAATAGCGTCAAGAATCTCGACGGGTTCTTCACAGGCGTGGTGGAGCGTTGCTGGATCAACAGCGGCATCCACGGCACCTACATGGGCGACAGCCTCACGATCCAGCACAACACGATTACCGGTCGCAACTGCGGTATCGAGGTGATCGGCTTGTCTGGCGCTCAGCAGATGGCCATCCATGACAACAACATCACGACCAACGGCGGGGCGCTGGCGTTGATCAACGTCGAACAGCCTCAAATCACGATCAATCAGTTGGAGCACCCTGGTTACTCGTCCCGCTACACGGGCATCTACGATCCGTTCATCTATCTGTCGGGTTGCTTTAAGCCTTACCTGCATCGAAACACTATCAATCCCGACAACCGTTCTGGCGACTATGCAAACAGCGTTTTGCCGTCAAGCACCATAACTACCGATAACGGCACGACCAAGACGGTGCTGAGCGGAAACGATATGAACAAGGCGCGTTTGTATCATGTGAACAGTGGGGTGACAGGCGCGGTGGTGTACCTCGACAAGTATCAGACCTACTACAACGGAGCGGCTTTGGCCTCTTCTGGTACGGTCGTAGCGGAGGCTCTCGCAGGATGAAAATTCAGTACACACAATGGCCGCGCAGCGGGAAGATCAGCGCGAAGCTCGTCTACGCCGACGGTACCCATAAGGTCGGTCCTCCTTGCGATACGGAAAAGGTAGCTCTGGCTGCAGCCAGGAAGGCTGAAGCGGAGAAGTAGCCCAAGCGATCCTATGCCAGGGACGGCTGGTGTGTTGTCGCAGACCAGTCTCAAAGCTGATAGCATGCCGGCCTACTGACTATATGTTCGCCTAAAGGACGACTGGCAATGACTTTGGCCAAGGTAATACGCTGTGCATCACCGAAACGGATTACGTTGGCGGGGTTGGCTCTGGTTTTGATTTCTTCCTCTGCGCTGGGCTCGTCTTTGGTAGAGTAAGCAGCTGCAGCTTGGAAAACGGCAGATCAGGAAGCGAGAGATTGTAGTATCCCGGATGTGGACCTGATTGATGCGGTCCCAAAATCCGTAAGAGATCAAGAGGGATGCCTAATCAAAGTAGGCTCACGCTCTTGGAGTAAGCAAAACCAATCCGACATGTCCTGTGCGATAGCTTCTCTGGATATAGTGGGGGTCGACAGGGTATGCGTCGTGGAGCTCACCCGAGCTAAGCGAGACTCGATTGTGGCAAGCGCCAAGTAGATCCCGAGTGCCCGATACACTTGCCGGCTATCGGCTTAGCATTTCAAGGAAATCAGGAATGTATTCATCATTCGTCAATCGTGGCAGTCTCTTGCTTGCCCCTGCTTTAGCGCTGTGTTCATGGATATCTTTGAATCCGTACTTTTTATGGGGCTCCAGTAGGCATATTGCACTTGCCGGACTAACGGCTGGCGTCATTGCGGCGCTCGCGTTCATCGCTGGTGATAGGCCACGTAAAAGTGAAATGATCGGCTTTGCCATGATGGCAATTTTTATAGTCTACATAAGCTTCCTCCCGAAAACGGACGGAAGCTTTACACGTTGGTATTTCGTTCTGCCGACTATGCTAGCGCTCTTCGTATTCGAAGACAGTCGGAGAGCCGAACTTATAAAAGCATTTTCGATTATCTTCGGGTTGAGCTTGCTGCCAGGTGTTTTGGTATCGATTGGCGCCATTCTCGGGCTTCAAATCAGCTTTAATCACAGCCCGCTTCTAAACCCTGTAATGGCCGCAGCGGGGGGTTATTATCTGAATGTGCCCGGTGTGCTATTGCTTGGGAATAACGTGACGTCTCTACCATGGGGCGGAACGCTCTACCGTTTGTGTGCGGTTTATGATGAGCCGGGGATGGTGGGTACCGTTTCAGCATTTCTGCTCGCAGCCCATAGGTTCCGGATCAGGTCAACAGCCACCATCCTACTTTTCGTAGGCGGGTTGCTCTCGTTTTCTTTGGCGTTTGCAGTGCTGACAGTCGCTGGTTTTGCTGCTCGCCTGGTGCTGACCCGATCTGCCAGAACCTTGGCGCCTCTCGCTCTGAGCGTAGTTGCAGGGCTGCTTGCCGCAGGAGTCATCAAGCCAGATTCTTTCCACACAGAAACGAATGCGAAAGGCCCTGGAGTCGAAGTCACTACATCGGCGCCTAGCTTGACAGGACCATTGTCTTCTCCTCCGGAGCTAGTTGCTAGCCTCCCAGAGACGCAGGCATCGGAAGCTTCGGTAGTGAAAAACACCACTGAATTACCGGCCTCAACCTTGCGTCAGACTCAGTACATAAACAATAGATCGCTTCCTGAAATGCAGAAACTGCTCAATGACTATTGGTCTTCAGGTTTGAAGACTCTTATGTTCGGGGTAAGCTCTGACGCTAGCGTAACGTTTGGTGGAGTCTCTCAAGTGGTAACGAGAATATTCACGGACTTTGGGATCATCGGGATGATCCTTTTTGCAGGCTCTATGATTTTGCTTGCTATCGCGCTTCTGCGTAGAGCTGATTTGCCGAAATGGGCATTACTGTTTTTCGCGCTGTTCCTGTTTAGTATATATCAGCGGCCAATTGTCTGGATGCCTTACGCGTTCACGCTGTTCATTTGTTGTCCGGTATTAGCTGGAGTTAACGTGAGGAAACGAATCAGCGTTACTTAAACGTTATGACTTCATAACAGTTTCAATCTCAACATGACCCGCTACGGCGGGTTTATTGAGATGGTCAGCCTGACCGAGAAGCCCTGCAGGTTTACGCTTGCAGGGCTTTTCTCGTTTTTGGCGGAGGATCTCTCATGAACACGGTGACACTTCGTAAGCGATCCGTAAACCCCGCCAGCCATCAAGATGGATAGCGCGTTTAACTACGCGATACCGGCGAGCAGTTCCAGGGCAGTAAAGCTTCGTAATCCTCAACCGAAGAGGCCGTCGGCAGGCGCTCAAGTGCGTGGCGCAGCCACGCATAGGGCTCTTGGCCGTTGGCTTTGGCTGTCTCGACCAGGCTGTAAAGTTGAGCACTGGCCGTCGCGCCTTTGGACGTGTCGGTGAACAACCAGTTCTTCCTTCCGATCACGAAGGGCCTGATGGCGCGTTCGGCAGGGTTGTTGTCAATCGGCAAGTAGCCTTCCTCGACATACCACGCAAGTTTGTTCCAGTTGTTGGCCAGATAACTGATGGCTTTGCCCAGGGCGTTCTGAGCTGTGACCTGAGGCTGTGTCTTTTCCATCCAGTTTTTCAACTGAGCCAGCACCGGCAGGCTGTGCGCGTGACGACCGGTTTTACGCTCGCCGTCGTTGCCGGCCTGTAGATCGCGTTCGATGCCATAAAGCTTGTTGATCAGGTTCAGCGCGATGTCGGCACGTCCCGTCTTGCCTTTGGGCTGTACTTTTTGCGCTTCGACGAATTTGCGTCGTGCATGCGCCCAGCAGCCTAAACGCTCAACCCCCTCCTGCGCGCCCAGCGCGTTGTAACCGGCATAATCATCGGTCATCACGTAGCCGCGATAGCCATCAAGCAGACGCGTCGGCACCTCCTGAGCCCGGCTTGTTGAGGAAGACGAAAAGCACAGGGTCGAATACCGCGACCTTGATATCCAGTTCGACCAGCGCGGCCAGGCCATCAATGGATTTTCGAAAGTCCACGGGTTTGGGGTAAAGATAGACTTTTTCGACTTTTGCATCGGGGCGCATCATGGCGGGCTGGCTCTTGAGGGAATCGGGAGCACAGCATCCGGGATCAGCTAAGCGCTTTGAATGTGGGGTTCATGGAGCGCTTACAACGAATTAACCGCTCAGGCCACCAGGAGCGGTTTTTCACCTTGGATATAGCGTATAAGAAAAATGCCCGTATCTTGCCATACGGGCATTTTCTTTAACCGGCCAGCAGATTGCTAGGTTTTTACACAGCCTGCAATGATCGGCCTTTTTCGTTCAATTACACGCTTAGTTCAATTCGATCTTCTCGCGATTTCTGTCCAGAAGCGCTTTACCAATCCCCTTCACTTCCAGCAGTTCATCTACTGACGCAAATGGCCCATTGCTTTCACGATATGCAACAATCGCTTTGGCCTTGGCCTCGCCTATACCCGACAGTTCACGCTGCAGCGTTGCTGAATCGGCACGATTAAGATCGATTTTGCCCACTTGCCCCTTGGCGGCCACATCCAGTACCTGAGGTGTCTTGAGCACCTCGGGACTGGTCACTGGAGCAGCGAAAGTAACGACGGGAACACTGGTGAGAAGGGCAAAAACCAGAGAGTAGAAATAGCCTGTACGCATAATTGAAGCTCCATGACGGCGTTATAGAAGGCAGCTTTTTCCGAAGCTGCTCCTCAAACTTAGGCTATGTAATGGCGCTGTCAAAAATATGTACATTGCAAAATATGAAACAATCAGGGTTCCAGGCGTCGCTGCTGGTAGATCCAGTCGACGATTTCACCATCCGGGGAGTAGCCACTAACGGTGTCGCGCAACAACTGGCGAACACGCGCATAATCGTCTTGATCAACGGCGCGGAGCAATTCGCTCAGCTTGACCTTCAGCACATCCCAGGACAGGTAATCCTCGTTGGCAGTCATGATCATCGGGTGCTGAGTGGCAGCCACGTTGTCACCGATCAATAATTCCTCATAAAGTTTTTCACCCGGACGCAGGCCCGTGAACTCGATAGAGATGTCGCCATGCGGATTTTTTTCCGAACGGACGCTCAAACCAGATAAATGGATCATCTTCTCGGCGAGCTCAACAATCCTCACAGGCTCCCCCATGTCCAAAACGAAAACATCCCCGCCCTGCCCCATGGAACCCGCTTGAATAACCAGCTGCGCGGCTTCGGGAATGGTCATGAAGTATCGAGTAATCTTGGGGTGAGTGACCGTCAGTGGCCCCCCCGACTTGATCTGTTTGTGAAATAGCGGAATAACCGAACCGGACGATCCCAGAACGTTCCCAAACCGCACCATTGTGAAGCGCGTCTTGTTAACCCGAGAAACGTTGGTCGTGTCACCGAACAATACCGGTGCCATCTCTCGACTGAGCGCCTGCAGCGTCAACTCGGCAAGACGCTTGGTACTGCCCATTACATTGGTAGGCCTCACGGCCTTGTCAGTCGAAATCAATACAAAGTTGGAGACACCGGCCTGAAGTGCCGCCTGTGCTGTATTCAGTGTGCCGATCACATTGTTGAGCAGACCTTCAGCAATATTATGCTCGACCATAGGCACGTGCTTGTAAGCCGCGGCGTGATACACCGTATCCACACGCCAGGATTTCATCACATCCAGAAGTTTTTCCTGATTGCGCACAGACCCAAGAATTGGCAAAAGACGAATCGGCAATGACTCTCGTGCAATTCGCTGTTCCAGTTCGGACAAGATGCTGTAGAGATTGAACTCGCTATGCTCAAACAGCAAAAGTGTCGTGGGTCCGAGTGCCAGGATCTGACGGCAGAGTTCGGCGCCAATGGAGCCTCCAGCACCTGTAACCAGAACGGACTGCCCCTTGATGCAGTGCTCGAGCAAATCCCCCTGAGCCGGAACAGCATCGCGGCCGAGCAGGTCGGCAATGTCTACTTCCTGGATGTCGTCGACCTTGACCCTGCCACTGGCCAGATCCATGAAGCCCGGGACACTTCGAACGTGCAGAGGAAAACCTTCGAGAAAACCAAGAATCTCGCGGCGGCGACCACGGTTGGATGACGGGATGGCTAGGAGAATTTCCTGAGCGCCCGTGTTGTCGATCATTTGTTGGATATGTTTAGGCTTATATACTTGCAGCCCCGAAATAACCCTATCGGCAATACCACTATCGTCATCGATAAAGGCAACAGGTCGCATGACCCTCCCCATTCGCAAGGCGGTAACGAGTTGATTGCCGGCGGCCCCCGCACCGTAAATCGCGACTTTTGGCAAGCCATCATCCCTGCTCGTAAACGGAACATGCTGAACCGCGCTGAACCAATCACCCATAAAATACTGGCGCATGGCGAAGCGCAATCCCCCGATCATGATAAGACTCAACCACCAGTAGTTGAATATGATCGAGCGGGGAACGACGTTCTGATGGTTGCTGTACCAGTACAGCAAGACGCCCAGGATCAGGGACGATAATGTGACGGCCTTGATAATGGCAATGAGCGCATCATTTCCGAAGTACCGCATCACCGCGCGATACATGCCAAAGCGGATGAACAGGGGAATTGCCACGACAGGTGCGCTGACAAAAAGCCAAACATGCTGAGTGAGGGGGTTGACCATCTCGTCCAGCCCCAGACGTACAACAAACGCCATCCACAAGGCAAACCAGACCAGAAAAATATCAGTCAGAACCAGCAAAATTCGCTTATGTCGTCTTGGCAGACTTAATAAATGCGCCCGAATTTTATCCATAACCCCTCTAAACACCTCTCGAAGCTCCCAGCATTGATACAGCAACTACAGCTTTTGGTATCTCTTGTGGATAAGGCATTGCGTGATAGCCAGAGCAACCATCACGCATTGTTCGCGATTTCCAACTCGCCAGCGTGGAATTTGAATGCCAGCGCCACCAAAGGCACATAGGCAAGAATCAATCCTGTCGCACCATCCAGGTACTGCATGACGACCAATATAGCGACCGGCAATAACCACAACAAATTGACAGCGGCTATTACGACTGTGACCACACGATGGCTGCGGAATTTCCGTGAAGCGTACTGGTATCCATGGCTGCGATGAGCCTCATAGACCTTGTCACCACGCAACAGGCGTCGCAGCAAGGTAAAAGTGGCGTCAACAATGAATACGCCTAACAGGATAAGCCATGCCCACAAAAACACCGGTGCAGTCCATGCGGCATGCAGGGCCAACACCGCCAGCACTATGCCTAGAAAACCACTCCCGGCATCGCCCATGAAAATACGCGCTGGCGGGAAATTCCAGACAAGGAAACCGAGTACGGCCATTGTCAGCACAAACGGGGCAATGGAGAGACTCACATGACCGCCAATCCAATACACCAGACAAGCGCCGACACAGGTGCAAATCGCTTCGACACTCGCCAGACCATCAATACCATCCATAAAGTTATAGAGATTGAGCATCCAGACTAGAAAAAAAGCCCCGATGACATAACCAAACCATCCCAGACTTATTTCGTAACCGAACACATTGATCGGGGCCATGCCGCCAATCCAGAACAATGCCCAGATGGCACCAGCGAAATGCGCCAGCAGGCGCCACCGGGCAGCAATGTGTCCGTGGTCGTCAAGAAAACCTATGACTGCTATCCACCCACCGGCTCCAAGTAGAGCCAACGCCATGGGCCAGGCCATGTCATCTACCCAGACAAGCGCCGGTAACGCAATCAGAAAACTCAGGACGATGGCCACACCTCCACCACGCGGTGTCGGGACCGAATGTGAACTTCGTGAATTCGGAATATCTATCAAACTGCGTGCCAAGGCATACTTGCGCAATGCACCCGTGGCCAAAAATGAAACACCAACCACAGCAGCCAACAACCAAATTGTGTTCAAAGATCAACTTCCTGAAACAGCCAAAATCAATTTTGCAATTGAACCAGCACTGCCGTTAGCCAGCTTATCGCTGCCTGTCCTTGTAGTAGTTCGCAGCCGACACCAGAGCTTCATCGACGCTAACGGGAGGAGTCCAGCCCAGCAGCTTTCGAGTTTTGCTTATATCGACTTGCAACGACCCGCAAAGCCGTTGCGATAAAGCCTGCTTACCTAAAAGCTGCGCTCCTCGCTCAAGCAGCACACTCGGAACAGGCAACAACCGTGCAGGCTTGCCCAGCGCTTGCCCCATGCGCCTCAAGAGCTGCGTAGTGGACAGATCTTCCCCATCACTCACAAGGAAAATCTGATTCGCTGCAGCAGGGTGACGAATACAGGTCACTATTAAATCAACAAGATTGTCGAGCGCGACCAGACTGCGTCGATTATGGATAGCCCCGAATGGCAGTGGCACCCCCTTGTCCAGCCAGCGCATCATGTTCAGGAAATTGGCCCTGACACCCGGGCCGTAAACGAGCACAGGACGAATAATCACGACCTCCATCCCTGAATCGATCGCGATTTCGCGTAACCCTCGCTCGGCCTCCATCTTTGATACGCCATAGGGGTCCGCTGGCGCGGGTGGAGCATCAGCAAGATAGGGCTCATTGAGCGGCGTACCTTCACCATTCACCTTGATCGAGCTAATGAACACAAAACGTCGAACCCCTTGACCAGCCGCCTGCCGGGCAAGATTCAGTGTGCCTTCGACATTCACCTTGCGAAACGCCACCAGCGGATCGGACTCGGTGTCATTCATCACATGGACACGCGCCGCGCTGTGAATGACGACCTCCACCCGATCCAGCGCCTGCGACCAATCGGCATCACTTTCGAGCCCGGCGGTTTGAACAGTTGTAACGCGCGCCGGACAGTCGGGCAAGGCATGCCCACGAATGGCTGCCACCGGTTCCAGATCTTCAGAAGCCGCTAACCGGCCCAGTACAGCACGGCCTACGAAACCAGTGGCACCTGTCAACAAAACACGCATTTTCAAACCTCGACGCCGCTCAGGGTTTCGACCAGACAGTACGGTTGATGTAGTCGGTGTAACTCAATACGACCCGAACCACCTGCTTGGACACCGGACCCGCCTGGTAATCCCTGACCACGGGGATGACACGCTGATCACGATCATGCTGACTGGTCACCACACGTACAGCATTGAGAACGCCATCCACTTTCAGGCCACTCATAATGAGTGTCCCTTCGTCCATCCCCTCCGGACGCTCATGTGCATTACGGATGGTAATGGCAGGCAAGTTCAGCAGAGAGGCCTCTTCAGTGATGGTGCCACTATCGGACAGGACGCAAAACGCCGACATCTGCAACTTGATGTAGTCAAGCAGACCGAATGGTTTGGAAAAGCGGATCAACGGGTGATCCAACGATTCGCCTATCGCCTCCAGACGTTTGCGGGTGCGGGGGTGAGTGGACACGATGATCGGAAACTTATACTCGTCGGCCAAGGCTCGCAGTGTCTTGAGCAAATCCCGGAGGTTTTCCGGCGTATCGACGTTTTCTTCTCGGTGAGCGCTGATGATGAAGAATTTATCCTGCTCCAGCCCCTCTCGAACCAGCACGTCGGAAGTGAGAATTTTCGGCATGTAGTAGTCGAGCACTTCCTCCATATGCGAACCGGTCTTGATGATGGTTTCAGGACGAATCCCTTCAGCGATCAGATAACGCCGGGCATGCTCGGTCAGCACCATATTGATATCGCTCAGGTGATCGAGCACCTTGCGATTCAGTTCCTCGGGAACTCGCTGATCAAAACAGCGATTGCCGGCTTCCATATGGAATACGGGAATCTTGCGGCGCTTTGCGGCAATGACTGCAAGACAGGTATTGGTATCGCCATAGAGTAAAAGCGCGTCCGGCTTTTCAACTTCAAATACTTCATCCGCCTTGGAAATCACCTCGGCGATGGTCTTGGCAGCCGTATCGCCGGCGGCGCCCAGAAAGTGATCGGGCTTTCGAATTTCAAGATCGTCGAAAAAAACCTGATTCAATTCGAAGTCGTAGTTTTGGCCGGAGTGGACCAACACATGGTTGACCTGCTTATCCAGCTCAGCAATGACACGACTCATCTTGATAAGCTCTGGTCGCGTGCCGACCAGCGTCATGACCTTAAGCATCAAGTTTCTCCTGAATGTATTCCAGATTCAAAAGAACTTTCTTCACGCCTTCAACATCGAGACGCTCAGTATTATGCGAGGTGTAATCTTCAAGATCGGAAATCTCCTGCTCACCTTCAACAAAGAATTTCTTGTAGTTCAGGTCGCGATTGTCCGCCGGGATTCGATAGTAACGCCCCATGTCTTCGGCTTTGGCCATTTCTTCACGGGAAATCAGCGACTCGTAGAGTTTTTCGCCATGACGGGTGCCAATGACCTTGACGGTATTGTCACGAGAGAACAGCTCCTTGAGCGCTTGCGCCAGGTCAGCGACTGTCGAGGCAGGTGCTTTCTGAACGAAAATATCGCCTTGCTCGGCATGCTCGAAAGCGTGCAGCACCAGGTCGACAGAGTCCTCCAGCGACATCAGAAAGCGGGTCATGTTCGGATCAGTGACAGTCAGCGGCTCGTCATTTTGCAATTGGTTGATAAACAACGGGATCACTGACCCGCGCGAGGCCATGACATTGCCGTAACGAGTTGCGCAGATCACAGGTCCCGCTGCCGGAATCATCCGCGACCTGGCCACCATCAGTTTTTCAGCCATGGCCTTGGAAATACCCATGGCATTGATTGGATAAACAGCCTTGTCGGTACTTAGCACGACAACGCGCTTAACACCCGAAGCAATCGCCGCATTCAGAACGTTTTCGGTGCCGATGACATTAGTACGCACGGCTTCCATAGGGTAGAACTCGCAGGAAGGCACCTGCTTCAATGCGGCAGCGTGAAAAATGTAATCCACACCGACCATGGCCTGATCAAGGCTATCGCGATCGCGAACATCACCGATATAGAACTTCACCTTGTCGTTCGACAGGGCAATGCGCATATCTTCCTGTTTTTTTTCATCGCGGCTGAATACACGAATTTCTTTTACGTCTGTATCAAGAAAACGCTTCAACACTGTATGACCAAATGACCCTGTGCCGCCCGTGATCATCAAAATTTTATTATCAAACATAACTACCATCCAAGACTTGATTGTATTTAATGATCAACGCGTTGCGCGCATTGATTTGACCAATTCCAACCATGAAGGTGGAACGTAACCGGTCGCGGATTGAAATTTTGATGAGTCCAGCGAACGATTAATAGAAAGATCACTGTCAGCGACGATATCGATTTCCTTTTCATAAACTTCTGCCACCAATTTCAGCAAAGACAATTTATCAATGGGTGCCACCGATACATGATAAAGGCCCTTAAGCTCCGGGTTCGGGATCACATAATCTCGAATGACACGCGCCAGCTCCACGGTAGGGAGCCCCGAAAAAATGGCCTTTTCGTAGCCCTTGACCGACCCGTTCTGGGATAGAAACCAATCCACCAGCGAGTACTGGCTTCCCAGTTCGTGACCGATGATTGAAGTCCGGAGAGTGACTGCATTCGGCTGGGCATGAAGCTCGCCAATGTACTTGGACTTGCCGTAGAGATCCTCCGCATCGGAGATATCCTCTTCAGTGTAAAGCCCTTTACGTCCGGAAAACACGCAGTCGGTACTGATGTGAATCAAGCGAGCGCCAGACAGTTCGCACAACTTGGCAATGCGATGCGGCAACATGGCATTGATGGGAAGCGCCGAAAGGGGATCCTTGGCATCGGCCAGCTGCTTGATCAAGCCGACGCAGTTGATGACGACATCCGGTTTGACCCGTGCCAGCACCGAAACCAGCGAGTCCTGGTCCAGCACGTCAACATTGCTGATCAACGAACTGCGAGTTTCGTCTGAAAAGTGTTTTGCGCCACCTGGGTTACGTAAAGTGCCCCACACCTCATAGCATGGGTTTCCATGGAATTGCCTGAACACCGTGCTACCCAGCATCCCGGTGACCCCTAACACTAGTACTTTCATTTTGAGCTACCTTTCAATTCATTGATCCTGGTACAGAGGATTTCGACGAGACGCTGGCTTTGACGCTCCATTTCGAAATGCTCGAGGTAGTACGCCCTGCCCGACTGCCCCAATGACTCCCGTTCATCCGAACTCATGTGGAAAAGTTGCTCAATGCACCTGGCCATACCTTCGGCATCTTGCGCCGGGCTCGTCAGGCCTGCATTGGCCTCTTGAATGACCCGAGCCCCTTCGCCATCCAGCGCGGCGACAATCGGCCTCCCCGCGGCAAGGTAAGCCTGGACTTTACTGGGAATGGTATAGGAGAACGCCTCATCTTGCTTCAACGTCACCAACAATCCCGTGGCACGACTGAAAAAATGTGGCATTTCACCTACCGGATACCGGCCGGCGAGGACAAGGTTGTCCAATGATCGGGATTTTTTCTGGCTTTCGATCCAGCTCAGCATGCTACCGCTGCCGACCAGAACAATTCGGAGATTGGATAGATGGCGAAGCCTGTCTGCTACCTCAACCAGGGTTTCGACCGATTGTGCGGTCCCCAGGTTGCCAGCAAAAACGAGACAGAAATGGTTTTCGAGCTCCGCAAGCAGCGATGCAGGAATCCGGGTCTCTTCGGAGCCTGGCGGAGTATCCTGATAACAATTTGGGAAATACACGACCTTGCCGGGATCAGCATAGCGAGCAACCGGTTCCCGGAATGCCCTCGACTGAACGAGTAAAGTGTCAACGCAGGCGTAAATGCCTCTGACCATCCACCCTACCACGCGCAAGAGCGATTTATTCCTGATGAATCCCGTCGCACTCAAACTCTCTGGCCAGAGATCTTGAACCCATACAGCCAGATGACTCTTGAGTTTCCATTTCAAATAGATGGCGGGAATGACCGACGTAATCGGGGAAGGTGCAAACACAAAAATTGCGTCGTAACGTTCGCCTTTTACAGCAGCCGGGTAAAATTTCAGCCCATTTACGATATAAGACAAATAATTCAGTATCAGGTTTTTTGCGCCCGAAGAGCCGCGAGGTCTAAGCGGTGCACGGCATACGCCAACTGTCGTTTCGTAACTTTCTTCCTGGTATCCGGAAGCATGGTAGCCGTCGAACACAACACCATCCGGATAGTTCGGTTTGCCGGTAAGAACTTTTACGACATGCCCTTGAGCAGACAAGCTTTTGACCAGGTCGTTGATAATAAATGATTCCGGCCAAAAATACTGCGACACCACGAGAACTCTCATTTATCAAACACCTGCTTTTCGCAACTTGGCCAACGCCAGCAACTCGGACCACGTTTTTCTTGAGGTTTGTTCCCAATCAAACTTATCACTTTGTGCAACCGCTGCAACGGCCAGCTTTTTCAAGAACTCCGGATTTGTTAATGCTTCTGTCAATACGTCTGCTATGTCTTGGGAGTCAAACGGCGAAAAATACAATGCTGCGTCCGCGCCAAACTCCGGCATGGGCATAACATTGGAGCAAATCATTGGCCGACCTGAAGCGAGCGCTTCAAGAAGTATGTTCGGGCTGTTCTCGCACGACGAGGCAAAGAGATTCAGATACGCGTGGTGATACAGAGGAGGAAGTTCCTGATAAGGAATAGCGCCAAGTAGCAGGACCTGGCCTTCCAGGCCTAGCGTCGAAATCAGAGTCTTTACACGCTCGGCTTCCGGCAGATTTGTTTCCCCGACAAGAATCAGCGGGAACCTTTCACGAAGCTCTTGAGGTAGTTTCCCGTAAGCACTGACCACTTGAAAATCATGCTTGTAAACGTCAAATCTCGACACATATAAAATGTACTCGCTCCCTGGTAAAAAATCCGGGCGAACAGTACTTTTGCCGTGTGTCCGAAACACAGAACCAATTCCATGAGGGATAGTAACGGCGTTTTTAACCTTGGTCAGCGATTCGATGCCCCCTCGTGCATAATTTGAAATAAATATCGTCAAATCAGCTTCAGTCATGCTCTTGAGCATAATGCGGCTCAACAACCAATTTCTGATCCGTTGCAACCCGAACGGTACACTTTTTCGTACGCGCAAATCAAATGGAATCATGTTCCGAAACATCGTCGCAACCTTGCAACCGGTTGGTGCACGAGTGCCCACTACCCCCCCGGGACAAAACAGCAGGTCAGCCTTTTCAGCCTTCAAGATACCGGGTAACACCCACTTTTCCCACAAGGCTCTGACAAGCGGATTTTCTGTCGGCCAGGCAGGTTCGACGCGACGGATCCTTGGGTGATCTGGCAGCTTGAGTGACGAAGGGGCAAACACGAGGATATCAAGATCCTCGTCGAAGGGTACGAACTGAAAAGGATTAATCAGATATGTCTGACCTCCACCCAAGCGGGCAGAGAGCGCATTGAAAACTATCTTCATGGAAAACCTTTTGCTCAATCTGAATTAGCGACTATTTTTATCAAGCCAGGATTGGAACATCAGAATATTCCACAAATGAAGACTACGATCGTACGTTCCGTTTTGATGCTGGAGCCACGCTGAGCGAATTTTCTGACAATCGAAATAGCCCTCACTCCTGATTCGCTTCTCAGCCAGCAAGTCCTCTGCCCACTCTCTCAGTGGTCCACGCACCATTGCGCCAGTGGAATAGAGAAGCCCGCCTTTGGTCTATCGAAGAACGAGGTAGGTACGTATCTCTTAAGCAGTTCGCGAAGCGGCCACTTCCCGACGCCACTTTTGATCAACTGCTCTGAAGACAAAAAAACGCCAGTTCCGCGACTCGATGATCAAGCAAGGGTGCCCGGGCTTCGAGGCTCGCGCTCATGGCACCACGCTCGATATTTACGAGCAGATCATCCGGCAAGTACTGAGAAACATCCCACCTACGAATTTCTTCGATGTAATCGTCCATCGACTCCCAAGAGACGTCGCCCTGATCTTGACCGTCAATACCCAATACCACATTGTCTGTAGGTTGTCATTGCGACTACATTTACGCCAGAAAACCTTAACAACTAAAGCGCAAACAGCAATGAATTCCCATCTCAACGAACGCGCGCAGGATACCGCATCATTGCCTCTGCTGAACACCAGAAACAAATTCCAATAAAATCAATGTTCAACTTACCGCCCCTGCTTCTGACCCTCAAGGCATAAGCAGACACAACACCGCCCCCCCCCACAATCATTCCAACCAAGAATGAAACAACGCCAAAAATCGACAACTGAAGCTGTGGTGAAGAAAAACCTAAAAAGGAGATGACAACAAACTGCTGGTTTTCCAGCACGAAGAGCAGGCATGGAATTGATACAAACAACACAAACCCTGTGATCACGAATCGCTTGAAGCGGCGGCTGCCTCACCAACTAATCGTCACTGCAACCCTCCTCATCCTCATTCAGCCGATCACGCAATTCCTTACCCAGCTTGAAATGCGGAACGAACTTGCCATCGAGACTGAGACCGACCGGTTTTCGAATTGCGCCCCACCCTCGGGGAGCGATAGCACAGAGAGAAACTGCCAAACCCACGGATCTCGATACGATCACCGGTGGCCAGGCATTGGGACATTTGTTCAAGCAAGGTCTTGATGGCCTGCTCCACATCCCTGGATGAGAGCAGCCCCTGACGGGTGACAATTCGCTCGATCAACTCCGACTTAGTCATAGCCCCCCCCCTTCTTTTTCAAGCAACCAGATCAGCGCTTCACAGCGCCTCAGCACACCCGGAGGATTTTGAACAGTGCAGCAGTTACCCCATCGTTCTCCTGCCAGGTATCTCGCCTGACCATCACTTACTTTCAGGCATAAGGCTAGCTGCAAATAAACGACTGATTCGACTAAGAAAGAGACAACCTGAGGAGCCCTGGATTTCATCAACAAACCCCGGCAGGCCAATACTCTGTTCAGCCCAGGTAAAATCCAGGCACAAAAAAGGCGACCGAAGTCGCCCTTTTTTACAGAAAGCCAGAACTTAGTTCTGTTTTTCCATTTGTGCACGCAGCAGGTCACCCAGAGTGGTGGCCACAGGAGCGTCAGTAGCTACTGGCTTGTCGCGCAGGCTCTGGATTGCTTCTTTCTCGTCTTCAACGTCTTTCGACTTGATCGAGAGCTGAATTACACGGCTCTTGCGGTCAACGCTGATGATCTTGGCTTCTACTTCTTCGCCTTCTTTCAGAACGTTGCGCGCGTCTTCAACGCGGTCACGGCTGATTTCAGAGGCTTTCAGAGTCGCTTCGATATCGTCGGCCAGAGTGATGATGGCGCCTTTAGCGTCAACTTCCTTCACGATGCCTTTAACGATGGCGCCTTTGTCGTTCTCTTGAACGTACTCGGAGAACGGATCGCTTTCCAGCTGCTTGATACCCAGGGAGATGCGCTCGCGCTCTGGGTCAACCGACAGGATAACGGTGTCCAGCTCGTCGCCCTTCTTGAAGCGGCGAACGGCTTCTTCGCCCACTTCGTTCCAGGAGATGTCGGACAGGTGAACCAGACCGTCGATGCCGCCGTCCAGACCAATGAAGATACCGAAATCGGTGATCGACTTGATGGTGCCGGAGATTTTATCGCCCTTGTTGAACTGGCCAGAGAAATCTTCCCATGGGTTGGATTTGCACTGCTTGATGCCCAGGGAGATACGACGACGCTCTTCGTCGATGTCCAGAACCATGACTTCCACTTCGTCGCCGACTTGTACGACTTTCGAAGGGTGGATGTTCTTGTTGGTCCAGTCCATTTCGGAAACGTGTACCAGACCTTCAACGCCTTCTTCCAGCTCAGCGAAGCAGCCGTAGTCGGTCAGGTTGGTTACACGCGCGGTAACGCGAGTGCTTTCTGGGTAACGGGCTTTGATAGCAACCCATGGATCTTCGCCCAGTTGCTTCAGGCCCAGGGAAACACGATTGCGCTCGCGATCGTACTTCAGAACCTTGACATCGATCTCGTCGCCAACGTTGACGATTTCGGAAGGATGCTTGATACGCTTCCAGGCCATATCGGTAATGTGCAGCAGGCCATCGACGCCACCCAGATCGACGAATGCGCCGTAATCGGTGAGGTTCTTGACGATACCTTTGACTTGTTGGCCTTCCTGCAGGGATTCCAGCAGAGCTTCGCGCTCGGCGGAGTTCTCGGCTTCCAGGACGCTGCGACGGGAAACGACAACGTTGTTGCGCTTCTGGTCCAGCTTGATGACCTTGAATTCCAGCTCTTTGCCTTCCAGGTGCGTGGTGTCGCGCACTGGACGGACGTCAACCAGAGAACCTGGCAGGAACGCACGGATGCCGTTAACGTCGACAGTGAAGCCGCCTTTAACCTTACCGTTGATAACGCCCTTGACCACTTCTTCGGCTGCGAAGGCTGCTTCCAGAACAATCCAGCATTCAGCGCGCTTGGCTTTTTCACGGGACAGCTTGGTTTCACCAAAGCCGTCTTCAACCGAGTCCAGAGCAACGTGAACTTCGTCACCGACGTTGATGTTCAGTTCGCCAGCGTCGTTGTAGAACTGCTCAAGCGGGATGAGTGCTTCAGACTTCAGGCCAGCGTGAACGGTTACCCAGCGAGCCTGGTAATCGATATCAACGATAACACCGGTGATGATGGAGCCTGCCTGAAGGTTCAGGGTTTTTAGGCTTTCTTCAAAGAGTTCCGCAAAGCTTTCGCTCATTTTAATTCCTGTTGATGAGGGCGAAGAATACGCCCATCTCCACACCCCAGACGGTGTGGGTTAGTTTCATTTAAAAGAAGCCACCGCAGGACTATGACTGGTCCCCTGCGGCCCTCTTGGTCACCCGGCGATATCGCGAATGGCGATCTCGCTCATGATGCGTTCCAGCACCTGATCGATGGATAATTCCGTGGAATCCAGCTGTATGGCGTCAGCCGCCGGTTTGAGCGGGGCTACCGCTCGCTGGGTGTCACGCTCATCGCGCGCACGTATCTCATCTAGCAGACTCGACAGACTAACACCCTCGACTTTGCCCTTCAACTGCAAATATCGACGGCGTGCCCGCTCCTCGGCACTGGCGGTCAGAAAAATCTTCAATGGCGCGCCAGGAAAAACCACGGTGCCCATGTCGCGACCATCCGCCACAAGGCCCGGCGCCTCCTGAAAGGCTCGCTGGCGCTGCAGCAGCGCCTCGCGTACAGCGGGCAGCGCAGCCACCTGGGAAGCGCCGGAACCGACGCTTTCGGTGCGAATGACATCGCTGACTTCATCACCTTCCAGAATGATGCGTTGCAACTGACCATCCGTCGCCGCGATGAACTGCACATCCAGATGAGCGGCGAGTTTCTTCAGCAGCTCTTCATTGGTCAGGTCGACACCATGGTTATGCGCGGCGAAGGCCAGCAATCGGTACAACGCACCGGAGTCCAGCAGGTTCCAGCCCAGGCGCTTGGCCAGAATCCCGGCGACCGTGCCCTTGCCCGAACCGCTTGGCCCATCGATGGTGATGACCGGTGCAATGCTGATCACGACTGTGCCTCTTGTGCCACGCGAATACCGACCTGTGCGCACAGCGCCAGGAAATTCGGGAAGGACGTCGCGACGTTGGCGCAATCATGAATGCGGATCGGGGCACTGGCGCGCAGCGAAGCAACGCTGAACGCCATGGCGATACGATGATCACCATGACCGTGCACTTCACCGCCGCCGATCTGGCCGCCGTCGATGATGATGCCATCCGGGGTCGGCTCGCACTTGACGCCCAATGCCAGCAAGCCATCCGCCATGACCTGGATGCGATCCGACTCCTTGACCCGCAGCTCTTCGGCGCCACGCAACACGGTGCGCCCTTCGGCACAGGCGGCGGCGACGAACAGCACCGGGAACTCGTCGATCGCCAGCGGAACCAGCGCCTCGGGAATCTCGATACCTTTGAGTTTAGCTGCACGTACGCGCAAGTCAGCTACCGGTTCGCCACCCACTTCACGCTGGTTTTCCAGGGTGATGTCGGCACCCATCAGGCGCAGGATGTCGATCACACCGGTACGGGTCGGGTTGATGCCAACGTGCTCCAGCACCAGCTCCGAACCTTCGGCGATCGATGCCGCCACCAGGAAGAACGCCGAGGACGAAATATCACCTGGGACTTCAATATGGGTCGCGGTCAGCTTGTTGCCGGACTCGACCGATGCGGTCGCACCGTTGACCGTTACCGGGTAGCCGAAGCCACGCAGCATGCGCTCGGTATGGTCGCGGGTCGGAGCAGGCTCGGTAACCGTGGTCTTGCCTTCGGCATACAGACCGGCCAGCAGCAGGCAGGACTTAACCTGGGCACTGGCCATCGGCATGGTGTAGGTCAGACCCTTGAGCTTGTGGCCACCACGGATGGTCATCGGTGGACGACCTTCCGCGGCGGTTTCGATCACGGCGCCCATTTCACGCAGCGGATTGGCCACGCGATTCATCGGGCGCTTGGACAGCGAAGCGTCGCCGGTCAGGGTGCTGTCGAAGTTCTGCGCGGCCAGCAGGCCGGACAGCAAACGCATCGAAGTACCGGAATTGCCCAGATAGATCGGGCCCGGTGCCGGCTTCAGGCCATGCAGGCCAACACCGTGAATGGTCACGCGACCGTGGTGCGGACCTTCGATCACGACGCCCATGTCACGGAATGCCTGCAAGGTCGCCAGGGCATCTTCGCCCTCGAGGAAACCTTCGACTTCGGTGACACCTTCAGCCAGGGAACCGAGCATGATCGAACGGTGGGAAATCGATTTGTCACCTGGTACGCGAATCCGACCGGACAGGCGGCCACCAGGTTGAGCCAGGAAAATCAGATCATTGGAATTCATAGCGTCCACATAGGCCCTGCGGGCCAGGATTTTACTGAAATGCTCGCGGGCAACCCGGGCGCGAGTGAATACGCCCAACAATTGGTGCCCATCCCCTGCATCGACCGCGTCGCGCAAGGCGTCGAGGTCACTGCGAAATGTATCGAGTGTGCGCAGGACAGCTTCGCGGTTGGCGAGGAAGATGTCGTGCCACATGACCGGGTCGCTTCCGGCGATTCTTGTGAAATCGCGGAAACCGCCCGCAGCGTAACGGAAGATCTCAAGATTTTCATTGCGCTTGGCCAACGAATCGACCAAGCCGAACGCCAGCAAGTGCGGCAGATGACTGGTCGCCGCCAAGACTTCGTCGTGACGTTCGACCTGCATGTGCTCGACATCGGCGCCCAATTCGCGCCACAAACGGTCGACTACCGCCAGGGCTGCCGGATCGGTTTGCTCCAGCGGCGTGAGGATCACTTTATGACGACGAAACAGCTCGGCGTTGGAGGCTTCCACGCCGCTCTGCTCGGAACCGGCAATCGGATGGCCCGGCACGAACCGCACCGGCATGCCGCCGAACGCCTCGGTTGCCGCACGCACCACATTGCCTTTGGCGCTGCCGACATCGGTCAGGATCGCTTGCCCCAGATCCATGCTCGCCAAACGCGCGAGCACTTTTTCCATGGCCAGGATCGGCACCGCCAGTTGAATGACGTCGGCCCCCTGACAAGCAATGCCCAGGTCTTCCTCACAGCGATCCACCACACCCAATTCGACCGCGAGTTTGCGCGATTGCGGATCGAGATCGACCCCGACCACTTCGCGGCATATGCCGCTCTCACGCAAACCCTTGGCAAACGAACCGCCGATCAACCCAAGACCGACCACCACCAGGCGACCGATCATAGGTTCAGCAGATTGCAGCGCAGTGACATCAACCACGAGCCAGAACCTTGGTCAGCGCTTCAAGGAAGCGGCTGTTCTCTGCCGGCAGACCAATGGTGACGCGCAGGTGATTCGGCATGCCGTAGTTCGCTACCGGACGCACGATCACGCCTTCACGAAGCAAGCCCTGGAACACCGGCGCTGCAACCTGACCCAGGTCCACGCAAATGAAGTTGCCCCTGGACGGAATCCAGCTCAACCCCAATTCACGGAAACCCGCCTCCAGTTGCAGCATGCCGGCCTCATTCAGTTGACGGCTTTGCGCGAGATACTCTTCATCCTTCAACGCTGCACAGGCCGCAGCCAGAGCCAGGCTGTTGACGTTGAACGGCTGGCGTACACGGTTCAGCACGTCCGCGACCACCGCCGTGGACAAGCCATAACCCACGCGCAGTGCAGCCAGGCCATAGGCCTTGGAGAAGGTGCGGGAAACCAGCAGGTTCGGATAAGCCGCCAGGAAGTCCAGGCCGTCCGGCATATCGCTGCCTTCGGCGTACTCGATGTAGGCCTCGTCCAGCACCACCAGCACATGCTCCGGAACATCCTGCAGGAATTCGTCCAGCGCCTCGGCGTCGAACCAGGTCCCGGTCGGGTTGTTCGGGTTGGCGATAAAGACCACACGGGTATTGGCATCGATCGCCGCCAGCATGGCGGGCAGGTCATGCCCCCAGTCCTTGGCCGGAACCACCTTGGCCTGCGCACCGACCGCCTGAGTGGCAATCGGGTAGACAGCGAACGCATGCTCGCTGAACACGGCATTCAGGCCCGGCGCCAGATAGGCGCGCGCCACCAGCTCAAGAATGTCGTTGGAGCCATTACCCAGCGTCACTTGATTCAGCTCGACACGGCACTGCTCGGCCAGCAGGGTCTTGAGCGCAAAACCGTTGCCGTCCGGATAGCGGGTCAGCTCGACCAGCGCATCGCGGATGGCCGCCAGCGCCTTGGGGCCGGCGCCCAGCGGGTTTTCGTTGCTCGCCAGTTTGACGATGCTGGCTGGATCGAGTTTGAGCTCGCGAGCCAGTTCGTCCACGGGTTTGCCCGGAACATAAGGCGAAAGTTGTTGCACGCCCGGCTGTGCCAGAGCGAGGAAATTGCCACTCATTTGCTACCGCCCCTTAGAGAACTGCTTTCGGGTAGGAACCCAGCACTTTGAGTGCCACTGCTTCCTGACTGATCTTTTCCAGCACACTTTTGACCAGTGGGTCGCGGTGGTGGCCGACGAAGTCGATGAAGAACACGTAGGTCCACTTGCCGCTGCGCGACGGACGAGTCTCGATTCGCGTCAGGTCGATGCCATTGTCGTGGAACGGCACCAGCAACTCGTGCAGCGCACCCGGTTTGTTGCTCATGGAGACGATGATCGATGTCTTGTCGTCGCCAGTCGGCGGCACTTCCTGATTACCGATCATCAGGAAGCGCGTGGAGTTATCCGGACGGTCCTCGATTTTTTCGGCCAGACGGGTCAAGCCATACAGGCCGGCCGCCATGTCGCCGGCAATCGCCGCCGAGTTCCACTCACCCTTGACCCGCTTGGCCGCTTCGGCGTTGCTGGACACCGCCACGCGCTCGACATTCGGGTAATGGGCGTCCAGCCACTTGCGGCACTGGGCCAGGGACTGGGCGTGGGAGTAGATACGGCTGATGCTGTCGGTCTTGGTGTTTTCACCGACCAACAGGTGATGGTGGATACGCAGTTCGACTTCGCCGCAGATCACCATGTCGTGCTCAAGGAAGCTGTCGAGGGTGTGATTGACCGCGCCTTCCGTGGAGTTCTCCACCGGCACCACGCCAAAATTCACCGCCCCCGCCGCCACTTCACGGAACACTTCGTCGATCGCCGCCATCGGCTTGCTGATCACGGCGTGGCCGAAGTGCTTCATGGCCGCCGCCTGGGTGAAAGTACCTTCAGGGCCGAGGTAAGCCACTTTCAGCGGCTGCTCGAGCGCCAGGCACGAAGACATGATTTCGCGGAACAACCGCGCCATCTCTTCGTTGCCCAACGGCCCCTGGTTACGCTGCATGACACGCTTGAGCACCTGAGCTTCTCGCTCAGGACGATAGAACACCGGCACTTCGCCTTCGGCCAGCGAGGCCATCTTTACTCGCGCGACTTCCTGGGCGCAGCGCGCACGCTCACTGATCAGCTCCAGGACCTTTTCGTCCAGGGCATCAATGCGCAGGCGCAGTGCCTTGAGTTCTTGCTCAGACATTAGCCGTGTTCCTTCTCGAACTCTGCCATGTAAGAAATCAGCGCATTGACGGCGTTGATGTCGACGGCGTTATAGATGGAGGCGCGCATGCCCCCCACGGAACGGTGCCCCTTGAGGTTCAACAGGCCACGCTCGTCGGCACCGGCCAGGAACGGCTTGTCCAGACGATCATCAGCCAGGCGGAACGGCACGTTCATCCACGAGCGGTCCGACTTGTTGATCGGGTTGCTGTACAGGCCGCTGGCATCGATGAAGCCATACAGCGTGCGCTGCTTGACTTCGTTGAGCTTGCCGATGGCCTCGACGCCGCCCTGCTCCTTGAGCCACTCGAATACCAGGCCAGACAAGTACCAGGCCAGGGTCGGCGGGGTGTTGTACATCGAACCGTTATCGGCCGCGACCTTGTAGTTGAGCATAGTCGGGCACAGGGAGCGGGCCTTGCCCAGCAGGTCTTCGCGAACGATGTTGACGACGATACCGCTCGGGCCAATGTTTTTCTGGGCGCCGGCGTAGATCATGCCGAAACGTGAAACATCCACCGGGCGCGACAGGATGTCCGAGGACATGTCGGCGACCAGCGGAACATCACCGGTTTCCGGAATCCACTGGAATTCCAGGCCGCCGATGGTTTCGTTCGGCGCGTAGTGAACGTAGGCCGCGTCTTTCGACAGCTTCCACTCGTTCTGGCCGGGAATGGCGAAATAGTCGTATGGCCTGGCGGTGCCGGCAACATTGACGTGGCCGTAGCGCGAAGCTTCTTCGATGGCTTTCTGCGACCAGATACCGGTGTCGATATAGTCGGCCGAGCCGTTTTCCGGCAACAGGTTCAGAGGAATCTGAGCAAATTGCTGGCTGGCGCCACCTTGCAGAAACAGCACTTTATAGTTCGAGGGGATATCCAGCAGATCACGCAGATCCTGCTCGGCCTTGGTGGCGATGGACACGAACTCATCGCTGCGATGGCTCATTTCCATGACCGACAGACCCTTGCCGTGCCAGTCGAGGAGTTCACCCTGGGCGCGCTGCAGGACAGCTTCGGGAAGCGCCGCAGGACCGGCACAGAAGTTATAGGCTCTCTTGCTCACATCCAATCTCGCTCTGATTTGGTGGTATCACGCAATAAATCTGTAGGAGCTGTCGAGCAGAGCGAGGCTGCGATCTTTTGATGCCAAATGAAAGCAAGAGCCAGATCAAGAGATCGCAGCCTCGCTTCGCTCGACAGCTCCTACATTAAAATCAATTCCACAGTTCCTAGAGGACAAACAACAAGGGGGCGAATTTTCATCCGCCCCCTGCTTACCCGCTTATTCCTGTGGTTCTTCGTCAGCGGCGGCGTCGAGTTGCTGGTCTTCGGCAACGTCGTCGATCACGACTTCACCGACAAACCCTTCACCCTCTTCACCTTCCAGCTCTTCGCCTTCGACTTCCGACGGCTCCTGAACCCGCTCCAGACCGACCAGCGTTTCATCGTTGGCCAGTTTGATCAGGGTCACGCCCTGGGTGTTACGACCCAGGCTGGACACTTCGTCGACACGGGTGCGCACCAGAGTGCCCTGGTCGGAAATCAGCATGATTTCCTCGCCGTCGAGCACCTGGACCGCACCGACCAGACGGCCGTTACGCTCGTTGCTGACCATGGCAATAACGCCCTGGCCGCCACGCTTGTACTCAGGGAACTCGGTGATCGCCGTGCGCTTGCCGTAGCCACGCGCCGAAGCTGTGAGGATCTGGCTGCCTTCTTCCGGGATCAGCATGGAAATCAGCTTCTGGCCTTCCGGCAGACGCATGCCGCGCACACCGCGGGCGGTACGGCCCATGGCGCGAACGTCGGATTCCTTGAAGCGCGTCACTTTGCCGCCATCGGAGAACAGCATCACTTCGCGCTCGCCATCGGTGATGGCCGCGGAAATCAGCACGTCGCCTTCGTCCAGCTCCAGCGCGATCAGGCCGACGCTGCGTTGACGGCTGAAGGATTCCAGCGGGGTCTTCTTCACGGTGCCGTTGGCGGTGGCCATGAAGATGTAGTGACCTTCGGTGTACTCCTCGACCGGCAGCATGGTGGTGATGTATTCACCGTCATCCAGCGGCAGCAGGTTGACCAGCGGACGACCACGGGCAGCACGTGACGCTTCAGGGATTTCGTAGGTTTTCAGCCAGTACACCTTGCCCTTGCTGGAGAACAGCAGCAGCGTGGTGTGGCTGTTGGCAACCAGCAGGTGAGCGATGTAGTCCTCATCCTTGACGCCGGTCGCCGACTTGCCTTTACCGCCACGACGCTGGGCCTGGTACGCAGCCAGCGGCTGGGTCTTGGCGTAGCCACCGTGGGAAATGGTCACGACGCGCTCTTCTTCCGGGATCATGTCACCCAGGGTCAGGTCGAGACGGGCATCGAGGATTTCAGTACGACGCACGTCGCCGTATTCGGCGCGAATCACTTCCAGCTCTTCGCGGATCACTTCCATCAGGCGCGTGGCGCTGTTGAGGATGCGGATCAGCTCGCCGATCTGGTTGAGGATCTCTTGATACTCGGCCAGCAGTTTTTCGTGTTCCAGACCGGTCAGGCGGTGCAGACGCAGTTCCAGAATGGCTTGCGCCTGTTCTGGCGACAGGAAGTACTTGCCGTCGCGCAAACCGTATTGCGGATCGAGGTTTTCCGGACGGCACGAATCGGCGCCGGCACGTTCAACCATCGCCACCACGGCCGAGGACTCCCAAGGCGTGCTGATCAGCGCTTCCTTGGCTTCCGACGGCGTTGGCGACGCCTTGATCAGGGCGATGACCGGGTCGATGTTCGACAGGGCAACCGCTTGACCTTCAAGGATATGACCACGCTCGCGCGCCTTGCGCAGTTCGAACACGGTACGACGGGTCACCACTTCGCGGCGGTGACGGACGAAGGCTTCCAGCAGGTCCTTGAGGTTCAGGATCCGCGGACGGCCGTCGATCAGCGCGACGATGTTGATACCGAACACCGCTTGCAGCTGGGTCTGGGCGTAGAGGTTGTTGAGGATGACCTCAGGCACTTCGCCGCGACGCAGCTCGATCACGACGCGCATACCGTCCTTGTCGGACTCGTCGCGCAGTTCGGTGATGCCTTCAAGCTTCTTCTCTTTGACCAGCTCGGCGATCTTCTCGATCAGACGCGCCTTGTTCAGCTGGTAAGGGAGTTCGGTGATGACGATCTGCTGGCGGCCACCGACCTTGTCGATGTCTTCGATCATCGAGCGGGCGCGCATGTAAATGCGCCCGCGACCGGTGCGGTAGGCTTCGATGATGCCGGCGCGACCGTTGATGATCGCGGCGGTCGGGAAGTCCGGACCGGGGATGTATTGCATCAGCTCGTCGACGGTCAGCTCAGGGTTGTCGATGAGTGCCAGGCAACCGTCGATGACTTCACCGAGGTTGTGCGGCGGAATGTTGGTCGCCATGCCTACGGCGATACCGCTGGAGCCGTTGACCAGCAGGTTGGGAATACGGGTCGGCATGACCGCCGGAATCATTTCGGTGCCGTCGTAGTTCGGCACCCAGTCCACGGTTTCTTTATGCAGGTCAGCCAGCAGCTCGTGCGCCAGCTTGGTCATGCGCACTTCGGTGTATCGCATGGCCGCGGCGTTGTCGCCGTCCACCGAACCGAAGTTGCCCTGGCCGTCTACCAGCAGGTAGCGCAGGGAGAATGGCTGTGCCATCCGAACGATGGTGTCGTACACCGCGGTATCACCGTGCGGGTGATACTTACCGATCACGTCACCGACAACACGGGCAGATTTCTTGTACGGCTTGTTGAAGTCGTTGCCCAGCTCGCTCATCGCGAACAGCACGCGCCGGTGCACGGGCTTCAAGCCATCGCGCGCATCCGGCAGTGCCCGCCCGACAATTACGCTCATCGCGTAGTCGAGGTAGGACTGCTTCAGCTCGTCTTCGATATTGACCGGGAGGATTTCTTTGGCCAGTTCGCCCATGAGAAGCCTGATTCCTTTTTCTGGTGAAACTTCGTCAGGACCAACGAAGCTCGCCGCTGCAGGCTCAGTGCCATGCATTGGCTTACGACAAATCAACGAGTTATGCCATGGATCTGCGCAGTAAAGATCACCCCGCGGGGCAACCTTGGAAACCGCCGGATGTTATCACAAGAGCCGCCACGCACCTATCCCCCAGACGCGCATGGAGAGTAGTTAGTTGACCGGTGACAGGCTTGAAGGGGACGAGAGGGGCTTAGAGGTGTGATCAACCGGCATTCAACCGTATTTTTCACTTGTAAACACCGACCTGTAGGAGCTGCCGAAGGCTGCGATCTTTTCGGGACCGTTACCGACTTATGCCGGGAAGATCAAAAGATCGCAGCCTTCGGCAGCTCCTACAGGGATTTCGTGCAACCCGAATGATTTAATGCAGACGTTTGCGGCACATCAACTGCGCCATCTTCGCGGTATCCGGGCGCTCGACGATGCCTTTTTCAGTGACGATCGCATCGATCAGATCCGCCGGCGTCACGTCGAACACCGGGTTGAAGGCATTGACGTCGGCCCCGACGCGCTTGCCACCGACCTCCAGCAACTCGCGACCATCACGCTCTTCAATCGGAATGTCATCGCCACTGGCCAGGTTCATGTCGATGGTCGAACTCGGCGCCACCACCATGAAGCGCACGCCGTGGTGCATGGCGTTGACGGCCAGCTGATAGGTGCCGATCTTGTTGGCCACATCGCCATTGGCGGTGATCCGGTCAGCGCCGACGATGACCCAGGTGGGGCCTTTGGTCTTCATGATATGCGCCGCGGCGGAATCGACATTGAGGGTCACGGGAATGCCTTCATTGGCCAGTTCCCACGCGGTCAGCCGCGAGCCCTGCAGCCATGGGCGGGTTTCGTCGACATATACCTGCTCGACCATACCTTCGAGGAACGCACCACGAATCACCCCCAGCGCGGTGCCAAAGCCGCCCGTGGCCAGCGCGCCGGTGTTGCAGTGGGTGAGGATCGCCTGGGCGTTGCCCTGATGCTTGCGGATCAGGTCCACACCCAGCTGGGCCATGGTCAAGTTGGCTTCGCGATCACTTTCATGAATGGCGATGGCCTCGGCCTCCAGCACCTCCAGCGGATCGGCATTGTCCTTCAGGCGATCAAGCCGGTCGTGCATGCGCCCCAGCGCCCAGAACAGGTTGACCGCAGTAGGACGGGAATCGGCCAACAGCATGAAATCCTCTTCCAGCGCAGCGTACCAGTCGCCACCTTCGGCAATCCGGGCGCGGGCCGCCAGTACGATGCCATAGGCTGCGCTAATGCCGATGGCCGGCGCGCCACGCACCACCATCGAGCGAATGGCCTCGGCCACGCCAGCAGCGCTGGTGTAGGCAATCCAGGTTTCCTCGAACGGCAAAATACGCTGATCCAGCAGATGGAGAGCGCCATCACGCCAATCGATGGCCTTTACCTTTTCCGCAGCCAACAGTCGATCGCGCATCCCTCACCCCGCACTCATGAACAAAAGCCGCCGATTATAGCGATCCCCCCGCGAAGACGCTCGGGTATACTTCGCAATCCTATACAAAAGCACTGGAACCGACCCTCGATGCCGAACACTGCCGCTGCGCTCGACCTGTTATTGCTGCCGACCTGGCTGGTACCCGTCGAACCCGCTGGTGTTGTCCTCAAGGAACATGGCGTGGGCATCCGTGATGGACGCATCGTGTTTATCGGCCCACGTTCCGCCGCGCTGAAGCTTAACGCAACCGAAACCCGCGAATTGCCCGACATGCTGCTCAGCCCCGGCCTGATCAATGCCCACGGGCACGCGGCGATGACGCTGTTCCGTGGCCTGGCCGATGATCTGCCATTGATGACCTGGCTGGAAAACCATATCTGGCCCGCCGAGGCCAAATGGGTCGATGAAGCTTTCGTGCGCGACGGTACCGACCTTGCCATCGCCGAGCAAATCAAAGGCGGCATCACCTGTTTCTCTGACATGTACTTCTTCCCGAAGGTTGCCAGCGAGCGCGTGCACAACAGCGGCATTCGCGCGCAAATCGCGATTCCGATCCTCGACTTCCCGATTCCGGGGGCCGCCACGGCGGACGAAGCCATTCGTCAGGGCGTTGAACTGTTTGGCGATCTCAAGCACCACGAACGCATCAAAATCACCTTCGGCCCCCATGCACCCTACACCGTAGGCGACGAAAACCTGGAAAAAACCCGGATGATCGCCGAGGAACTGGACGCTTCGATCCACATGCACGTGCATGAAACCGCCTTCGAAGTACAACAATCGGTCGAGCAGCGCGGTGAACGACCACTGGCCCGACTGGCGCGCCTGGGTTTGCTGGGGCCGCGCTTCCAGGCGGTTCACATGACCCAGATCAGCGAAGAAGACCTGGCGCTGCTGGTAGAAAGCAACAGCAATGTGATTCATTGCCCGGAGTCGAACCTGAAGCTGGCCAGCGGGTTCTGCCCGGTCGAGCGTTTGTGGCAGGCCGGGGTCAATGTTGCGGTCGGCACCGATGGCGCGGCCAGCAACAATGACCTGGACCTGCTCGGCGAAACCCGCACCGCGGCCCTGCTGGCCAAGGCTGTCGCCGGCTCGGCCACCGCGCTGGATGCCCATCGTGCCTTGCGCATGGCCACCCTCAATGGCGCCCGGGCACTGGGTATCGAGGCCGAAGTCGGTTCGCTGGAAATCGGCAAGGCCGCGGACATGGTGGCTTTCGACCTCTCCGGCCTGGCCCAGCAACCGGTCTACGAACCGGTTTCGCAGCTTATATATGCCACCGGCCGCGACTGCGTGAAACACCTTTGGGTTGCCGGCAAGCAGTTGCTCGACGACCGTCGCCTGACACGCCTGGATGAACAACAGCTTGGCGCTGTCGCGAGGGCCTGGGGCCAGCGCATCAGCGGCCGCACCGAATCGTAAGCACCCTGGAACGCAATCCGGGGCAACAGGATTTTTCAAGTTTTAGAGGACTAGACCATGAGCAACGTCGACTACGCCGAAATCGCCAAATTCGAGGCCCTGGCTCATCGCTGGTGGGACCGCGAAAGCGAATTCAAACCGCTGCACGACATCAACCCGCTGCGGGTCAACTGGATTGACGAGCGGGTCAACCTGGCCGGTAAAAAAGTCCTCGACGTCGGTTGCGGCGGCGGCATCCTCAGCGAAGCCATGGCCCAACGCGGTGCGACCGTGATGGGTATCGACATGGGCGAAGCGCCGTTGGCGGTTGCCCAGTTGCATCAGCTGGAGTCGGGCGTGAGCGTCGAGTACCGACAGATCACCGCCGAAGCCCTGGCCGAGGAAATGCCGGAGCAGTTCGACGTGGTCACCTGCCTTGAAATGCTTGAGCACGTGCCGGACCCGTCGTCGGTCATCCGCGCCTGCTTCCGCATGGTCAAGCCCGGCGGCCAGGTGTTCTTCTCCACCATCAACCGCAACCCGAAGGCGTACCTGTTCGCCATCGTCGGCGCCGAATACATCATGAAGCTGCTGCCGCGCGGCACCCACGACTTCAAGAAATTCATCCGCCCCTCCGAACTTGGCGCCTGGAGCCGCATGGCCGGCCTGACCGTCAAGGACATCATCGGCCTGACCTACAACCCGCTGACCAAGCACTACAAACTGGCGGCCGACGTGGACGTCAACTACATGATCCAGACCCTGCGCGAGGAGTAAGCCGATGCCAATCAGAGCAGTTCTTTTCGACATGGACGGCACTCTGCTCGACACCGCGCCGGACTTCATTGCGATCTGTCAGGCGATGCGTGCCGACCGTGGCTTGCCACCGATGAACGACAAGCACATTCGCGACGAGATTTCCGGCGGCGCCAAGGCGATGGTCGCGGTGACCTTCGCCATGGACCCGGAATCGCCGGGGTTCGAGGAACTGCGCCTGGAGTTTCTGGAGCGCTACCTCGTCGGTTGTGCCGTTCACAGCAAGCTGTTCGACGGCATGGGCGAACTGCTGGCGGACATCGAGAAGGCCAACCTGGTCTGGGGCGTGGTCACCAACAAGCCGCTGCGCTTCGCCGAGCCGATCATGCAACAGCTGGGGCTGGCTGAACGCTCGGCGCTGCTGATCTGCCCGGATCATGTGAAGAACAGCAAACCGGATCCCGAGCCGCTGATCCTCGCCTGCAAGATGCTCGATCTCGATCCGGCCAGCGTGCTGTTCGTCGGCGATGACCTGCGCGACATCGAGTCGGGCCGCGATGCTGGCACCAAGACTGCCGCCGTGACTTTCGGCTATATCCACCCGGATGATAATCCGCGGCATTGGGGTGCGGATGTGGTGGTTGATCATCCGCTGGAGTTGCGCAAGGTGCTCGATAGTGCGCTTTGCAGCTGCTGATTAAAGTCAAGAGATCGCAGCCTGCGGCAGCTCCTACAGGGGACCGCGATCGACGTAGGAGCTGCCGCAGGCTGCGATCTTTTCCAGCTTTGTTATGGATTGAGGTTTTTTATGTTTGATTATTCCGCCCGCCCCGAACTGCTCAAGGATCGGGTCATTCTGGTCACCGGCGCAGGACGTGGCATTGGCGCCGCAGCGGCAAAAGCCTACGCGGCACACGGCGCAACCGTGCTGCTGCTGGGCAAGACCGAAGCCAACCTGACCAAGGTCTACGACGAAATCGAAGCCGCCGGCCATCCACAACCGGCGGTGATCCCGTTCAATCTCGAAACCGCCCTGCCCCATCAATACGATGAGCTGGCGGCGATGATCGAAAGCGAATTCGGGCATCTCGACGGCCTGCTGCACAATGCTTCGATCATCGGCCCGCGCACGCCGATCGAGCAGCTGTCCGGCGAAAACTTCATGCGGGTCATGCAAGTCAACGTCAATGCCATGTTCATGCTCACCAGCACTCTGCTGCCGCTGCTCAAGCTGTCGCAAGATGCCTCGGTGGTGTTCACGTCCAGCAGCGTCGGCCGCAAGGGACGTGCGTACTGGGGCGCTTACGGCGTCTCCAAATTCGCCACTGAAGGGCTGATGCAAACCCTGGCTGACGAAGTCGATACCGTGGCCCCGGTACGCTCCAACAGCATCAACCCGGGCGCTACCCGCACCAGCATGCGCGCCCAGGCTTACCCGGGTGAAAATCCGCTGAACAACCCGACGCCCGAGGAGATCATGCCGGTCTACCTTTACCTGATGGGCCCGGACAGCACCGGTATCAACGGCCAGGCGTTCAACGCCCAGTAGCGACCGTACGTCGCTTTTTGGTGCCGCGCCGATTTCCTGTCGCGGCACTCGAATACACGCCAGGAACCTGTCAAACAAACGTCACATACTGCGCTGCACACGTAATAGACGAAGCACAACCTGTTGATTTAATACAAATTTTATTAAGATGAACCGAATGGCACGACTTTCGCTCTAAATTTGCTAAGACACGCAACGTGAAAGCAGACGGAACGAAGCTTGAGTGCGGCGATTACTCATCTTCTACAAAGCAGATTAAACTTGTACGAAATGTCCTACGGGACTGACGGACCAGTACGACGCGCAGCCTAAGCCGCTCTCACCCTGCTTGTAAGACAGCCTTACTGCTTAGGGGCGCACGCCTTATGAAACCACCTTCCCAGACCAACGCAATTGACTTCGATAGCGCCAAATTGCAGCGCCTGGGCTTTGGTCAGCAACCGCTTCTTCTGGCAAGGCCTATCAGTCTTGCGCAATTGCGCCAGCAACTGAGCCTGCAGCTGCAAACCAGTCTGGAACCGCAACGCATTCTTGGGACGTTCTATCGCGAGATTCAGCGATTGGTGCCGCTGGACGCTTTGTGCTACCTGCACAAGAGCAGTGACTTGCGTCTGGAGTTCGGCCAACGCGGCCACCATTCCATCAGTTACAGCCTCAGCCACGAAGGCGAACACCTGGGTGAGCTGATTTTCCGCCGCAATCAGCGTTTCAGCGAACAGGAACAGGGCAATCTCGAATCGCTGCTGGCCGCGCTGCTTTTCCCGATGCGCAACGCGCTGCTTTACCGTACCGCCACCCAAAGTGCACTGCGCGACCCGCTGACGGGCACCGGCAACCGCATCGCCATGGACCAGACATTGCAAAGGGAAATCGAGCTATCCCGGCGCCATCTGCAACCGTTATCGGTGCTGATGCTGGACATCGATCATTTCAAGCAAGTCAATGATACCCACGGCCACAGCACAGGCGATGACGTGCTCAAGGCGGTCGCTGCCTCGATCAAAAACCAGCTGCGCAACGTGGACATGGTGTTTCGCTATGGCGGTGAAGAGTTCCTGATCCTGCTGTCGAACACCAGCCGCGAGGCCGCGGCCATGGTCGGTGAGCGGCTGCGGTTTGCAGTGCAGTCTGAAGAATACCTGGCCGATGGTCATACGATCTTGCTGACGGTCAGCCTCGGCTGTTCGACATTGTTACCCGGCGAGTCTGCCGAAAGCCTGTTGCGACGGGCAGACAGTGCACTGTATGTGGCCAAGCGCGAAGGTCGTAACCGGTTGGAGATGGCGGGGTAACTGCCGACCACAAAATAATGTGGGAGCGAGGCTGCTCGCTCCCACAGTTGTTTCAAGCAGACTTTGGATCAGCTCTCGGCCAGTGCCATCCGCTCACGCGCGACCGGCGCTCTTTCTGCGTGCTCCAACTGCATGCAACGTTCGAGAAACAGGTACATGTAGTCGTAGCTCTTGCACACAGCCTGGCGCAACTCCACCTGCAGGGATTTGCTCGGGTTGGTGCCCGCCAATGTACAGATGATTTCCAGGGCTTCCCATGGATGGGCATCGTCGTACTGGGCATGCATCTTCAGCCACTTCATCGCTCGCTTGCGATCTTCCTCGGGGAACGAGGCGGCGTAGATACCGTTGGAACAAACGACCGCCGACCATTCCCCGGTCGCCCCTTCGATGGCGTAGTTGGTAGCGGCAATCGCAACGATCAGCGAGTCGGCTGAACTGGTGTGCCAGCACCAATGGCTCAAGGCGTGAAGCTCCGGTGCAACCTGCTGTGCCTGCAGGTCTTCCAGGCTGACACCGTGCGCGCGACTCCAGTGCACCCAGTAATCGGCGTGGTTCAATTCGACGCGGATATTACGCATCAGCCAGCGACGGGCCATGTCTTCGCCGGGATGACGGGCAAAGCGTGTCTTGGTCAGGTTTTGTGCCATATACAACGCGAACTGTTCGACCACCGGCCAGCCACCGATCAGGTATTGGCGCATGGTCTTTGCACTGAGTTTGTTGTCTCGCATGCGTTGGTACAGTTCGTGTTCGACAACCCGGCGTTTGCTCTCGCTGCAATCCTGGATCAGGCGCTGGGCCCAGGCAGGGTAACTTGCAGCTTCCATGAGCGGTCCGGTTCGGTTGAATGTATCGATCACTGTCGAGCTCCTTTTGATTGTGATTGTAAGACCGGCAGGAGTTTCAACGGAACGTGCCAGGGGCCTTGAACAACAGAGGCTGAGGCCTGGCGGGACGACTTAACAGGCTATCAAAGGTAAACAAATGCGGGCGTTCAATCACATACCCTTGAGCGTAATCCACCCCGATCTCCAGCAATGCCTGCTCGATCTGGGGCGTTTCGACAAACTCGGCAATCGTGCGCTTACCCATGACATGACCGATGTGATTGATCACTTCGACCATGGCGCGGTTAATCGGGTCGTCCAGCATATCCTTTACGAAACTCCCATCGATCTTCAGGAAGTCTACAGGCAAATGTTTCAGATACGCGAATGAGGACATTCCGGCACAAAAATCATCCAGTGAAAAATAGCATCCTAAGCCTTTGAGTTCATTAATGAATCGAATGGCGCTGCCAAGATTTGAAATAGCACTGGTCTCAGTAATTTCAAAACAAATCATTTCAGGCGGAATCGAATACGTCACAAACTGTTCGCGCAGGAAGTCCAGAAACGCCTCATCCCCGATCGTCGTGCCTGACAGATTGATCGCACACATGGCCAGCGGCCCCTGGTGCTGTTCGGCCTGACACTGGGCAATGATCTTGAACACGTTCTGCACAACCCAGCGGTCCAGAGAGCTCATCAGGCCATAGCGTTCGGCGGCCGGGATGAAACTGTCGGGCAAGATCATGCGCCCCGCCTCATCATGCAACCGCAACAGGATTTCGATATGCCCACTGCCATGCTCGGTATGACCGAGGGATGCGATTTCCTGGGCGTACAAGCAGAAGCGGTCCTCCTCCAGCGCCATGTGCAAACGCTGCACCCAGGCCATTTCGCCGAAGCGCAGGGACAATTCCGAGTCATCCGGATGATAGACCTGGACCCGGTTCCGGCCCTTTTCCTTGGCCATGTAGCACGCCATGTCGGCAGCACGCAGCGAGGCTTCGAGCGTCGTCGGATTCTGCGCAACATGGACCAGTCCGATACTGACAGTGGTCACGAAAGGCCGGCCCTTCCAGACAAAATGCAGATTCTGCACAGTCTGACGCAGGCTCTCGGCAATTTTCTCCGCCGCTTCCGGTGCGCAGTTTTCCAGCAGGATACCGAACTCGTCGCCGCCAAGGCGTGCCAGGGTATCGCCTTCGCGCAACCCGGATTGCAACAAGGCACAGATATGCCGCAACAGTTCGTCGCCCGCCGCGTGACCACAGGTATCGTTGACCAGCTTGAACTGATCCAGATCGAGGAACATCAGGGCATGGCGACCCGAATGGCGGGTCAGGTTGTGCAGCGCCTGTTCCAGGCGATATTCGAATTCGCGGCGGTTGGCAAGCCCGGTCAAGGCGTCGTGGGTCGCCTGCCACGACAGATTGGCGATGTATTGCCGCTCTTGGGTCATGTCATGCAGCACCAGCACCGTTCCGCTGACTTTGCCGGCATTGCGGATCGGAGCACCCACCAGCGTGACCGACACCGTGCTGCCGTCCAGGCGTTGAATCAACTTGGAGTGCTCACTGCCGCCACTGAGTTGACCGCTCAGAATATGCTCGATCAGGGTGAAACCGTCGGTCTGTGCATTTTCATCCAGCAGGTTGAACAGCGCCGCCAGCGGCAACCCTGTCGCCTGCTCGGCCTTCCAGTGGGTCAATGCCTCGGCCGCCGGATTCATGTAGGCAATCGCACCGGAAACATCCGTGGTGATCACGCCGTCGCCAATCGATTGCAGAGTGATCTGCGCCCGCTCTTTCTCCAGTTGCAGCGCATCGGCGAAGGCATGGCGCTGCTTGAGCAGTTTATGGGTGCGCATCAAGGCCAATACAATCAAACCCAGGGCGGTGGCGAGGTTGGTCACCAGCAACAGTCGCAGGATCATCCGCGAGCCTTCGCCCAACGCATCGCTGAAGGCCTTCGCCGCCGGTGTCACACTTTCGTTGATGACGAATATCTGATCCTTCCAGCGCTTGATATCGGCATCGGTGGCCTGCCTGGTGGTGATGCGCTGATGCATCTCCTGCGCAATGGCATCGAGTTGCACCAGATACGCGTCGCCCACCCTCCAAAGGTCGATGGCTTTCTCGTGGTAACTGAAGTGCCGGAAATTCAGGTACAACCAGATCACACTGGTGATGTCATCCGGATGGTTGCCGCCCTTGAGGATCGCCACACGTGCCGCCTCGATGTTCGGCGGCCGATGATCCAGCGCCACACGCAATTCATGCCCACCCTGAGGCACGGAAATGGCGTTCTGGTATTTATGAAAAATCGCTTCGTCGCCGCTGTCGGCGTAGAGATTGAGGTAATAGATGGCGTCTTTCTGGCCCTTGGACCACAGGCTCTCACCGGCGACATAACCGCGAACAGCCGACAGTACATAAAGGCTGACACCGCCCAAGAGGGCCTGAAACACCACAACGGCGATAAATGGCCAGACGATGCCCAACAGCCGTGGCGTTCCGAGAGTCCGCTTTTGATTCATGAGGTCCCTTACATTAGAGCTGCTCGATTGTCGTCCGGACGAAAATCGCTACAGCTAGACTAGGGTGCCTTCGTCGTCCCGACAAGCTGATCAAAGCTTCGAACATCAACACAGCCAATATATATGTACCGCAAAGACAGTCCTTGTTGCATCGAGACTGACGTCCCTCCTATCAAGAGATGTCACTGTTTATGCATACCACAAATGCTTCGGCAACAACCCCATACCAACAATATCTGGGTCAACTCGCAGAATACGACGCGCTGCTAGGCCGTCTACGTGATGCCAAGGCGCGAGGCCTAGCTCTGGCCGGCATCTATTTATCTCCCCAGCCTCACTCCCCCCTTGCCCAGGAACATGACGTCGGGCAAACCCACTTGCACAGCTTGCTCAGACACCCGGACTATCTGGCACTTGTCGAAAAGTTGAAGATCATGAATTTTTTATCTGTGTCTACAGCAGGAGGACGCAGCGTTTACAAGACGGTTGACCAGAAGGGTGCCGAAGTCATTCTCTCCATGACTGAAAAACCTGGCTGGCGCGAACTGACCGAAAAAATCGAGCCGATAGCTCTCAGCATAGGCGGACAATTGCGCTCGGATAAGTTGCTCAGCCTTCCTCAGGTTCTGACGTATTACGCGTTACCGGCAGCGCAAACTCAAAACACCACTGAAATGGAGTCGCTAATTCACAAACTGGAGGAAAGACGCGCCAGTCACTCATTGCAACTCTTCAGTGGTGTTGATATCGACTCCTTGAATCGTTCACCCACAGCTGAAGACCGAGAACTACTCAAAACCATACAGAGAGCCACTCCGACATCCGCTATGACCATCGATAGCCTGCTCGCTCAACTGACGAACAGAGATATCGTTGCCATCGTCAAGCGTTTTCTTCCCGAAACCGAAAGCTCGCTATTCAGCTACCTGATTCAAAACGCAGTGCCCAATGCGACCGAAGCTCAAGTCCGTGTCACGCCCACGGTAGTGCTGGAAAGCATTTTGCGCTCCGCCGAGTCAGAGCGACTGGCAATGGCGCTGTTGGAAGGCTTGAACTGGTACGGTGGAAAACCCGGCGAAGAAACCTCATCAGGCGTACGAATCAAACTGCTCAGCAAAGCCATTCGCTTATGGACAAACAAGAGCGGTAAACCCGCTGATATCGCTGGATACACATGGCATCAACGCTCGAACTGGGGAAAGAGTTACCCGAGTATCCGGGCTGAGTTTGAACAGCACCTATTCGACTCCCGGCGAGCGTCATCAATGACTGAGGCGATCTTGCTCGCGCGCTTGCTGCAACCTGAATTTCCACGAGCGTTTCAAGTCCCGGACATTCCACCTGATCTTCCCTATAGAAGTTCTGTGGTTTGGGTCAATTTTGTCCACGGTGTAACGCTGGCCGAAGCCATCGAGCCTGACTCGATCGAGCGGATGACCTTCCAGCAATTGGTCAACCTGCCAATCAGACGAACCGACGGAGCAACGCCAGAGCAATTGAATCTTATCGCCCTGGCGAGGCTGCTTCCGTCACTGGACTGGGCGGTTACCCAAGGGGTCATTTCGCAAAAAAGTCTTGAAAACCATTCACAGAGCGACATCGATCTGGCGCTATCTGCACTGGAAAACCAAAAAAACGAGTTGAATGAGGCCCTCATTCAACTCGATAAAAAACCACCCGAACGACTGGCGATCGCCAAAACAAAAATGCAGTCAATCTTTGGAGAGGATGCCTTCATCTCGGATGGTCGAAAACTGGCTAGAAAGGACACTACCGGTCCGAGCAGTTTTCTTGACACGCCGCTGCTTAAAGGCAAGGAGTACGACTTTTACTCGTTTGTCGACGTCTATGCATCCGGCAAGTTCGACGATCAGAAAAGTTGGCGGGCGACACAAAGCGACGGCACCACCATTAGCACGCAATGGATACGGATAGACGAAAGCCGAAGGATCGTCACCGGAGAAAGGCCATGGCGCAAACCAGGCTCCCGGTGGGTTATTTCACCGGAGACCAGGTTGCCCGATGTCAAAGCGCTGTTCGACAACGACTTCAAGCACTATCTGCAGCTGACCACAACTGCCTATGAAACACTGATCAGAAGTCAATTGGCCTCACTCCCGTTTGCCGACCGTCAGGCCATCGCCTTAGGCGAACTCAGGGTATACAACTTGAGAAAGGAAACGCGTGGTATCGAGGCCCAGAATGAAACGCCGGAAATGATCTTGCCGCTACGAGCCCGCAACGGCTTGATATTGCAGGCGATCCATACGCGCGAAACCCAGGGTCACGAACAGGGTATTGAAACCAGGTATTACGAATTGCTGCCCAGAGCAGGCGTCATACGTCGTATTGAAAACCTTGGCCCGGAACACTTGGGAGGTGCCATCCAGACGGAAAAGTGGCGTCTGAAATCGACCGTTTCCGTCAGCGTACTGCGCCATAAGACGTTGCCCTTCGATTGGGACGCTCATTCGACGGGCAGCAAACCGAAAGAAGACGCGATTTGCCAGGCTATCATCGAACAGTTAGGTAGCACTTTCGCCACCGTAACAGAGACGGAGGAAAGTGCAGACACTATCCCGTTGACGCTGTCATCAAGTCGTTGCGTGGCGATCAGTCATTTCATTGCAACTCAGCTGCTGTTCACGGACCCGATAAAACTTCGCATTGCCGCCTACGGACAAACGCGTTTCGAACTCGAAGAGGCGCGGGGTGAAAAAGCCCTCGAAATCGGGAAAATGTTCATCCCTTTCTGGAACAGCATCGAAGACTTGGCCTCCGGCGACAAAACACGCCTGATCAACGGGACGTTCGGCCTGTTTGCCGACCTGCTTTCCTTTGCACAACCCATCGGCAAGTTTGCCTCGGGCTCGGCAATACTGATCAGTAATGCAAGCCGACTGACCTTTCGCGCCAGACTTCCCGCATTTGTGTCGCTGACGAAAAACCTGTTGTTTTCGAGCCTGCAAACGCTGAATCCGGTTGACGGTGTTGGATCGCTGCTCCATGCATTGGGAGCCAGAGGGGTGAAACTTGTCCGATTCAGCCTTCTCAGAATCAAGGAACTGGCGGGCAAGGCTGGCAGTTATGATTTCGCGCACAAGCTGCCGCAGATCAGCGATGCGGGCCGCTGGAAACCGTTGGTAAAGGGTGACCAGTTAGCGACCGTCAAGGGTATTGACGACATCCACATACGCAAATCGGCCATTCCCGACAATGCCGACTACCACTTTATCGATCCATTATCGTCCAGACCCTACGGTCCCCGGCTAACCACCCGCTCAGGTGATATTTCGTTAGGGAGATCGCATTACAATTCCCTGGATAACACCAAAAATCACGTCATTGTCGAAGTTTCTGAAAACAGCCGCATTCGGGAAGTGCTTGAAGTCGATGGCCGAACTACGTTGTTTATCGATGATGTGCCGTATCGGCTGGATGGCGACACGCTGCGTCGCGCCGACCTGATCGATGATCAGGCGATGCTCAGATCCTTGCCTTGTCGGGTACGGCGTGCCCCAGGTGCCGATGTATGCGAAACGAGCTATGTCACTCGCGCCCCCGCCCCTACTCCTGATATCAACAGCTTCGATGAAACCAAAGGTTGGGCCCCCTGGTTCGGAGATAGTATCTATACGAATGGCGCGAAGGGAACACCGATGAAAAGGGCATCGATTGCTACACACGAGACTCTCGGTGCAACCATCGAGTTTTGCCAAGGTATTTTTGGACGTGTGAAGGTCAGTGTTCCCGATCGGGGTGTAATGGATACCCTTAGAGCCGGCGCCATTATTGTCGAAGCGGCAGATGGCACGAAGCGGTATGTGTTTACACGCTTAAATGCCAGCGACTTTTTCGTTGCCGAACTCGCAAAAGGACGAAGCTTGGGTAATCCGCTGACATTCAAACAAGCATCAACGCTGTCCGAAGCGCTGAAGGAGCAATTGATGGTGGTCTACACCGGCTCGCTGAATGCCAACAACATGGCAAGAATCCATGGCATCGAGGCCGTCGAGCGCGCCATGAAAACCATGGATGAAATTGCCATTCCAATTAGCGTCCACGAGCCCAATACGCTCAAGCGACTCGAGCTGCTCAAGGTTGATACCAGTCCCGGGGAGGCAATTCTTTTCGATCATAAAACCAGAATGATCATCAGAAGTTCCGAGGATGGTGCCGCCACGTGGTCACCGTCCAAGAAAGCACCGGACAGCGTGCGTGAAACGACAGCGGAGGTTTTCAATAATCTGTTTCAGAAAAAAGTCATCACCATCCAATCGGGTCGGGGCGAGCCCCTGGCTCTAAACATCGACAAGATGATGCAGCAACTGCAAGTCATCATCGGCCAAAAACTCCAGCGACCAGTGCATGCCCCAAGGAATATTGCGTTCGCCGAAATCAAGACCAAAGCTGGGGTGCGTGAAATCTATGTCAGCGTTTCCGGCAGCAAAGGTGACACCGGTTTCCTGCCAATGTTTCAAAATCCAGCTAACAGAAAGGAGGTAACCGTCGACGGTACCCGTTACTTCAATATAGATAAAGGAACCCGATTCCCGGAGACCGCCCTAAGCATAACCCCAGCGGGCAAGCTACAGGCGATCCCCCATACCATCGACAATATTGAAACATACACGCCTATGCTCACCTCTCGCCCAACCTCGCTGGACACTGAGAGCAAGCTCATTAGCGTCATACGCAAGAAATATCCAGATCCAAAAGACCTGGATTTCATCACGATCGCCACCACCTTGCCGCCCTGCGACTCCTGCGCAGTCGTCATGAAACAATTCGGCTATGACGGCAGCCCCAATGCACTCGACGTGATCTGGAAGTAAACGCTTGCCCGATCAATGCTGCTGCAAATGCCCATACAGCTTGGCGTATAACCCACCCTCGGCGATCAATTGCTGATGGTCGCCATCCTCGGCAATTTGCCCGCCGTCGAACACCAGCACACGATCGGCTTGTTTTACCGCCGAAAGACGGTGGGCAATGATCAGTGTGGTGCGGTTGCTCAGGAACCGCGCCAGTGCCTGGTGCAGGTTGTACTCGGTGGCGGCATCGAGCGCCGAGGTGGCTTCGTCGAGGATCACCACCTTGGGCTCGGCCAGCACCATCCGGGCGATGGCCAGGCGTTGGCGCTGCCCGCCGGACAAACGCACGCCGGAGCGCCCGACGATGCTGTCCAGGCCATTGGGCAAATCCCGGACCGTAGCGTGCAACTGGGCGATTTCCAGTGCCTGCCAGCAGGCCTCGTCACTGCGTTCGCGGCCCATGGTCAGGTTGGCGCGGATGGTGTCGTTGAACAGCGCCGGATGTTGCAGGACTACGGCGACATTTTCCCGCACGGTTTCCAGGCCGATCTCTTGCTGGGTTGAACCACCAAAGCGAATGGTGCCCGCCAGCGGCGTATACAAGCCCAGCAGTAGTTGCACCAGCGTGCTCTTGCCGCCGCCACTGGCACCGACGATTGCGACCTTTTCGCCGGGGGCGATGGACAGGTTCATCTGGTTCAAGACCAGTTCATCACCGTAACCGAAACTCAACCCCTGTACTTCCAGCCCGACCGTCTCGCGGCCGCTGAACGGGTCGACTCCACCCGAGTACTCGGGCTCATCGTCACGGGACAGCAGTTCGTTGATCCGCGACAGCGCACC
This sequence comes from Pseudomonas sp. P4_B3, assembly GCF_056402295.1. Lineage (NCBI taxonomy): Bacteria > Pseudomonadati > Pseudomonadota > Gammaproteobacteria > Pseudomonadales > Pseudomonadaceae > Pseudomonas > Pseudomonas sp. P4_B3. The sequence continues at coordinate 127,053 of NZ_JBFUHR010000013.1, forward strand.
ATCGGCTGCGTAGTAGGCATATTGCAGGTTCAGCAGTTGTTCCACCGGACCGATCATGAACCACAGGTAGCTGAACACCGCGAGCATCTGGCCGATTGAAAGGTCGGAAAACAGTACAGTGAGCATCGCCGCGGCACGGAAAATATCGATGCCGAACTGGAACAGCAAGCCGCTGGCGCGGTTCGACGCATCGGTTTTCCATTGCGAGTTCACCGCATAGTCGCGCACGTCCCGGGCGCGCTGCCCCAAGCGACCGAGGAAAAACCCCTGGCGGTTACCGGCGCGTACTTCCTGGATCGCATCCAGGGTTTCGGTCAAGGCCTGGGTGAAGCGCGAGGTGCTGTCGTTCTCGAGCTTCTTCAGGTGTTTGACCCGTTTGCCCAACTGCACCGTGGCATAGATCACCAGCGGGTTGAACAGCAGGATCAGCAGCGCGAGTTTCCAGTGCATCCACATCAGGATGGAGGCAGTGCCCACCAGCGTCAGCATGGCCACGAGGAAACGGCTGAGGGTTTCGCCAACGAATTTGTCCAGGGTGTCCAGGTCGGTGACCAGATGCGTGGTCACCGTGCCGCTGCCCAGGCTTTCGTATTCGCCCAGCGAGATGCGCTTGAGTCGTTCGATCAGGCGTATGCGAATGCGATAGACGATGTCCTTGGCCAGTCCGGCGAACAATTTCGCCTGCACTACGTTGAACATCAACGCCGCGCAGCGCAGGGTCAGGGTCACCAGCAGCATCAGTCCGATGTAGCCCGCGGCTTTCTGCCAGCCTTCGGGCAGCGCGTGGTTCATGATCTTCAGCGCCGCATCACCGTGCCCCAGCAACACCTCGTCCACCAGCAATGGCAGGAGCAAGGGAATCGGCACGCTGCACAAGGTCGCCAGCACGGCCACGCCGTTGGCGATCCACAGGGATTTCTTGTGATGCAGGGCCAGTCGGCGGATTTCCGCCCAGCTCAGACGGTCGACACGTTTAGCGGGTGCAACATCATCGGGCAGGTCATGCACAGGCAGCACGCTCCAGCCAGCGGCCGAGCAGCGGGGACAACTCGCTCAACGGCTGATAGCCATTGGTCAACAACGCCAACTGCCCATTTCGCTCAGCCAGCAACGTAGGAAAACCGGCGATGCCCAGGTCCTGGACCCAAGTGAAATCGGCAGATGTCGCGGCGTGCGTATCGGCACGGTCGAACGCGGCGGCGAATTCGATGCGCGGCAGACCGGCCTGCTCTGCCAGCTCCACCAGGACACTGGCACGCGTGACATCGCGACCTTCAGCGTAAAAGGCGTGCTGAATCAGCCCGAGCAGTTTCCAGGCACAATCCGGCGCCAGCGTGCGCGCCGTCACCAGTGCCCGGCAGGCAGGTTCGGTATCGTAGACAAAGCCATCGGGTAACGCGCCTTCAAGCTTGAAGGGCTGGCCGGTGGCCTCGGTGACCGCCTGCCAGTGTTCGAGGATATAGCGCCGGGTACTCGGCTCCAGTGCTGCACCGTTACCGGTGCGCAAACCACCCACGATCAGATGCACCTCCACGCCTGCGGCTTGCGCCTGCTCGACCAGTGCGTTGGCCACCGGGGCAAACCCCCAGCACCAGGAACACATCGGGTCCATCACATAAAGCAGGCGCGCAGACATGGTTCAGGCCTCGGAGGATGCTTGCTTGTAGTTGTAGCCGATCGGGTGAGGCTGGTTTCGAGCCTTGGCCAGCTCGATCTGCTTCTGCCGGTCGATCGCACTGCGACGGGTCTTCTCACTCAGCTTATCCCAGCAATGCGGGCAACTGATGCCGGCCACGTAATGCTCGGACGCGCGGTCTTCCACGCTCACCGGCGTGCGGCAGGCATGACATTGATCGTAGTCGCCTTCGCTCAGGTCGTGACGAACGGTCACGCGGTTGTCGAACACGAAGCAGTCGCCCTGCCACTTGGTTTCTTCCTGCGGCACCTCTTCGAGGTACTTCAGGATGCCGCCCTTGAGGTGAAAGACCTCACCGTAGCCCTCGCTGAGCATGTAGCTCGAGGCCTTCTCGCAGCGGATGCCACCGGTGCAGAACATCGCGACCTTCTTGTGCACGGCCGGGTCGAAGTTGGCTTTGATGTAATCGGGAAATTCGCGAAAACTGGTGGTTTTCGGATCGATGGCGCCTTCGAAGGTACCGATCGATACTTCGTAGTCGTTACGGGTGTCGATCAGCAGCACTTGCGGGTCGCTGATCAGCGCGTTCCAGTCCTGCGGATCGACGTAAGTGCCGACCTTTTTGTTCGGGTCCACGCCTTCCACGCCGAGGGTGACGATTTCTTTCTTGAGCTTGACTTTGGTGCGGTAGAACGGCTGGTCGTCGCAGTACGACTCTTTATGGTCGATGTCGTCCATGCGCGGGTCGTTCTTGAGCCAGGCCATCAGCCCGTCGATGCCTTCGCGGCTGCCGGACACGGTGCCGTTGATACCCTCTTCGGCAATCAGCAGCGTGCCTTTGATGCCGTTGTCGACCATCGCTTGCAGCAGGGGCTCGCGCAGGGCGACGTAATCTTCCAGGGTGACGAACTTATACAGTGCCGCCACGACAATCTGTTGTGTCATGGGTAAATCTCCAGGTGGCTACCCTCGTAAGGGGTGAACCGGATGCGAAAAAAAACGCGCCGGGTTAGCGGCGCGTTGGGCATTCTAACAAAAAAGATCGCAGCCTGCGGCAGCTCCTACATGGGAATGCGTATTCCTGTAGGAGCTGCCGCAGGCTGCGATCTTTTGAGCTTAATGCTCGCTACCGCCAGCGCAGGTCGGCGAGGCCGGGGCCGCGTCGATCCGGGCCCATTCCTCCGGCGTGTAGGTATGCAGCGCCAACGCATGGAACTCGCCCATCAGCTCGCCGAGCGTGCCGTAGACCTTCTGGTGGCGCTTGACCCGGTTCAGGCCTTCGAACTGCGCGCTGACCACCACAGCCTTGAAATGGGTCTGCAACCCACGGCTGTGCATATGGCTCTCATCCAGCACGTGCAGATGCTCGGGCTGAAGCAGGGCCAGTGTCGATTCGATGCGTTGTTGCATGGTCATACCGAACTCCGCTTAAGGCTTTTTCTTGGCTGGCGCAGCCGCGTCTTTCGGCGTCAGCTCGGCGGTCATGTCAGCCAACAGCTTGTTGACCACCGGCACTGCGCTTTCCAGCTTGGCCTGGGTCATCTGGGCCGATTGCTGGGTCAGCTGAGGCATTTTTTCCAGGACTTTCTTGCCCAGTGGCGACTGGTAGAACGCAACCAGGTCCTTGAGCTCGGATTCGGTGAAGTTGGTGGTGTAGAGCTTGACCATGTCCGGTTTCAGCTTGTTCCAGCCAATGGCCTGGTCCAGAGCGGCGTTGGCCTTGGCCTGGTAGGTTTCCAGCACGGCTTTTTTCGACTCAGGAGCTTTGGTCTGTTCGAAACGCTGGGCAAACATCTGCTGTACTTGCATGTACACCGGGGTGCCCAGTTTGTCAGCGTGCGCCATGGTCAGGAAAGCCTCGGCACTGGCGTTATGGCTGGCGGTGTCGGCAAGAACCTGGCCGCTGGCGCAGACCAAAGCAACGGCGGTACAGATGGCACGAAGACGAGTCATCGAGTTTCCTTTTCTAGCTGGCGAGGTAAGACCCCAAGGGCGTCCATTCTGCGCCTAAAAAAGTCTGTCGCTCAACCCCAAGCCTTGTCGCACCTGATTTAGAGGGGTTGAATGGTCAAATTCAGACTGATGGAACCACGGCCGTCGATCACGGCCTAAACTGCGCAATCGGACCTACAGGAGTGAGCAAGATGAGCCGTATCGAAACCGACAGCCTCGGCGAGGTTGAAGTCCCGGATGAAGCCTACTGGGGCGCTCAGACACAACGCTCGCTGATCAACTTCGCCATTGGCAACGAACGCATGCCGCTGGCGGTGTTGCATGCCCTGGCGCTGATCAAGAAAGCCGCGGCACGGGTCAATGATCGCAACGGCGACGTGCCCGCCGATATCGCCCGCCTGATCGAGCAGGCAGCCGACGAAGTGCTCGGCGGCGACCACGACGACCAGTTTCCGCTGGTGGTCTGGCAAACCGGCAGCGGCACCCAGAGCAACATGAACGTCAACGAAGTGATCGCCGGTCGCGCCAACGAGCTGGCCGGCAACCCCCGTGGCGGCAAGTCCCCGGTGCACCCCAATGATCACGTCAATCGCTCCCAGAGTTCCAACGACTGCTTCCCCACCGCCATGCACATCGCCGCCGTCCAGGCGGTGCAACAGCACTTGCTGCCGGCGATCAGCGAACTGTCCGGCGGGCTGGCCGAGTTGGCCGCCCGCCATATGAAACTGGTCAAGACCGGCCGCACCCACATGATGGATGCGACTCCGATCAGCTTCGGTCAGGAAATCTCGGCGTTCATCGCGCAACTCGATTACGCCGAACGGGCGATCCGCAGCGCACTGCCCGCGGTCTGCGAGCTGGCCCAGGGCGGAACGGCCGTCGGCACCGGGCTCAATTCACCCCACGGCTTCGGTGAGGCCATCGCTGCAGAATTGGCCGCCCTCTCCGGTTTGCCATTTATCACCGCACCGAACAAGTTCGCCGCACTGGCCGGCCATGAGCCGCTGACCACGCTGTCCGGCGCGCTGAAAACCCTCGCCGTGACCCTGATGAAGATCGCCAACGATCTGCGCCTGCTGGGTTCCGGTCCGCGCGCCGGCTTCGCCGAAGTCAAGCTGCCGGCCAATGAACCGGGCAGCTCGATCATGCCAGGCAAGGTCAACCCGACCCAGTGCGAAGCCTTGTCGATGCTGGCCTGCCAGGTGTTGGGCAACGACGTCGCCATCGGCTTTGCCGCCAGTCAGGGCCACTTGCAGCTGAACGTGTTCAAACCGGTGATCATCCACAACCTGCTGCAATCGATCCGTTTGCTGGGTGATGGCTGCAGCAACTTCCAGCAGCACTGCGTGGCCGGTCTGGAGCCGGATGCGGAAAAAATGGCTGAACACCTGGAGCGAGGCCTGATGCTGGTGACGGCGCTCAACCCGCACATTGGCTATGACAAATCGGCGAAGATCGCCAAGAAGGCCTACAGCGAAGGCCTGACCTTGCGCGAGGCGGCGTTGCAACTGGGGTATCTGACCGATGAAGAGTTCGATGCGTGGGTAAGGCCGGAGAATATGCTGGAGGCTGGGGCCAAGGGCTGAGTTTTGCAGTGAAGCGAAAAGATCGCAGCCTGCGGCAGCTCCTACGGGAATACGCGTTTACATGTAGGAGCTGCCGCAGGCTGCGATCTTTTGATCTTCAGGCCACCCGCATCTTCCTTGCCTTGAGCCCGGCAATCAACGAAGGCCCCAACGCCACCAGCGCCGACCCCAGCACCACCAGCACCGCACCGCCATAACCCAGACCATTGATCGTCTCGGCATGCACATAGTCAGGCCATAGCCATGCAGCCATGGCAACCGCCACAAAGGTCACCAGCGGTGTGATGGCCAGCGTTGCGCTGACCCGAGAGGCTTCCCAATGGGCCAGGGCCTCGGCAAACGCGCCATAGGCAATCAGGGTGTTGAGGCAGCACGCCAGCAGCAACCAACCCTGCAACGGGTTCAATTGCAACGCTTCGAGCGGATGCACCCACGGCGTCAACAGCAGCGCGCAAAACAGGTAGATCACCATCATCACCTGCAGCGAATTCCACACCGTCAGCAATTGCTTCTGCCCCAGGGCATAGAAGGTCCAGACCGTGGACGCCAACAGCACCAGCAGCACGCCGGCGGTGTAGTCGGTCAGCGATGTGAGCAATTCACTCAAGCGCTGGTTGAAAAACAGCGCAAAACCGATCAGCAGCACCAACAGCCCGATCCCCTGCCCCAGGCTGAACCGCTCCTTGAACACAAACACGCTGGCGATCAGCAGCATGATCGGCCCCATCTGCACCACCAGTTGCGCCGTGCCGGGGCTGAGCAGGTTCAGGCCCATCAAATACAGCACATAGTTACCGACCAGGCCGAGCACCGCCATCAGTACCAGCCAGCCACCGCGAGGACCGAGCACTTTGCGGCTAGGCAGACGCCTGGTGGCCGCCAGATAAATGAACAGGCAGCCGCCAGACACCAACAGGCGAAACCAGGTCACCGTCACCGGGTCCATCACCAGCAGCACTTGCTTGAGCTTGATCGGCAGGATTCCCCACAACAACGCGGTCAACAAGGCCAGGAACAGACCGTAACCCCAGCGACCCGATGAAATGTGCATGTGAACCCCAACGCCAACTGACAGGAGCCGTCATTCTAGGCCCGCAGCGGTGGCGTACACAGGGACAGTTGCGGACTGGCCGCGAATGAAACTGTGCGGGTCGTATTTTTTTTTGGGGGGTACAACCGAGGTGCGCCCATCGCGAGCAGGCTCGCTCCCACAATGATTAGCGGCGATCACAAATGTTGTGTACGCCACCAAATCTGTGGGAGCGAGCCTGCTCGCGAAAGCTATCTGACGGACAACGAAAAAACCCTAGGCTTAACGCACCGCCTCAAACAGCCCGGTTGCCCCCATCCCGCCTCCCACGCACATGGTGACGACACCGTAACGCAGATTGCGTCGCTGCAATTCACGAACCAGATGCCCGACCTGGCGCGAGCCGGTCATGCCGAACGGGTGGCCGATGGAGATCGAGCCGCCGTTGACGTTGTACCGGGCGTTGTCGATTTCCAGGCGGTTGCGGCTGTACAGGCACTGCGAGGCGAACGCTTCGTTGAGTTCCCACAGGTCGATGTCGTCAATCCGCAAGCCTTTGGCCTTGAGCAGTTTCGGTACCGAAAACACCGGGCCGATGCCCATCTCGTCCGGCGCGCAACCGGCCACGGTAAAACCGCGAAAGAACGCTTTCGGCTTGAGCCCCAGTTCCAGCGCTTTTTCCAGGCTCATCACCAGGGTCATGGACGCGCCATCAGACAGTTGCGAAGAGTTGCCGGCCGTGACCGAGCCATCTTCGGCGAACACCGGCTTCAACCCGGCCAGACTTTCCAGGGTGGTGTCCGGGCGGTTGCAGTCATCACGATCAACGACACCGTCGAGGATCTGCACCTGACCGGTGTTTTTGTCTTCGACGCGATACTTCACCGCCATCGGCACGATTTCATCGCAGAACAGCCCGGCGGCCTGAGCCTGAGCAGTACGCTGCTGGCTTTGCAACGCGTACAGGTCCTGCTCTTCACGGCTGACGCCGTACCGACGCGCGACTATTTCAGCAGTCTGCCCCATTGGGAAGTAGATGCCCGGCACCTGTTCCTTGAGCAGCGGGTTGATCAGGTTGTCGGTATTGACACTTTTCATGGTCATGCTGATGGACTCGACACCGCCGGCGACGATGATGTCGCTGCAACCCGAAGCGATCTGGTTGGCGGCAATGGCGATCGCCTGCAAGCCCGAGGAACAGAAACGGTTGAGGGTCATGCCGGCCGTGCCGATGCCCAGGCGCGACAGCACCGCGACATTGCGACCGATATTGAAACCCTGGGCGCCTTCGTTGGAACCGGCGCCAACGATGCAGTCCTCGACGCTCGCCGGATCGATACCGGAGCGTAGCAACAGTGCATCGACACAGTGTGCCGCCATGTCGTCCGGGCGGGTCATGTTGAATTTGCCGCGAAAGGATTTGGCCAGGCCGGTCCGCACGCTGTCGACGATCACCACTTCACGCATGACATACCTCATTGTTGTTATCAGTTGAGAGTGGACCGAGCATAAGTCCAGCGCTTCACCGACCGCGACAATCATTCACCTCGCGTATGCGCAACCATCGCTTCAATCCTTGCCCTTACGCTTCTTGTTCTCATGCCGGTCGGATTTTTCGAAAGCCTCCTCCAGTGCGCGATTGATGGTGCGCAAGACTTTGACCCGTGCCCAACGCTTGTCGTTGGCTTCCACCAGGGTCCATGGCGCAATCTCGGTGCTGGTACGGTCGACCATGTCGCCAACCGCCGCGCGATAGTCATCCCACTTTTCACGGTTGCGCCAGTCATCGTCAGTGATCTTGAAGCGCTTGAAGGGAATCTTTTCGCGCTCCTCGAAGCGCTCCAGTTGCGTCTGTTTGTCGATGGACAGCCAGAACTTGACCACGATCACCCCGGCATCGGTCAGTTGTTCCTCGAAATCGTTGATCTCGCTGTAGGCACGCAGCCAGTCTGCCGGGCTGCAAAACCCTTCGATGCGCTCCACCAACACCCGGCCATACCAGGAGCGGTCGAACACGGTGAACTTGCCCCGGGCCGGCAGGTGCCGCCAGAAGCGCCACAGATACGGTTGCGCCCGTTCTTCTTCGGTGGGCGCGGCAATCGGCACGATGCTGTACTGGCGCGGATCAAGCGCTGCCGCTACCCGGCGGATCGCCCCGCCCTTGCCAGCCGCGTCGTTGCCTTCGAACACCGCCACCAGCGCGTGGCGGCGCATGCGTTTGTCGCGCATCAACCCGGAAAACCGCGCCTGCTCGGTAATCAGCTGTTCTTCGTAATCTTCCTTGTCCAGGTGCAGGGTCAGGTCCAGGCTGTCGATCAGGTTCACTTGATCGACACTGGGGAACACTGGCGCGGCGCTGACCTTTTCCGGATGGATCGTCGGTCGCTGCAATGCGCCCTGCAGGCCCGCCAGCAGAATCCGCCCCACGGCCAAGCTCCGATAATGGGCATCCACCCCGGCGATCACATGCCACGGTGCATAGTCGCGGCTGGTGCGGCGCAGCACCCGTTCGCCATACTTCACGAACCTGTCGTAGGTTTGCGACTGCTGCCAGTCCAGCGGGCTGATGCGCCAGCTGTGCAGCGGGTCGTCGGCCAGCGCCTTGAGGCGTGCCTTCATTTGCTTCTTGGAGAGGTGAAACCAGAACTTGAAGATCAGCGCACCTTCATCGCACAGCATCTTTTCCAGGCGCTCGGCGCCGTTGATCGCCTGGTCCAGTCGCGGATCCTTGAACACGCCATGGACCCGCCCCTGCAGCATCTGGCTGTACCAGTTGCCGAAGAAAATCCCCATGCGCCCCTTGGCCGGGAGCATCCGCCAGTACCGCCAGGCCGGCGGCCGCGCCAGTTCTTCATCGGTTTGCTGGTCGAAGGTGCGGACCTCGATCAAGCGCGGGTCCATCCACTCGTTGAGCACCTTGATCGTCTCACCCTTACCGGCACCTTCGATGCCATTGATCAAAATGATCACCGGAAAGCGGCGTTGCTGCTGCAATTCGAATTGCGCTTCGAGCAACGCTTCGCGCAGGGCCGGGACTTCGGCGTCGTAGGTTTCTTTGTCAATGGCGTGATCGATTTCAGCAGATTCAAACATGAGCGGCTCCCTTCCAGATGTGAGCAAGACTAGCGGATTGAACTGAAGGTCAGCAGAGATTCTCCCGGTCTCGGCCAATGCATACCTTGCCACGGATCAAGCACCGCGCCGTCGATCGGCTAGAATGGCGGCCTTGCCGTTGCCGAGCCTGCCATGAAACCTGAATTGCCCCACGCCCAGCTCGACTGGGACGACCAAGGTCGTCCGTATTCGCGAGTGTTCGATGATGTGTATTTCTCCGACCAGTCGGGGCTGGACGAAACCCGCTATGTCTTTATCGAGCAAAACCGCTTGGCGGAACGCTTTGCTGCCTTGCCGGAGGGCGGACGCCTGGTCATCGGTGAAACGGGCTTTGGCACGGGACTGAATTTTCTGTGTGCCTGGCAGGTGTTCGAACAACACGCGGCGGCCGGAGCGCGGCTGCATTTTGTCAGCGTCGAAAAGTACCCGTTGAGCCCGGCCGATTTGCAACGAGCCCTGGCGCTGTGGCCGGAACTCAAGGTGTTTGCCGATCAATTGCTGTCGCAGTACGTGGCGATCCATCAGGGTTTTCAGCGCCTGACGCTGGATAACGGTCGCGTGACCCTGACATTGCTGATCGGTGACGCATTAGACCAACTGCCTCAACTCGATGCCCGAATCGACGCCTGGTTCCTCGACGGTTTCGCTCCGGCGAAGAACCCCGACATGTGGACCGCCGAACTGTTTGCCGAGCTGGCTCGCCTGGCCGCCCCTGGTGCATCCATCAGCACTTTCACCAGCACCGGGTGGGTGCGACGCCTGCTCAACGCCGCCGGTTTCAAGATGAAACGTACCCCTGGCATCGGCCACAAATGGGAAATCCTGCGCGGCGAGTTCCTCGGCTGGCCCCAGGAAACGCCGGCCCCGGCCCTGGATAAACCCTGGTTCGCCCGCCCGGCAGCGCTGACCGGCGAGCGCCAGGCTCTAGTGATCGGTGCCGGCCTGGCCGGTTGTGCCAGCGCCGCCAGCCTCGCCGCGCGTGGCTGGCAAGTGACAGTGCTGGAGCGCCACGACGACATCGCCCGGGAAGCCTCGGGCAACCCGCAGGGCGTGCTCTACCTGAAGTTATCCGCCCACGGCACGGCGCTGTCACAAATGATCGTCAGCGGTTTCGGCTACACCCGACGCCTGCTCGAACACTTGCAACGGGGTCGCGACTGGGACGATTGCGGCGTGTTGCAACTGGCCTTCAATGCCAAGGAAGCCGAACGCCAGGCGCAATTGGCCGCGGCGTTTCCAGCGGACTTGCTGCACCTGCTGGATCAACCCGAGGCACAGGCCGTGGCCGGTATCGGGCTGGCACAGGGGGGCCTGTTCTATCCCGAAGGCGGGTGGGTCCACCCACCGGCGCTGTGCCAGTGGCAGGCTGCGCATCCACAGATTCAATTGCTCACCCATCACGATGCGCTGGAACTGCGCAAGGTTGAAGGCCGTTGGCAAGCCTGGGACGGCGAGCGATTGCTTGCCGACGCCCCCGTGGTGGTGCTCGCCGGCGCAGCCGAAATCCAGCGCTTCCCCGAGAGCGCCGAGTTGCCGCTCAAACGCATTCGCGGACAAATCACCCGCCTGGCGCAAACCCCGCAAAGCCAGGCCCTGAGCACCGTGGTGTGTGCAGAAGGCTATGTCGCCCCTGCCCGTTTGGGCGAACACACCCTGGGGGCCAGTTTCGATTTCAAGAGCGATGACCTGACGCCGACCACGGCCGAACACCTGGGCAACATGGCCATGCTCGAAGAGATTTCCCACGATCTGGTCGAGCGTCTACAGACCGATAATCTTGCGCCTGAAAGCCTCCAGGGGCGTGCCGCTTTTCGCTGCACCAGCCCCGACTACTTGCCAATCGTCGGCCCGTTAGCCGACACCCAGGCGTTCACTCAGGCTTATGCAGCGCTGGGCAAGGATGCCCGGCAGGTGCCAGACGCCGAATGCCCATGGCTTGACGGTTTGTACATCAACAGCGGTCACGGCTCGCGCGGCCTGATCACCGCGCCGCTGTCCGGAGAACTGCTGGCAGCCTGGCTGGACAACGAACCCCTGCCGTTGCCCAGAAGCGTGGCCGAAGCCTGCCATCCCAATCGGTTTGCCCTGCGGCGCCTGATCCGGGGCAAGTAATCGATACAGCAGCCGAAGTCGCCCTCACGGGGCGATTCGGCCGTGGTCTGGCGCGCATATAACTCATCGATCTAAAACTCCCCTTACCGAGGAGGGTCACTTTCTGAGTACCCGCCGTTCTGGCGCGGTATCGATCGACCCTCCCCAACGGAAAAACCGGTAAGGAATTTATGTGCGGATTAGCTGGCGAGTTACGTTTTGATCATCAACCTGCAGACCTTGCAGCCATTGAACGAATCACCCATCACCTGGCCCCCCGCGGCCCCGACGCCTGGGGCTTTCATAGCCAGGGGCCTGTTGCCCTGGGCCATCGGCGCCTGAAAATCATGGACCTGTCGGACGGCTCGGCGCAGCCGATGATCGACCCGCAATTGGGCTTGTCCCTGGCCTTCAACGGGGCGATCTACAACTTTCCGCAATTGCGCGCCGAGCTTGAAAGCCTGGGATACACCTTCTATTCCGGTGGCGACACCGAAGTGTTGCTCAAGGGCTATCACGCCTGGGGCGAAGCGCTGCTGCCAAAACTCAACGGCATGTTTGCCTTCGCCGTTTGGGAGCGCGATGCCCAACGCCTGTTCATCGCCCGCGACCGACTCGGCGTGAAACCGCTGTACCTGTCGCGCACCGACCAGCGCCTGCGCTTCGCTTCGGCGCTGCCGGCATTGCTCAAGGGCGGCGACATCAACCCGATCCTCGATCCTGTAGCGCTCAATCACTATCTGAATTTCCACTCCGTGGTCCCGGCACCGCGCACCTTGCTGGCGGGCATTGAAAAACTGCCGCCGGCCACCTGGATGCGCATCGAAGCCGATGGTCGCACCGAACAGAAAACCTGGTGGACCCTGCCCTACGGCCCTCACGCCGATGAGACGGATCTGACCCTCGAAGACTGGCGCGACCGTGTGCTCGTCAGCACTCGCGAAGCTGTTGCCATCCGCCAACGTGCAGCGGTGGATGTCGGCGTGCTCTTGTCCGGCGGCGTCGATTCAAGCCTGCTGGTGGGCCTGTTGCGGGAAGTCGGCGTGGACAATCTGTCGACCTTTTCCATCGGGTTTCAGGATGCGGGCGGCGAGCGCGGTGACGAGTTCCAGTATTCCGACCTGATCGCCCGGCACTACGGCACGCAGCATCACCAATTGCGCATCGAAGAAAAAGAGATCATCGAACAACTGCCCGCCGCATTCCGCGCCATGAGCGAACCGATGGTCAGCCATGACTGCATTGCCTTCTACCTGTTGTCACGGGAGGTGGCCAAACACTGCAAAGTCGTCCAGAGCGGCCAGGGCGCCGATGAACTGTTCGCCGGTTACCACTGGTATCCGCAAGTGGACGGCGCGAGTGATCCGTATGCCGCGTACCGCGAAGCGTTTTTCGACCGCAGTTACGACGACTACGCCGCCACCGTGCAACCGAAATGGCTGACCGCGAATGACGCCGCCGGTGACTTCGTCAAAGCCCATTTCGCCAAGCCCGGTGCCGATGCGGCGGTGGACAAGGCCTTGCGTCTGGACAGCACGGTGATGCTGGTGGACGACCCGGTCAAACGCGTTGACAACATGACCATGGCCTGGGGCCTGGAAGCGCGCACGCCGTTTCTCGACTATCGCCTGGTGGAGCTGTCGGCACGGATTCCGGGGCGCTTCAAACTGCCGGACGGCGGCAAGCACGTCTTGAAAGAAGCCGCGCGACAAGTGATTCCCAGTGAAGTGATCGACCGCAAGAAAGGTTACTTCCCGGTGCCGGGCCTCAAGCATTTGCAGGGCGATACGCTGGAGTGGGTGCGCGAGTTGCTGCTCGATCCCAGCCAGGATCGCGGCCTGTTCCACCCCGCGATGCTCGACCGTCTGCTGACCGATCCACAGGGGCAATTGACACCGTTGCGCGGCTCGAAACTGTGGCAACTGGCGGCGCTCAACCTGTGGCTCAGCGAACAAGGAATCTGACCGATGAAACCTCACGCCACGGCTTTCAGCCAACGTCTGTTGCGCGGCCAGTCACCCTCCTACGAACGCTTGCAGGCACGCCTGGCCGAGGATCGCTGTGAACTCGGCGGGGCGCCGATTGCCGTGCATTGCGGCTGGGGCCGCTTGCTGATCGGCCATACCTTTGCCGATGCCGCGAGCCTCGCCGGGGAGTTGCTCAACGAGCAGCCCGGTGAACGGGACATTGCGCTGTACGTCGCCGCGCCCCAGCAAGTGCTGGGGCTGGAGCCGACGCAGCTGTTTCTCGACCCGTCCGATACCTTGCGCCTGTGGTTCAGTGATTACCGTCAAGCGACCCGGGTGTTTCGCGGTTTTCGCATTCGACGCGCGCAAAGCGATGCCGACTGGCAGGCGATCAATCAGCTGTACCAGGCCCGCGGCATGCTGCCGATCGATGCCACCCGGCTCACTGCGCGCCACCTGGGTGGCCCGGTGTACTGGCTGGCCGAAGACGAGGACAGCGGCGCGGTCATCGGCAGCGTCATGGGCCTCAACCACCACAAGGCCTTCAACGACCCGGAAAACGGCAGCAGTCTGTGGTGCCTGGCGGTCGACCCGCATTGTGCGCGGCCGGGTGTCGGTGAAGTGCTGGTGCGGCATTTGATCGAACACTTCATGAGTCGCGGGCTCGCCTGCCTCGACTTGTCGGTGCTACACGACAACCGCCAGGCGAAAAGCCTCTACGCCAAGCTCGGTTTTCGCAACCTGACGACCTTCGCCATCAAGCGCAAGAACGGCATCAATCAGCCGCTGTTTCTCGGGCCAGGCCCCGAAGCCGCTTTCAACCCGTACGCGCGGATCATTGTCGAAGAGGCTCACCGCCGTGGCATTGATGTGCAGGTCGATGACGCCGACGCCGGGATGTTCACCCTCAGCCATGGCGGGCGCCGGGTACGCTGCCGTGAATCCCTGAGCGACCTGACCAGCGCCGTCAGCATGACCCTGTGCCAGGACAAAAGCCTGACCCACAAAGTGCTCAGGGCTGCCGGGTTGAACCTGCCGGCGCAGCAACTGGCGGGTAATGCCGATGACAACCTGGCGTTCCTCGATGAACACCAGCGCGTGGTGGTCAAGCCACTGGATGGTGAACAGGGTAAAGGGGTGGCGGTGGATTTGCGTACCCTTGAGGAGGTGCAGCAAGCCATAGAAGCCGCTCGCCACTTCGACAGCCGCGTGCTGCTGGAAGGTTTCCACGAAGGCCTCGACCTGCGCATTGTGGTGATCGGTTTTGAAGTGGTCGCCGCCGCCATTCGCCGGCCGGCCGAAGTAGTCGGCGACGGCCAGCACTCCATCGGCGCATTGATCGAAGCCCAGAGCCGTCGGCGACAGGCGGCCACGGGTGGCGAAAGCAAGATCCCGCAGGACGCGGAAACCCGGCGCACCTTGCAGGCCGCCGGATACGACTACAGCAGCATTCTGCCGGCCGGCGAGCATCTGTTCGTACGACGCACGGCGAATCTTCATACCGGCGGCGTGCTTGAAGACGTCACGGCGATCCTGCACCCGACGCTGCTGGACGCCGCCGTGCGGGCCGCGCGGGCGCTGGACATTCCCATGGTCGGCCTCGACTTGATGGTGTCCGCCGCTGACCAGCCGGACTACGTGTTTATCGAAGCCAACGAACGGGCCGGGCTGGCCAACCACGAACCGCAGCCCACGGCGGAGCGGTTTGTGGATTTGCTGTTTCCGCACAGCCAGCCGGCAGTCTCTTAGTGATGTGTTGCCTGGGCTGGCCCCTTCGCGAGCAAGCTCGCTCCTACAGGGGAATGCGTTCCAATGTAGGAGCTGGCTTGCCAGCGAAGGGGCCAGCCCAGGCAACAAAAATCCCCTCATCGAAACCATCGATGGCCTCAATACATCAGGAGTTTCCATGACCAGCAAAATCCCCGAACCGGACCTCGGTTACCTGCAAAAAGTCCTGCTGGAAATGCTCGCCATTCCCAGCCCCACCGGGTTCACCGACACCATCGTGCGCTACGTCGCCGAGCGCCTTGAAGAACTCGGTATTCCCTTCGAGCTGACTCGTCGTGGCACCATCCGCGCCACGCTCAAGGGCAAGAAAAGCAGCCCCGACCGCGCCGTTTCCGCTCACCTGGACACCATCGGCGCGGCGGTGCGTGCGGTGAAGGACAACGGCCGCCTGACCCTCGCGCCGGTCGGCTGCTGGTCCAGCCGCTTTGCCGAAGGCAGTCGGGTCAGCCTGTTTACCGACAATGGCGTGATCCGCGGCAGCGTCTTGCCGCTGATGGCGTCCGGGCACGCGTTCAATACCGCCGTGGATGAGATGCCGATCAGTTGGGATCACATCGAATTGCGCCTGGACGCCTACTGCGCCACCCGTGCCGACTGCGAGTCGCTGGGCATCAGCGTCGGCGATTTCGTCGCCTTCGACCCGTTGCCGGAGTTCACCGAAAGCGGCCACATCAGCGCCCGCCACCTCGACGACAAGGCCGGGGTGGCCGCGCTGCTGGCGGCGCTCAAAGCCATCGTCGACAGTGGCGAAGACCTGATGATCGACTGCCATCCACTGTTCACCATCACCGAGGAAACCGGCAGCGGCGCCGCGGCGGCGTTGCCCTGGGACGTCAGTGAGTTCGTCGGCATCGACATCGCACCGGTCGCGCCAGGCCAACACTCCAGCGAGCACGCGGTATGCATCGCGATGCAGGATTCCGGCGGGCCGTATGACTATCACCTGTCGCGCCACCTCCTGCGCCTGGCCAGCGACAACGAGTTGCCGGCGCGCCGCGACCTGTTCCGCTACTACTTCAGCGACGCACATTCAGCGGTCACCGCCGGCCACGACATTCGCACCGCCCTGCTCGCCTTCGGCTGCGACGCCACCCACGGTTACGAACGCACCCACATCGACAGCCTCGCCGCCCTGAGCCGCCTGCTCGGTGCGTACATCCTCAGCCCGCCCGTGTTTGCCAGCGATGCGCAACCGGCCAAGGGTTCACTGGACCGCTTCAGCCATCAGCTCGAACATGACACACAGATGGAAAGCGATACGCGGGTGCCTTCGGTGGACAGCCTGGTGGGGCAGCGGTCGGAGAACTGATCCGGGCGCTTCATCGCCAGGTAAACCGCTTTCGTCGGAACGCCGCCCGGAGCAAGCCCGCTCCCACAGGGGGAATGCGATCACCTGTGGGAGCGGGCTTGCCCGCGAAGACGCCGGACCAGACAACACATTAGCCCAAGGCTAGCCGCAACAGCCCAATCGCCGTAGCATCGCGCCATTGATCCAACCGAGGTGCCTATGCTGATTCCCCACGACCAACTTGAAGTCGACACCCTCACCCGCCTGATCGAGGATTTCGTGACCCGCGACGGCACGGACAATGGTGACGACACACCACTGGAAACCCGCGTACTGCGCGTACGCCAAGCCTTGACCAAGGGCCAGGCACTGATTGTCTTCGACCCGGAAAGCGAGCAGTGCCAACTGATGCTCAAGCACGACGTGCCCAAGCACCTGTTTGACTGAAGCCTTCAGCGTCCCTTGATCTTCGCCAGTTTGTTCTGGATACGTTCGTAGATTTCCGAGCGGTGAACTTTGACGTCCTGTGGCGCTTCGACGCCAAAGCGAATGTTGTTTCCGTTAATCGCGAGAACGCGCACGGAAATATTTTCACCGATGGAAATGGTTTCGCCCACAACGCGGCTGAGTACGAGCATAAGGAGTGTCCTTCAGGGATTACTGGCCCTTGAAGATGCCCGGCCCGCCGTACGCCTACAATGCTCTGACAGCAATCCAGACCGAACTGACAGCCCTTGACACACCCCGCTTACGGAAAAGTCTGACAGGACGGTTGATTGTAGGGCCGATCTGTCAGGACGCGGAGAATCGCGGTCCGAACAGGATGATGCTCGCACCGATCACACACAGCGCCACGCCAAGCCAGTCCGAACCCAGCGGACGAATCCGCTCGACCACGGCCAACCAGCCGATTGACGCAATGATGTAGATACCACCGTAAGCGGCGTAGGCACGGCCGGCGTAAGTGGCTTCGATCCGGGTCAGCAGCAGGGCGAACAGGGTCAGGCTCAGGAGCGCTGGCACCACCCACCACATGCTTTTACCCTGGCGCAGCCACATCCAGAAGGCAAAGCAACCGGCAATTTCGAACAGCGCGGCGAGGAAAAACCAAAGGTAATTGAGCATGCAAGCGTCTCGCGAGGATGGCCGATGGCGGCCACCCTAACCACAGCGTTGCCTGCGAGCAAGATCAGCTTGCCGATTGCCTGGCCTTGGCGCGCATTTTGTCGGCCATGACGGTCATTTCGTTGTAGAGCAGTTGTGGGTTCTTCTGCTTGAGCGCCCAGGCCATGCGGCCCTGTTCGTGGGGCAGGATCATGAACTCGCCGGCGGCGACCTGCCGGTAGATGTAGTCGGCGATGTCAACGGCGCTGATCGGCGAACTTTCCAGCAACTTGCCGACCTGGGCTTTCATGGCCGGGGTCGGACCGCGGAAGGAGTCCAGCAGGTTGGTCTGGAAGAACGATGGACACACCACATGCACACCGACTTCCTGATGCGCCAGTTCGATCAGCAGGCTTTCGGACAACGCCACCACGCCCGCCTTGGCCACGTTGTAGTTGCTCATCGCCGGGCCTTGCATCAACGCGGCCATGGACGCGATGTTGATGATCTTGCCTTTGCTTTTTTCCAGCAGCGGCAGGAAAGCCTTGCAGCCCTTGACCACGCCCATCAGGTTGATCGCGATCTGCCAGTCCCAGTCCTCCAGGGACAACTCACTGAAGAACCCGCCAGACGCCACACCCGCGTTATTGACGATGACATCGATGCCGCCGAATTTGACTTCGCAGGCCTGGGCGAACGCCGTCAACTGGCTGTAATCGCGTACGTCACAACGCTGGATAAAACCATCGCCGCCCGCTTCGCGGACCAGCTTGAGGGTTTCCTGCAAACCGGGCTCGCTGACGTCCGACAAGGCCAGTTGCCAGCCTTCACGCGCCCAGCGCAGCGCGATTTCACGACCCAGACCAGAGCCTGCACCAGTGATCATCATGCGATTTTGCATAGCAAACAGCCTTGTTGTTCTCGGAAGATGCACCGAGTGTAGCGAAGGAAATTGCCCGACCCACGCTCCATCAGATTGCTGAATGGCCCGAGCAAACCGCGGGAGCGCCTGAAGTAACTGATGCAACAAAAAAAGATAAAGACCCGTTCGAAATACTTGAAAAAAACCTGGAATTTTCCTGCAAGCGCAAGAGTCGGAATATTTAAGCAGCGCGAATTTACTTCATTCCCGCTGACCTTGATTGGCATGGTCAATTCACTGCATTTTCGACAAGGAAATAGACATGGGCACAATACTAATCATCATTCTGATCCTTTTACTGGTCGGTGGTTTGCCGGTCTTCCCACACTCCAGAAGTTGGGGTTATGGCCCATCCGGAATCATCGGCGTCGTGTTGGTGGTACTGTTGATCCTGCTCTTGCTCGGCCGAATATAAAAATCCGCCAGGCAAAAAAAAGAGGCTCTTGAAGAGCCTCTTTTCCATTGCGTCACAACTTACTGCGGCGTGCCGTGAACTACACCGGCGGTGTTGTCCAGCAGACTCTTGGTCGCGGTTTGCAGGAACGCTTCGAGCTTGAGCTTCAACTCAGCGGTACCCGGTGCATCCGCAATGATCTCGGCATGCGGCGTAGCGCCCATTTCGTACTGGTACAACTTTGGCGCCATGTCCTTTTCCTTCGGCAGTACAAGGATCCGGTCGTCGCTGAGGATGGCCGTGGTCTGCTCGTTACCCGAAGGTTTGATCACACCAAAACCCTTGTCGCCTTCAGGCAGGTTGAGCAGGTCGCGGCCCCAGCACTGCTGGCGAGTTTCGCCGCCCAGGCGGCCCATGATGGTCGGCACGATGTCGATCTGGGTGCCCACGGTGTGGTCACGCTGACCGAACTTCTCCTGGATGCCCGGCGCGATCATCAACATCGGCACGTTGAAGCGGCCCAGGTCCATTTCAGTGATCTGCTGTTCGTTGCCGAAACCGTGGTCACCGACAATGACGAACAGGGTTTCCTTGAAGTACGGCTCCTTGCGGGCCTTTTCAAAGAACTGGCCCAGCGCCCAGTCCGCGTAACGCATGGCGGTCAAGTGCTCGTTCAGGCTGCCGCGATTGGTCACGGGCTCGACCGGCAATGGCGTCGGCAAGGCGTAAGGCGTGTGGTTGGACAGGGTTTGCAGCAAGGCATAGAACGGTTTGCCGTTTTCACGTGCCTTGAGCTCTTGCAGGCTGCGATCGAACATATCCTGGTCGGACACGCCCCATGTAGGGTCGGAGAACACCGGGTTAACGAAGTCGTTACGGCCGATGAAGTTGGTCATGCCCTGGTTGCTGAAGAAACCCGACTGGTTGTCCCAGGCGAAATCACCGTTGTAGACATACACGTCGTCATAGTGACGGGCACTGAGCAACTGCGGCAGGCCAGACAGCTTGTGGCTGCCTTCCGGGGTCTGCATCAGGTATTCGAAACCCGGCAGGTTCGGGAAGCAACCCATGGTGGCAAACATGCCCTGGTGGGTATGAGTACCGTTGGAGAAGAAGCGGTCGAACAGCAGGCCTTCCTTCGACAGTTTGTCGAGGTACGGCGTGATGTTGTCCGGCCCGCCCAAAGCACCCACCGAGTGACCGGCCATGCTTTCCATCAGGATCACGACAACGTTCTTGATCGGCAGCGTCTTGTCGGCCGGCGGCGTGTAATCACGGCGTACGGCGGCAATGTCGGTCTCGACCAGTTTTTCGTCCGGCAGCACCAGCATGTCACGCACGATCTGCTGGGCCTGCTCTTGCGGCAAGGTGGCTTTCCAGATGTTGTCGCGCTCTTCGGACATCCGGCTCTTGGCAGCAGCCACCAATTGCAGGGTACCGTTGAGGCCCAACTGGTTAGCGAAAATCGAGTTGGTGGTGTACACGTCACCCCAACGTAATGGCGGGCCCTGACGCAGGGTGCCACGAGCGGCGACCACGCAGATCAGCAAGCAAACCACGAACACCGCGATGCGCGCATACCACGGGGCAACCTGGCGCGTGCCGATGCTGCCACCACTGAATGGGCCACGGGGACGGGTTGCACGGTCGGCGCCCTTGAATGCCAGGCTCAGGATCCAGGTGCCCACGGCCCATGCCAGCAGGTAACGAACCACCGGGAAACCGTACCAGAGCATGCTCATCACGGTTTTCGGATCTTCCTTGACGTACTGGAAGACCAGGCCGTTGAGGCGCTGGTGGAACTCACGGTAGAAGTCCATCTCCATCAGGCCCAGGAACAGCGCAATGCTGGAGACGATCGTCAACCAGAGACGGAACAGCCCGCGTGCGGCCATGGCCCGGGCGCTGAACAGTGCCAGCAGCAAGGGAATGCTGAGATAGACCACCAGACGCAGGTCGAAACGCAGACCGTTGGCGAATGCCTCGAGAAAGGTCGAGGCCGGTGTGTCGAGGATCATCGAGCGGTTGTAAACCAGCAGCGCGACGCGCAGCAGGCTGAACATGACCATCATGACCAGGGCACACAACAGCGTGTAGGCCAGATGCGATTTGACGGTCGGTTGCAGCAGGCGACTACTAGAGGCTCGCTGCTGATTCAGGGCGTCCGGGATTGCCATGTCGTTTTAGGACCCATTGGAAGTTAAAGTTTCAAAAATACAGCTGCGCCTTGCCCTCTTTTCGGCCCGTACAAGGCCTGGGGGTTTGCGCGGTGCGCAAATGTTGCACGATCAACGGCTGCATTGCCATTGATTACTACCCTCATCCCGACTGTTTCATCCTGCATTCAGCAGTACGCAGCGCGTTACGGGAGAGCCGGCGAATTGTCTTGGAGAGTGGGTGAAAATTTCGTGCAACGCATATCCGGAAACAATTTAAAGCCTGCGCACCGGTCAAAAACGCAAACGCCCCGATCGAGTCGGGGCGTTACGAAGTCACCTTAAAAGAGCGATAAAGTTACTTCTCGGCGCGTTCCTTGAGGGCTTTCAAGGTATTGAACGGGGCATCCACCACAAACTTGTTGGCCACCATCGACGGCACGCTGCCGCCCGGCTCGGTGTGCACCTGATAGGTCACTTCGACCTGGTCGCCCTTGGGCACGAACTTCCAGAAACCGTCGACCTTGGCGACCCGGACGAAGCCTTTTTCTTCAGGAATGTATTTTGGTACGCCTTCGAGCTTGCGGGTCAGGCTGCCATCGGCGCCTTCGATGGTGATGACGTGCAGCACCGAATCACGCGGAGTAACCGGCCACGGGGTGTTGAACTGAGTGTAGGTCCAGCTCTGGTCACCTTCGTGCTTGAGCAGCTTCTGGGTTTTGCATTCGTGAATCCAGGCGCAGGCTCCGGACACGTCTTCCTGCAACGCGCGCAGCTTGGCTATGGTGGTTTTCATCAGCGTGACGCCCTGGTAGGCCTTGTAGTCGGAGCCGGCCACTTCACTCAGGGAGATCTTGATGCCGTCTTCGTCTTTTTTGACTTTCCAGTCTTCGGCCTGGGCCGTCGAAGTGGCCAGCACAACCGTCAAACCACACAGCACAGCAATACGATGCAGCGAACCCATAATCTTATTCCTTATTGTTGAAGTTCCGTCCGTTGGGCTTGCACCTCCGATCACCTTCWGGTTTTTCGGAGGTGATCGGAGGTGCAAGCCCACACATCACGCCGCCGTCATTTGCTCCCACCAGCCAATCAACCGGATCGCTTCTTCACTGCTGCCTCCGCACATCTCGGGGTCGGCCTCGAAGGCAGAACACACCGCCGGCCGTTCCGGCTGGCCGAAAATATTGCACAGGTTATCGGAGGAAAGTTGCAGGCAACGCTCCCCTGCGGCTTTGCCGTTGGGCATACCGGGAATCGGTGAACTGATGGAAGGGGCAATGCAACAAGCGCCACAGCCCTCACGGCATTTCATGACGACAAGCTCCTCGCGACGAGCAATGTGTAAAAGGACGGGGCACAGAGTACCCGCTTAAACAGTTGTTTTAAATTACCTGCGAGCGGGTTTTTCAATGCAAACGAACATGACCGACCAGTCACCGACAAAGCGTCTGGTCTGCAGTTCGCGGATCCTGGTGAGGTTACTGCTTGAACTCGAAATCCAGCGCCGCACCTTCGACCTCGCGGCGTTCTTCCTTTCGCAGTTGCAGCTGCATTTCATTGGTGAGCAGGCGGCCGTTGAGCTGGAACGGGCTGCTGCCGCTTTTGTCACCGAACATCTGGGGTAACAATGGTTCGCGCCTGGACAACGGCACCGTTCCGATCGGCTTCAGCTCCTGAACCATATCCTTGGGCAGGCTCAGGTCCAACTTGGCGGATGGAAGCTCGGTCTTGACAACTTCGCTGGCCGGTTTCGATTTGGAGGCAATGGGCTGGCGCTTTTTCACGGGCGTCGCCGGTTTCTCGGCCGGCGAGGCTTTTTTCACAGGTTCGGGTTTTATCGGTGCGACGTGGAAACTGCCGGTGGCCTCCTGATCCTGCTCGGTAGCCGCTACGACGAATGCCGGCTGAATACTCGCAATCAGGCAGAGCAAAAGCCAGGCGGCAGGAAAAGTCGGTTTCATGTATCCCACGGTGGGTGCAAACGGCAGAGGTGCATATGCTCCCCTGTTGCAGCCCACAAGACAAGCACCGTAGCAGCCTGTTACAAACCGCCCGCCATCTCCTGGCAGAGCTGGGTGGCCAGCATGCCCAGGGTCATCAACGCGCGCTCGGCTTCACGATTCCACGGGATGCCGCAATTGAGGCGAATGCAGTGATTAAACTGCTCGGTGTTACTGAAGATCAGCCCCGGCGCAATACTGATGCCCTGCTGCAATGCCCGCACGTGCAACTCCTGAGTGTTGACCCGTCCCGGCAGACTGACCCACAGAATGAAGCCACCGGTAGGCCGGGTCATCTGCGTGCCTTCCGGGAAATACTGCTGCACGGCCAGTTGGAAGGCGCTGAGGTTTTTCCGGTATTCCTGACGGATGAAGCGCAAATGCCGGTCGTACCCACCATTTTCCAGGTAAGCGGCAATGCCCATCTGGGTCACGCTGCACGCAGAATGCGTGCTGAAGGTCTGCAAGCGCTGGATTTCCTGCTGATACTTGCCGGCAATCATCCAGCCGATCCGCACGCCAGGCGACAGGGTTTTAGAGAAGCTCGAGCAATAGATCACCCGATCCAGCCGATCGTAGGCCTTGAGGGACTTGGTGCGCCCCTGTTCGAACATCAGCTCACCGTAGATATCGTCTTCGACAATCTGGATATCGAAGTCCGACGCCAGGCGCAGCAATTGTTTCTGCCGCTCCTCCGGCATGGTGCCACCCAATGGATTGCTCAGACGGGTGGTCAACACCAACGCCTTGATCGACCATTGGTTGGCCGCCAGTTGCAGGGCTTCCAGGCTCATGCCCGTGGCCGGATCGCTGGGGATCTCGATGACCTTGAGGCCCAACAGGTCGGCCAGTTGCAGCAACCCGTAATAAGTCGGCGATTCGGCCGCGATCAGATCGCCCGGACGGGTCAGCACACGCAAGGACATCTGCAGCGCATCGACGCAACCGTGGGTGATCACCACTTCCGACGGATCGACCACCACGCCGGCATCGCGCATGCGGATCGCCACCTGTCGGCGCAACGGTTCGAAACCGGGGCTGAACATG
Organism: Pseudomonas sp. P4_B3; assembly: GCF_056402295.1. NCBI lineage: Bacteria > Pseudomonadati > Pseudomonadota > Gammaproteobacteria > Pseudomonadales > Pseudomonadaceae > Pseudomonas > Pseudomonas sp. P4_B3. The sequence goes on from NZ_JBFUHR010000013.1 coordinate 151,132, forward strand.
TAGCTGAAGGCCCGCGGACTATGGAAACGGGTGACTTTGGCCAATTGCTGATGCAGTGCCCGCACCGGCAAATAATCGACACTCGGCACTGCAGCGCCCAGCGGGAAGACACCTTCACGACGGGATTCGACCAGGACTTGTTGAATGATGCTACTGCGGGTGACCAGGCCGGGGCGCTCGACCCGGGCGATGTCCGGCGTCGGTGCGGTGAGGGCCGGCGTCTGGTGCACGTAGTAACCCGACTGCGGCCGGGCGCGGATCAACCCCTGATCCTCGAGATTGGCATACGCCTGCAACACCGTCGCATGGCTGACATTGAGCTGCGAGCTCATCTTGCGCACCGAAGGTACGCGCTCCCCCGGCTGATAGACCCCACGGCGGATGTCTTCGGCCAGTTGTTGAGCAATACGTTGATAGAGCAAAAGATTGGTCATGACGCAGCACTCGATTTCACGGGCATTTTATTCTTGTGTGAAACAATACCGGAACAGTTTAGAAGTGTACGGGGACAGTTGCCACAATAGTCGACCATACAGTGCAGTGTCAGCAAAATCTGTACTGTTTTGCGCGGTAATCGGCAGGTATAAAAAAACCCGGCGCTGCATGGCAGGCCGGGCTGTAGGGCTGTAGGGCTGTAGGAGCTGTCGAGTGTAACAAGGCGTCGGTGAGTTTGTGATTTCCGACGCATTCGCGTCCACGGGATACTCGTCGCCATAACCCTCGACCTGAATACGCTTGTCGTCGATGCCCAGGTCCATCAACACATCAGCCACCGATTGTGCGCGGTCGCGGGACAGCTTGAGGTTTTCCTGCTTGCCCCCGGTACTGTCCGTATAACCTTCGATCCGTACCACACGCTTGGGATTGAGTTGCAGGAACTGCACGATCTTCAACACCACACGGTTGGCCGAAGGTTTCAATTCCGCTTCGCCGGTGTCGAACAGCATGTCACCCAATGTCATCACCAGGCCACGGTCGGTCTGGGTGGTCGTCAATGCCAGGATCTGCTCTTCGAGCCATTTGCCTTGCTGCTGCACGCTGAACAGTTTGGATTCACGCAGTGCCAGTTGCAGGCGCTGCCGCTCCAGTTCAAGCTTCGCCGCTTGCTCTTCGTTGAGCGCCTGATCGGTGTGTTCCCGGGCAATGGCGCTATAGCGCTGGCTCAGGTAGGCGTAATGCACCACGTCCGAACCGCTACCCCAATAGCTGGACAGGCGATCGGCACGGGCCAGGGACTCCCCGGCGCGAATCACGTCCTTGGGGGCGATTCGCAGCACATTGGAGTCTTCCTTGACCTTCTGAAAATCGGCTCCAGCCTGCTGCAATGCGGTCTCGCTGTGCTGGCTGGCGCAACCAGACAGGCTCGCGCAGCCTGCCAGGATCAAACCGCCGAGGGCTTTGCTCTTGAGGCTCATTCGGCATCTCCCAGTTGCTTTTGCAGGCGGGCGATGCGGGTGTTCAGCACGTTCAACTGCTCCTCGCTCTTGGCCTTCAACACCTTGGCTTCAGCCAGGCGCGCATCGAGTTCGGCCTGTTCGGCCCGCATCCGCGCATTCTTGAAGGATTGATCGGTCATATTGCCCTTGGCACGATTGTACTTGTCCTCGGCCAGTTTCATTTCCGGCACATCGTCGGCGGTGGCGCCCACGGCCTTGGCCTGTTCGAGTGCCTGTTCGGTCAGGCGCATCTGTTCATTCGGCGCAGGATCGGTTGCACAACCCGCCAGGACCACAAAGGCCACGGCAGCGAAAAGAGGTCGAATACTCACTAGATATCCCTACTGTTTTGGGGCACTGACGGGTTGTTGCGAGGGTTGCTGCGGTTGTGAGCGTTGTGCCTTCCAACGCTCGATATTGCGCATCAGCACGGCTTCCGTCAGTCCGGACGCGGGCAATTCTGTCATCTTTTTGGCCAACTGTCCGCGCAACCACGGATCGTTGCAGGCCGAGTCATGGGAAATCGCCAGGTACAGGCCAGGCTTGTCGACCGGTTGCGAGCGAGTGACCAAATCACCGGCCATGCCCAGTGTCTGTGCGGTCGCCATGCCCGAGTAACGTCCTGCCAGCACAAACTCGACCTCGCCCAACAGCAGTTTCTGAAAGGCCTGGGTCAGGTTGGACGTGTGCGTGAGGGTTAACTGCTGTCCGGCAAAGGTGCTGAATTGCGGAGTCAATCGAGCCTTTTCCGACACGGCACCGGAATGGCCGTGCAGGTCCTGTGCTTCGTTATAGATCAGCGTCGAGTCCTTGCGCGTCCAGACCAGATAGTCGTTTTCCAGCACGGGTGGATGGATGTAATCCAGGGAATCCAGCTCACTGACGGTCAACGTCGCGTCCGCCAGCATGTCCATGCGCCCGCTGCGCACTTCGTCCAGGGCCTGGGCGCGTTTGCCGGCATACAGCAGTTCGACCTTGAGCCCCAACTCCCCCGCCACTTGCTGCAGCAAATCGGCGCTGGCACCGATCAGGTGTTCGGGATTCCGCGGGTCTTGCCACAGATACGGTGGCGCGTCCGGGCTACCAGTCACCACCAGGCGTTCGCATTTGCCTGCGGCGAAAGACAGCGCGGGCAATAGCGTCAATCCCAGCAAACTCCACACAAGGCGCAGATCCATGGCTACACACTCCACTCATACCCGGTTATGCCCCTTGTAGGAGCGAGCTTGCTCGCGATGAACGTTAACGATGACGCGTTCATTCTGGAAAAACGCGGCGCATTTGAGTCCATCGCGAGCAAGCTCGCTCCTACAGAAGAGCAAAAAAAAACCCGGCCAAAAGGCCGGGCTCTTTATAAGTGAAGCAGCCGGATTAGACCAGCTTCTCGAACTCAGGGATGGCTTCGAACAGGTCTGCCACCAGGCCATAATCGGCCACCTGGAAGATCGGCGCTTCTTCGTCCTTGTTGATCGCAACGATCACTTTGGAGTCTTTCATGCCGGCCAGGTGCTGGATCGCGCCGGAGATACCGACGGCGATGTACAGCTGTGGAGCAACGATCTTGCCGGTCTGACCGACCTGCATGTCGTTCGGAACAAAACCTGCGTCGACCGCGGCGCGTGAAGCACCGACAGCAGCGCCGAGCTTGTCGGCCAGGGCGTACAGGTGTTTGAAGTTGTCGCCGTTCTGCATGCCGCGCCCGCCGGAAACGACGATCTTGGCAGCGGTCAGTTCCGGACGATCGGACTTGGCCAGCTCTTCGCCAACGAAGCTGGAGATGCCAGCGTCGTTGGCAGCAGCAACGGCTTCAACGGCAGCGGAGCCACCTTCAGCAGCTACCGGGTCGAAACCGGTGGCACGCACGGTGATCACTTTGACCGCAGCGTTCGATTGAACGGTAGCGATGGCGTTACCGGCATAGATAGGACGCGTGAAGGTGTCGGCGCTTTCTACCGAGATGATCTCGGAGATCTGGTCAACGTCCAGTGCGGCGGCAACGCGTGGCAGGATGTTTTTGCCGTTGGAAGTAGCGGCAGCCAGGATGTGGCTGTAGCCCTTGCCCAACTCTGCAACCAGCGGAGCAACGTTTTCCGGCAGCTGGTGAGCGTAGGCAGCGTTATCAGCTACCAGCACTTTAGCCACGCCAGCGACTTTCGCAGCGGCTTCAGCCACGGCGCCAGCACCCTGGCCAGCGACCAGAACGTGGATGTCACCACCGATTTTGGCGGCAGCAGCAACGGTGTTCAGCGTGGCCGGAGCCAGCACTTTGTTGTCGTGTTCAGCAATAACCAAGATAGTCATTTAGATTACCTTCGCTTCGTTTTTCAGTTTCTCGACCAGTTCAGCCACCGACTTGACCTTGATACCCGCGCTGCGTGCAGCCGGCGCTTCGACTTTCAGGGTCTTGTTAGTGGAGGCGGTGGAAACGCCCAAAGCATCCGGAGTCAGCACTTCGAGAGGCTTCTTCTTGGCTTTCATGATGTTTGGCAGAGACGCGTAGCGCGGCTCGTTCAAACGCAGGTCGGTGGTGACGATGGCCGGCAATTTCAGGGAAACCGTCTGCGCGCCGCCGTCGACTTCACGGGTAACAGCGACGCTGTCGCCGCTGATTTCGACTTTCGAAGCGAACGTGCCCTGACCGTAGCCGCTCAATGCAGCGAGCATCTGGCCAGTCTGGTTGTTGTCGCTGTCGATGGCCTGTTTGCCAAGGATCACCAGCTGAGGCTGTTCCTTGTCGACAACAGCTTTCAACAGTTTGGCAACAGCCAGGGAAGTCAGGTCTTCGGCGGACTCGACGAGGA
>NZ_JBFUHR010000014.1:0-222730 GCF_056402295.1 Pseudomonas sp. P4_B3
CGGCAGGGTCATCGCCTTCCCAGATGATCGCGACCTGATCGCCGCGCTCGGCCAGATGCCGGTCGAGGCAGTTGTAGGACACGTTCAGGGTGCCGTCGGCGAACCACTTGATGTCGACATGGTGATCGTCGAAGGAAGTCTGCTTCACCGTGGTGAAAGGCTTGATCCAGTCGAGGCGCTTGGCTTGCTCGCGCCAGAAGCCGTCCGGGTTGACGACCGACTGCTGGTACATGGCCTTGTAGGTCGCCTCGTCGGTCAGCGTGTTAGCCAGAACCTCGGGACGAACGGGATACAGGGAAGCCGCACTCATCTTTCTTACCTCGGTGAGTAGTTGTTTTTGTTAATTGTTTTTCACTGATTAATCGTGCTCGGCTCGCAAGCGCTACAGCCGACGTCTCAAGCCAGCCCGTGATGGTGTTGTGCTCTTTTAACGACAAGTCATATCCGGAAGTGGCTGAGCAACATGGGTTTGGACTTCGTACTGTTTCTAACTTCGTCTGATCCCATTGCTCTGGGTGGCATCAGTGACGCAATAGCCTACGTAGCGGGACCCCATCTTTAAGTACTGGGGATTTAATGACGATGTAACTGAAGTACTTTGAAATACCGATATTCTTGTCCAGCAGCCCTTCGATCACTTCCTGATAATGCTGAATACTGCAGGTCATGAAGCGCACCAGGTAATCGTAACCACCACTGACTAAATGGCACTCCAGTACCTCATCGACCAAACGAATATTGGACTCGAACTTGGCGAAGTCCTCCCGTTTATGGTCGCTGAGCGTGATTTCAGTAAATACCGTGACCGAGTCGGTGATCTTGGCAAGGTTTAGATGAGCTCTATACCCGGAAATATAGCCGGCCGATTCAAGTCGCTTTACCCGCTGCAAGCATGGACTGGATGACAGACCCACCGCATCGGCCAGACTGACGTTGGTCATTCGACCGTCTTTTTGAAGCTCAACCAGGATACTGATATCAATTCGGTCTAGTTTAATTAAACCTTCCATCGGGTACCTCTTGATTGCCGTTCAGATAGACAGTGGTTTTAGCAAACTCAACGTCGCAAAGATAGCTGATGCTGAGCGACCAGGTCGGCCATGCTTGTGATGTGAAAATCTGCGGAATATTCCTGAGTATAATTCTCGTGACCACGGCGGATCAGGCACAAACCAGCCAATTTTGGCGTCTGCGCAGGAGGTCTGGAAATCTGCAGAATATTTTTGGGCTCCAGGTTGTTGGCCAGCAACCACTCGCTGTCCTCCAATGGATTACTGGCTCGGGAATGCAGGTCTTCGGGCACAATCCCCAAACGCTCGCAGAGCTGTTCGCGATCCTCGGCATCTCGATCGCAGTACACCAGCAGCCGATAGAATTTGCGCAGATACAACATGGCACCGGGCGCGTCCTCGAACAACGACCAGTTGCACGCCGAACGGGCGAAACTCATGCCCTCTTCCCAACTGGCCTTGAGCCCAAAACGCTCGGCCAACTGACGATGGGCAAAGCACAACAAGCCACTGAAGCCCAGCTCGGAAAAACGTGGATAGAGCGTGCGCACCGCCTCGTCAAACTCAGCCAATACCTCTTCCCTGCCTGGCATGCCCGGATGGTTTTCGAGCAAAGGTTGCAGGGCCGTCCAGATACCGGAATCCCGATCGACCAGGACTTCGTCGCAATCGATCAACAGTGCACGATAATCAGTCAGGTACATGGTGTGTAGCCTCCCATGATGCATTCATCAATCCATGTGCGCTAAATGCCCTCGGTCGGCGCATTGCTACATTGCGCCAACCGAGACCTGAGATTAATCCAACACTCGCAACAATGCCGCTTCAAGAATTGTCAGCGCTTCGTCGATCTGACTTTCTTCGGTTACCAGAGGAGCAAGGAAGCGCAGCACATTTCGGTACACCCCGCATTTGATCACCAACAGCCCACCAACCCTGGCCTGATCGATCAGTTGCTGGGTGAGCTCTGCATCGGGGCTGCGGGCCTCATCGTCTTTGATCAATTCGATTGCCAGCATGAAGCCGGTGCCGCGCACGTCACCAATACGAGGGTAACGTGCCTGCAAGCGCAGCAGGCCCTGACGCAGCCGCTCGCCCAATACCTCACCACGCTCGAGCAACTGATCCTGTTCGTAAGTTTCGATCACCGCCAACGCCGCTGCGCAAGCCAGGGCGTTACCGCCGTAGGTACCGCCGAGACCACCGGGTAATGGCGCGTCCATGATGTGCGCACGCCCCACCACGCCCGATATGGGCAAACCACCGGCGAGGCTCTTGGCGACAGTGACCAGATCCGGCTGAATCCCGGCGTGCTGAAAACCGAACCATTTGCCGGTACGGCCGAAACCGGTCTGAATTTCATCCAGAATGAGCACGATGCCATGTTGTTCGGTCAGAGCCCGCAGCGCCTGGAGAAACTCCGGCGGCGCGCTAAGGAAGCCTCCATCGCCCTGCACTGGCTCGATGATGATCGCAGCTACTCGATCCGGAGCGACTTGGGTCGCCAGCAATTCGTTAAGAGCTTGCAAAGCCATCTCGCTGCTGAAACCGCGATAGGCGTTAGGGTATGGGGTATGGAAGACTTCTGGAGCGAAGGGCCCGAAATTTTGCTTGTAGGGTTGGCTCATGCCAGTCAGGGTCGTACCCAGTAAAGTACGCCCATGGAAACCGCCACGAAAGGAGATAACGGCTGGGCGATTGGTATGTGCGCGGGCGATCTTCACCGCGTTCTCCACAGCCTCTGCACCAGACGTAAACAGCGCCGCCTTGTAGGCTTCTTGGCCCCCCACCAACTCGCACAAGCGCTGTACCAGGTCGATATAGGGTTTGTAGGCCACCACCTGGAAGCAAGCATGGCTGATCTTTTGCAATTGGGTCTGCACTGCCGCGACCACCTTCGGGTGATTGTGACCGATGTTCAAAACGCCAATGCCGCCGACGAAGTCCAGGTAGCGCGTCCCGTCCACGTCCCACACTTCAGAACCCTGGGCCCGGTCGATGACCAGGGGGTGTGCCGTGACCAAACCCCGTGGCACGAATTGATCGCGCTGACGGAGCAAACTCGGGGTTTCTTCGACTTTACTGTTCATGGCATCTCCCATAGTGAACCTGGCAACCGGGAAACGGCTGCGATGTGTTCCAAAGGTTAAGCTTTCGACGCAATTGTCTAAGCCGAACTTGGCCTCTGAGAAATTCGGATCGACTGTTTTCACCCCGGTAAACAGCAGAATCCTTCAGCTGTAGCCAGCTCCCATGGAATCTGCCGACGCGCACCCCATACAACGCAACGTTATGCGTTTACGCAGATTCTTTCGACATATCCTGCTCTGCCACTCGGGCATGCTGGATACTCCCAATCTAAAGCGAGAAGTTACCCATGGCCCTGCTCTATAAAGCTGACCCGGTGCGCGGCGAACAATGGCAGCGCCTATTCGCTGAGCACGCTCCGGATATCGAATGGCGTGCCTGGCCGGACATCGGCGATCCGAAGGATATTCGCTACCTGGCAGCCTGGCAGGCGCCGGACGATCTCGAAACATTGTTGCCAAACCTGCAGGTACTGTTCGCCTTGTCGGCCGGGGTCGACCAGCTTGACCTTGACCGCCTGCCAACGACCCTGCCGGTGGTACGTTTACTCGACCCGAGCATCACTCGGGGCATGTGCGAGTACGCCAGTTTTGCGGTGCTCAGCCTGCACCGGGATATGCTCCGTTATCGCCAGCAACAAATGGCTCGGTGCTGGCAGGCTCACCTGCTGCAACCTGCAGCCAAACGTCGGGTAGGTGTCATGGGGCTCGGCACGCAGGCGCAACAGATTCTAGCCACCTTGCAGACCTTTGGATTCGCCTTATCAGGCTGGGCACGCAGTGAGCATCGCATTGCCGGGGTGGACTGCTTTGCCGGTGCCGAGCAACTTCCCACCTTCCTCGGCCGTTGCGACATCGTGGTTTGTGTCTTGCCATTGACTGAGGAGACTAAAGGGATTCTCAACCGACAGTTGTTCCAGCACCTTCCCAAAGGTGCTGCCTTGGTCAACATGGGCCGGGGTGGGCACCTGATAGAAGAGGATCTGCTTGAGGCTTTGGCCAGCGGCCAGCTCAGCGCGGCGGTGCTCGACGTACTGGAACAGGAGCCGGCGGCGCCGGACCATCCCTTCTGGCACCATCCGCAGATATTGCTGACACCGCATATCGCTGCGATGACCCAACCAGAAAGTGCGTTTAGCGTGTTGCTGGAGAATATCCGCCGGCATCAACGCGGTGAGTCAATGCTTGGTCAGGTTGACCGCGAGCGAAGTTACTGACCAACGACTGCCAACCCACCGGTAACAACCGACCGGCGCCAGATTTTTTACTTCTCTGAGGCAAATCTGGCGCTATACAAAACAAACCTGTTGTTCATCCCACTTTGCTGTTTTTTGCGCATACCCTCCCCAAAAAATCAGCCGACATTTGCTGCTGATCTCCTCCCCCGATTGAGTAGTAATTGCGGCCCGTTAAGCCATAACTTTTGCAATCTACCGAATTGACTGCAGCCCATTGTCAGGCCTCGCCGTAACTGCGATACAGCCACCGCTGTGCGGAGCCCGGCTGCAGGTCAAGTCCACTGCAAGGCGCTGATCGACAGGACTCTCCCGGGTTTACTTCGCAGTGGTTTACCTGAGCTGCCGCAAGAGCATCGCCTGCCGCGCAGATAACCAACACTAATAAGATCAAATGGGGTAAGCGATGAACATCGCAAAACTAAGCTCTCTCTCCTTGGCTGTCATTGCCGCCACCACGCAACTGGCAATAGCGGGTCAGCAACAGGAAGCCAATGGCTTCATTGAAGACAGCAGCCTCGGGTTGCTCAATCGTAATTTCTATATGAATCGCGACTTCCGTAATGGCGGCAGCAATAGCCAAGGTACTAACGGCTCCAAGCCGGCCAGCGAGCGCAATGGCTATCGCGAGGAGTGGGCACAAGGGGCCATGCTCAACTTCGCCTCCGGTTTCACCCAGGGCACCATCGGTTTCGGCACCGATGCCTACGCGTACGGTGGGGTCAAGCTGGACACTGGCCGTGGCCGGGTCGGCAACGGCCTGCTGCCCATCAGCAACAATCGCACCGCCGAAGCCGACGTGCCAGATAGCTATGGCGAGATCGGCGGTGCAGTGAAGATGCGCATTTCCTCCACCGTGCTGAAGTACGGCGAACAACGCCCGACCGCACCGGTATTCGCCCCCGGTGACAACCGCTTGCTGCCGGAAACAGCTACCGGCTTCCAACTGTCGAGCAACGAATTCGATGCCTTATCCTTCGAGGGTGGCCACTTCACCGCATTCAACAATCGCAATTCGACCAACTCCAATGACAAGCTGCTCACTACATACGGAGGGACCGAAGCTGACAGCGTCGACTTCATCGGCGGCACCTATAAAATCAACGAAAACCTTAGCCTGAAGGCGTACACCAGTGAGGCCGAGAATGTCTGGCGTCAGCACTTCGGCAGTGCCTCCTATACGATTCCTCTGGCTGACCAGCAGTCGCTGAATTTTGGCTTGATAGCCTATAAGACCCAGGACCAAGGCGAAGCGCGTGCCGGCAAACTGGACACCACGAGCTGGTCGGCGAAGGCAGCCTATTCCTTCGGTGCCCACAAGCTCACCCTGGCTTATCAGAAGATCGATGGCGACGAGTATTTCGACTACATCGGTGTGGACTCGATCTGGTTGGCCAACTCGATTCAGTATTCCGACTTCAACGCTCCCAACGAGCGCTCCATCCAGGCTCGTTATGACCTGAACATGGCTCCATTCGGCATACCGGGGCTGAGCTTTATGGCCCGCTATGTCAAAGGTGATCAAATCGATGGCACCAAAGCCGATCCGAAAGGTGCCTATGCCAACAAGGTGGGTGACGACCAGAAGGAGTGGGAGCGTGACCTGGAAGCAAAATACGTGGTCCAGGGAGGGGCCGCCAAGGACCTGTCCTTCCGCCTGCGCCAGGCTACACACCGCGCGACCTCGTTCGAGAGCGATATCGACGAGGTCCGCCTGATCATCGAGTATCCGCTGAGCATTCTGTAACGTTTGGTCCTGGCCGGTTTACCTGTGGACCGGCCGGTTTTATTGAAGGTCTGCTCCACGCGCCCTTAGCCTTGAGGCGCCCATCCGGGCGCCTTTTTTTAAGCAATCTCCCCATCAGAAGTGCCTTTTGCTTTGCTCTGCATCCTGTAAGTCGATCCAGTATTTGCTGCCGATCCTGCTTCTCATTTGAGCAGTAAATGTGGCCTACAAAGCTGTCGCTTAAAGAATCTGCCGAATCAATGGAGGCCTCTTGTCAGGCCTCGCAGCAGGTGAGATACAAATACTTTCCACGGAGAAATCCGACCGGTCACGCTCCCTGTATACGGAGATCTGTCATGTCCAACTCGCAACGCCCTACGTATAGCTATCGCCCCATGACCCCGGCCGATGTGCCGTTGGCCCACGCCTTGTCCGTACAGCTGAAATGGCCCCACCGCCTGGAGGAATGGGCCATGTTACAGCGCATCGCGCAGGGTTATGTCGTAGAAGATGGAGGTCGCCTGATAGGTACCGCGTTCACCTGTGCGCAGGGAGATTACGCCACTATCGGCCTGGTGATCGTCAGTGATGAGTACCAGGGCCAGGGTATAGGTCGCAAGCTGATGGAACTGGCACTTGAGGCTTGCGGTTCACGTACCGCCATGCTCAATGCGACGCTGGCCGGTGCCCCACTTTATGCCAGTCAGGGATTCATTGACTTTGGACATATTCAACAACATCAGGGGTATGCGCTGTCTCCAGTACCAAATGATCTTCCAGCCGATGAGCGCTGTCGCCCGCTGACCGAAGCCGATAGAAACGATCAAGTCGTACTGGCCAACGACGGCAGCGGCCTGAACAGACACGCCGTGCTCAATGATCTATTCGATGTTGTCGAACACTCAGTCGGTATCGAGCGCGAGGGTCAGCTACGCGCCTTCGCCATGCTGCGCCCATTCGGCCGTGGTCGCTGCATCGGCCCGGTCATCGCGGAAAGTCCAGAGCAGGCCAAGCACTTGATCGCGGTGTTGTTGGCCCGAGTTCCGGACGCATTCGTGCGCATGGATATACCGTCCGATAGCGGACTGGCCCCTTGGCTGGAAGAAGCCGGGCTGAAGCAGGTCGACACCGTTGCGCAAATGGTTCGTGGCACCCCACCGCAGGCTATCGGCGCAGTGCGCCAGTTTGCGCTGGTGACTCAGGCCATCGGCTGACAAACCAGCGTTACATCCAATGCATTTTCCTGGAGAAACACCTTCATGCTCGAACCCACTGCAGTGCTGTTGGCACACGCCGACGGCAGTCTCGCTTCAACAAAATTCACCCCCGGTTCGTTGGGGGCCACCGATCCTTTCGACCGGCACATTGCTTATCTCGGGCCGGATGACATCGCTGCCGGCGTGGTCCAGGCGAGCGGACAGTTCAACGTCGATGACTATCCCTATAGCGAAACGATCGTGGTTCACGCGGGACGCGTCACCCTGCGGAGCCAGGATCACAGGCTCCAACTAAATCCCGGCGACAGCGCCGTGATCGCCCGCGGTACGTCGCTCCAGATCGAGGCGCAACCCGACTCTCTCTGGGCATTCTGCGCGGATACCCAGCTCGTTGAAGAGCGCCATCCCGGGCTCACCGTGCTCCCCCCGCTAACCCCGCTCTCTCCCTCGGCGGCACCGGGGCCAGAAATTCTGCTAAGCCCGCCACCGCAATGTCGCTCGCACAATTTGTATGTCGAAGAGGCGACCAACCTGCGCATCGGCGTCTGGGATTCGACACCCTATACCCGCGGGGCGAGGCCGCACCTGCTGCATGAACTGATGCACCTGATCGAAGGTAGCGTCACCCTCCGGCTGGCGGACGGGATTGATCTGACAGTCAACACTGGCGATACGGTATTCGTGCCCCGAGGCGCACCATGCGCCTGGCATAGCAGCGCCTATGTACGCAAGTTCTACGTCGTCAAATAACTCGAACCGAGTTAGCGCCGGCAGACGGATTTTCCTCCTCCGGCCCCACCACCAAACCGATCAATCACTTGCGGAGTACAGACAATGGGATTGGGTGGCTTCAGTACCGGAAAACTCCTGATCATCCTGTTGATCGTGATCATGCTGTTCGGAACCAGGCGTCTGAAAGGCTTGGGGTCGGATCTCGGCGACACGATCAGGGGGTTCCGCAAATCCATGGGCGACGATAAGCCAGTCACCGAGGAGCCCGGCGACCCACCCATCGACGCTCAGGCGCGCACACTCGAAGACTCGGTAAAAAAATACTAACCCCTAATCTATATCGGCTTTAGCGAACGTCTATTGGTGGTCCAGACAGCTCTGAAGAGATCACTGATCGTGCCATTGAAGCTCGTCGGCGTGGCGAGCGCCCAAGCCCAAGTAAACAATTCAAACAGAGGTGAGAAGCGAAAATGGAAGTGCAGCTGATGTCAGACAAGTCTGTCGCTGAGGAAGCATTCTGGGAGCGCGTGTGCGCAGCCTATCCAGAGCAGCGCCCCCTATTGAACCTGAACAACGCGGCCGTGAGTCCGCCACCGCTGGTGGTAGAGCAGGCCATGATCGATGCCTATCGGCTGATCAGCCACAACCCGGACGTCAATATGTGGAGCAAGCTCGACGCCGAGCTCCCTACGATCAAGCAACAGCTGGCTGACATGGCCGATTGCGATCCCGATGAGATCGCCCTGAACCGCAACTCATCCGAAGGCTTGTCGACAGCCATCTTCGGCATTCCATTGACGGCCGGCGACCAGGTGCTGGTCTCACAGTGGGACTATCCGAGCGTGATAGCCGGATGGTTGCAGCGTCAGCAGCGCGAAGGCATCGAAGTGGTGACCGTCGACTTCGACCTGATGGACGATGAGAATGTCATCGTGCAAGCGTATGCACAGGCCATTACCCCGCGTACCCGGGTGATCCAGCTGACCCACATGCTGCATTGGACCGGGCGAGTCCTGCCGGTCAAGCGCATCTGTGCGCTAGCCCGAGCGCGGGCGATTATCACAGTGGTGGACGGTGCCCAGACGTTTGCGCAGATACCGCTCAGCTTCCGCGACCTGGATTGCGACTACTTCATCACCAGCCTCCACAAATGGCTGGGGGCGCCGGTCGGCAATGGCATGCTAATTGTGAGGCGTGACCGAATCGACAGCACCTGGCCATTGCTGGGGCCTTTCGATCCGCCGCCGCTACAGATCGACAAATTCGACCACTGGAATCTCGGCACCTATAACTCGGCGATACAGGCGGGCATTGCCCCGGCTATCCGTTTCCATGCACAAATCAGCACGCGAGTCATTCACGCGCGCCTACAGGAGCTGACCCGTTACTGGGTTGACCTCGCCAAAGACATTCCCGGTTTCAGGCTCCACACGCCACTTGATACCGTCGAGCTGGGCGCAGTAAGCCTGTTCTCTATCGATCAATGTGATGCTCGATGGGTTGAGCAGGAGCTTCGAAAAACCCACCAGGTGCATGTCAAATTCCGCCAGATCAGGCACATCAGCGGACTTCGGGTGTCGCCGGGCATCTACACGCAGAAGAGCGATCTGTGCCGCTTTGTAGAGGCGCTAAAGCAGGTGGTTGCAAGTAAATAGGCCGGTGGGCTGGCCACTTCCGCCAGACCGCGCGCCCAAGGTACGGGACAAATTTGCACGTTATATTCCGGCATGCGGGTAAAGGCTTTGCGCAGAATATCGGTGTAAAGCCCCTTGGCCTCATCCCCATCGGCATAGCTATATGGTGGATAGCCGGCGTCACAGAGAATGACCAGGTCTAAGGGGGCGCTCGCCCAACTCTTGGCGTGTATGGCGCAGCCCACCAACATCATCAATAACAACCGCATACTCGCCTTCCTTCACATTCCTTTGATCCCTCCTCTCTGGATCTTCGCAACACTGAAGGAAAGAGCCGTTAGAAGCAGTTCCACTGTGCAGGCGCTCAGCAGGGCACCTTGAAAAGAGACTGTCAGAGGGGTATTGGCACGCGATAAAAAAAGCCCGCAGTGAGACGGGCTAAAAGGGTGAGACATAAGAAGGGGTGGAGCTCTCCAGCCGACCTGTTGTTATCTGGAGTTAAAGCGCCGCAGCGATTGCCATTCCGACATCCTGGGTCGAGCCCTGTCCACCCAGATCAGGGGTGATCGGTCCCTCGGAGATGACCTGTTCGATGGCCTTCAGAATACCGTCATGGGCCGCCCGGTAGCGCTCATCGCCATTGCCCAGGAAGTCCAGCATCAAGGCACCGGACCAGATCATCGCAATCGGGTTGGCGATGTTCTGTCCATAGATATCCGGCGCTGAGCCATGGACCGGTTCGAATAGCGAGGGAAAGCGCCGCTCCGGATCGAGGTTGGCCGAGGGGGCGATGCCGATGGTACCGGCGCAGGCCGGTCCCAGGTCGGACAGAATGTCGCCGAACAAATTCGACGCCACCACCACATCGAAACGATCTGGTTGCAGCACGAAGCGCGCACAGAGAATGTCGATGTGTTGCTTGTCCCAAGTGACGTCCGGGTACTGCTGCGCCATTAACGCCGTGCGTTCATCCCAGTACGGCATGCTGATGGAAATGCCGTTGGACTTGGTGGCCGCGGTCAGGCGTTTGCGCGGCCGGGTCTGGGCCAGGTCGAAGGCGAACTTGAGAATCCGGTCCACGCCGCGCCGAGTGAACACCGACTCCTGCAGCACGAACTCATGCTCGGTGCCTTCGAACATCTTGCCGCCGACCGACGAATACTCGCCCTCAGTGTTCTCGCGGATCACCACGAAATCGATGTCCCCGGCTTCGCGCCCGGCCAGCGGACACGGCACACCAGGAAACAGCCGCACCGGACGGATATTCACGTATTGGTCAAAGTCACGGCGAAACTTCAGCAGCGAACCCCACAGGGAAATGTGATCCGGCACTTTGTCCGGCCAGCCCACGGCGCCAAAGTAAATCGCATCGAAGCCCTTGAGTTGTTCGAACCAGTCGGCAGGCATCATCTGCCCGTGTTCCAGGTAGTAATCGCAGTGGGCCCAATCGAGCACTTCGATGCTCAAGTCCAGCTGCCATTTCTTCGCGGCCTGCTCCAGTACCCGCAGCCCTTCAGGCAAGACTTCCTTGCCGATACCATCGCCGGCAATCGCGGCGATTCTGAATGGTTTGCTCATCAATCGTGGCTCCTCAATGTCCTGTTCAAACGCTGACCGGATCACAGCCCACCGATGTGGAAGGCTTTGACTTCAAGGTATTCATCCAGCCCGTACTTGCTGCCCTCACGGCCCAGACCCGATTGTTTGATACCGCCGAATGGGGCGACTTCCATGGAGATGAGCCCGGTGTTGAGACCGATCATGCCAAACTCCAGCGCCTCACCGAAGCGCCATGAACGGCGTAAATCCTGGGTGAAGAAATAGGCGCCCAAGCCATAAGGCGTGGCATTGGCCAGGGCCAGCGCTTCTTCTTCACTGGTGAAGCGCATCAGCGGTGCGACTGGGCCGAAAGTTTCTTCGTTGGCCAGCAACATCCCGGCATGGGCCTCACCGAGCACCGTCGGCTGGACGAACTGGCTGTCGCCTTCGGGGATGCCGCCACAGAGCAGAAGGGCTCCCTGACTCAAAGCATCGTCGATATGTCGAGCGACCTTGCTCACCGCCGCCGCATTGATCAGTGGGCCGATGGTCACCTCAAAGTCCAGGCCATTGCCGACCTTGAGCTTGCCCACCTCCTCCACCAGGCGCTGGGCGAAGCGCTCGTAGATCCCGTCCTGCACCAGAATCCGGTTGGCGCAAACGCAGGTCTGGCCGGCGTTGCGGAACTTGCTGAGCATGATGCCGGCCACTGCCTGTTCCAGATCAGCGTCATCGAACACAATGAACGGCGCGTTACCGCCCAGTTCCAGGCTCAAGCGCTTGATGTGTTCGGCGCTCTGGCGCATCAGCAGCCGACCGACAGCAGTGGAACCGGTGAAGGAGATCTTGCGCACCGTCGGGTTGCCGGTCAGTTCTTCGCCGATGCCGACAGGCATACCGGTCACTACGTTGAACACCCCGGCCGGAATGCCGACGCGCTCGGCGAGCACCGCCAGAGCCAGGGCGGACAGCGGAGTCAGATCCGAGGGTTTGACGATGACCGGGCAGCCGGCCGCCAAAGCGGGTGCGCATTTGCGGGTGATCATCGCGTTGGGGAAGTTCCACGGGGTGATCGCGGCGCAGACGCCAACCGGCTGTTTAAGCGTGAGCAAGCGGCGGTCGCCGCTGGGTGCCGGGATGGTTTCGCCGTAAACCCGACGGGCTTCTTCGGCGAACCATTTGACGAAACTGGCGCCATAGCGGACCTCGCCCTTGGCTTCATTCAGCGGCTTGCCTTGCTCGCAGGTCATGATCAACGCGAGATCGTCCAGGTTGTCGATCATCGCCTGATACCAGCGTTCCAGCAGCGCCGCTCGTTCTGCCGCCGGGCGGGCGCGCCAGGCCGGCCAGGCGCGTTCGGCAGCGTCGATGGCGCGTCGGGTTTCGCTGCCTTGCATCGCGGGTACGCGGGCGAGCAACTGGCCGCTGGCCGGGTCGATAACGTCCAGGGTGGCGGCGTTGTCGGCGCTGATCCACTGACCGTCGATGTAAGCGAGTTCTACCAGCAGGCTGGGGTCTTTCAGGCGATTGTTGAGCATGGTCGAGTCCTGTTCCGAGACAGCCTCCAGTCTATTGTGTCGCCACAGACGAGGATGCTGAAAGCGCCGCCCCGGCAGCGTCGAATGCTGAAAATCGGCATTCGACGGCAGGCTCTACTGTTGGTGGGGTGATGGATACTGTCGCGGTCAGACGATGCAGTGCTTGACGATGTCATTTCAGTTCGCAGGCCAAGGCTCGGCGGCATTCGCCTGGGAATTTCGCAAGAGTTACGAGCGGCTAGCGTTTTTTTTGAGAGGGCATAGGTATCTACACATTCCGTGGGCTACAGCGATTCACTGTCGGGGCTTGGGGCTTGGTGCTTGGGGCTTGGTGCTGGGAGTACATATCCGTTTCTGCGGTAACGGCCGCTGGAGGTTTCGCTTTTACAGCGAGTCACTTTCGAAAAGCGCGAAAGTAACCAAAGCGCTTCTGCCCCGCCATTCGGTGCCTCGCCTAGGCTCGGCATGCCCTCACTCCGGCATTGCTCCGGGGGCCCGCCGCCATCGGCCATCCATGGCCGGGGGCGGCTACCGCGGCATCCTTGCCGCGGTGCCCCCTACGCAACGCCTGCGTTCGGCCTCTGGGAAAGGGGCGGCAGATCAAGATCAAGATCAAAAGCCAAAGCCACGGCAATGGCAACGGCAACAGCAACAGCAACAGCAACAGCAACAGCAACAGCAACAGCAACAGCAACAGCAACAGCAACAGCAACAGCAACAGCAACAGCAACGGCAAGATCAACAGCTTCGCGAGCAGGCTCGCTCCCACACTTGGACTGGGTACATTCGGGGAAGATGGGCCGGCTGACAGGTCGCCATCGCAGGCAAGCCAGCTCCCACAAAAATTCAGACATATCCGCTCTGCTTTTCACCACGCAACAGGCCGAGCGTTAGCTCGCCTGCAGCTTTTGATCTTGACGCACCGCCCCCTCGTGAGGCCGAGTGGAGGTTCTGCGCAGTGGGCAACCCGGCATGGATGCCGGGTTAGCCGCGCACGGCCATGGATGGCCGATCGCGGCGGGCCCACGGAGCAGGACCGGAGCGAGGGCATGCCGAGCCTAGGCGAGGCACCGAACGAAAGGGGCAGAAGCGCTTTGGTTACTTTCGCGCTTTTCGAAAGTGACTCGCTGTAAAAGCGAAACCGCCAGCGGCCATGACCGCAAAAACGGATATGTACACCGATCAATGTTCGGTGTCAGCAAGCGGGACACTAGAGCCGCATCGAGCCCAACAACCCTTGCAGAAAGTGCTCGCCGGCTTCCATCTGGCTGATCTCGATGAACTCGTCAGGCTTGTGCGCCTGTTCTATCGAGCCCGGGCCACAGACCACAACCGGCACATCCAGGCGTTGTTTGAACAACCCGCCCTCGGTGCCGAACGAAACTTTGGCAGTGCCGGTGTCCGGCGCGGCAAAGTTTTTCAGAAAACGCACCGCTTCAACGCTCGGGTGGGTATCGAGGCCCGGATAGACGTTCAGGGTTTCGATCTCGATATCCGCCACGCTGGACAGCTTTTTGGCTTCGCGAACGATCAGTTCGGCACGCTCGCGCATCTGTTCCAGGAACTGATCCAGGTCGTCCGCTGGCAAGTTACGCACTTCGAAATCCAGGGTGCACAGGTTCGGCACGATATTCAGCGCCTTGCCGCCGACAATCTGCCCGACATGCACGGTGCTGTAGGGCACGTCATAGTCGGCATCCTGGGCGCCCTGCTCTTGCAGTTGCTGCTGGCTCTGACGCAGTGCCGCGATGAAATCGCAGGCCACATGAATCGCATTGACCGAACGCGGCGCCAGCGAGGAATGCGCTTCCAGACCGCGACAGTAAGTGCGGTAAGAACCCTTGCCCTTGTGCCCGAGCACGAACTGCATGTTGGTCGGCTCACCGATCACGCACAGAAACGGCCGCACCGGCGCCAGATGCAATACATCCAGTAAGCGTCGAACACCCACGCAGCCGATTTCTTCGTCGTGGGACAGCGCCAGTTGCAATGGCCGACTCAACGGATGATCGGCGGCATCGAGCATGGCGTCGATAGCCAACGCGACAAAGCCCTTCATATCGCAACTGCCACGGCCATAGATCCGACCGTCCTGCACGGTCGCCTGAAACGCTGGAAAGGTCCAGGCCTGCCCCGCTGCCGGCACCACGTCGGTATGGCCGGACAGCAGAATCCCCGGCACCTCCCGCGGACCAGTACTGGCGAACAGGTTGGCCTTTTTGCCGCTGGTGTCCTTGACGATCAGCGACTCGATGCCCTTGCTCAGCAGCAGATCGCGCACGTACTCAATCAAGGCCATGTTCGATTCCGCAGAAACGGTTTCAAAGGCCATCAGGTGTTTAAGAATCTCCAGTACACGAGGCTTCATGAGGCCTTGCTCCGTTGCTCGACTGAAGAAGCGAACCGGTTGATGGAGAACGGCAAAATCGAAGTGCTGGTGCTGCCGGTGCTGATCAGTTCCGCCATCACGTCGCCCACGCCCGGGCCGAGCTGGAAGCCATGACCGCTGAAACCGAACGCATAGAACAAACCATCAACGGTGCCGCTCGGCCCCATTACGGGCAGTGAATCAGGCAGGTAACCTTCGATACCACTCCAGACCCGAATGATGTTCAGGTTGCCGACACCCGGCAGCAGGCGACGCATCTGATCGAATTGATTGAGAATGCTGCGCGGCTCGACATAGGCCCGGCGGTTGAGCATGTCCGGCTCGCTGCGATAGCCGCCACCGATGATGATATTTCCACGGGGTATTTGGCGGAAATAAATCACTTCCTCGGGAATCTTGGTATAGACACCGATGACTGTCGGCAAGGCGTAAGGCACTGGCTCGGTCACGGCCATTTGCGGACCATGGGTTTCCAGCGGCACCGGTTCGCCGAATTGCGCCGAGAGTTTTTGGCCCCAGGCGCCAGCGGTGATCAACAGCTGGGCGGCGCTGAACTGACGACCGTCGGTGGTGCTGATACTGAACTCGCCGCCGACCTTTTGCACCTCGGCCACTTCCGTGCGCTCTTCGATCTGCGCACCGAGGCGTCGTGCCGCGCGGGCAAACGCCGGGGCCGCCAGACGCGGGTTGGCGTGCCCATCGTGGGGGGCATAGGAGCCGCCTTTCACATCCGGGCCGAGAAACGGAAAGCGCTTATGTAATTCGTCGCCACTAAAGATCTTCAGGTCCAGCTGCTCTGCCTCAGGGGCGTCTGCGTAGGCTTGCAGCTCGGCGATCTCGTCTTCGCGGTAACACACCCGCATATGCCCACTGGCGATGAATTCCAGGTCATCGTCAATCAGTTCTGGCAGACGCTTCCATAACGCCCAGGAACGATTGGCCAGTTCCAGCTGCCCGAGGTATCGCCCTTGACGTCGCACGTTGCCGAAATTCACACCGCTGGCGTACTGACCGATCTGGTCGCGCTCCAGCAAGATCACCGACTGCCCGCGCAGGCGCAGGAAAAACGCCGCCGCTGAGCCCATCAGGCCGCCGCCAACAATCACGACATCGGCTTTCTGTACCGTCATGGCGACACCTCCTCGGTGAGTATCGAAAGGGGTTTGACCGGCGCTTGACCCCGTTGTCGGCCAACCTGTTGCACGCTGACGCCCGCGGCGGCGGCAATCACCTCTGCCCCGGCCTGGGAGCAATAACGGCCCTGGCAGCGGCCCATGCCGACCCGGCTGAAGGCCTTGGCCCGATTGACTTCACAGGCCCCCTTCTCACTGACGGTCCGACGCAACTCGCCGGCCGTGATCATTTCGCAGCGGCAGACGATCGCCTCGTCCGGCAGCGCTTTGGCCTGGGCGGAGGGCCAGGGAAACGCCTGCGCCAGGCCGAGGCGAAATTCATCCATCACCGCCAGCGCGTGCCGTTGTTCGTCGCGCAACCCGACGTTCATCGGTTGCTGCTGATCCTCCAGCAGCGCCATGGCCACCAGCCTCCCGGCGTGTTCGGCCGCATCGGCACCGCGAATCTTCGAGCCGTCACCGGCGGCATACACGCCGCTGACCGAGGTCCGGCCGTCTTCATCCGTGGCCAGCCACCATTGGCTCGACGCTTCATCGAAGCGCATACGGCAACCGGCCAGGTCGGCCAATTGAGTTTCCGGACGCAGGTGATAACCGAGGGCCACGGCATCGCAATCCACCGTCAAGGTATCACCGCGCGCCGTGCGCACGCGTACGCCACTGACACCGCTGGCCGCATCGCCTAGCACTTGAAGCGGTGAAATGCCCAGGTGCACCGGGATCTTCGCCCGGTAAAGCTGCGCCAACAGTTTCATCCCGGTGAACAGCAACCCCGGGCGCGCCAGCAGTTTCGGCATGGCAAGGATCCGTTTGCTCAACGGCGAAGTGTCGAGCACTGCCGCGACCTTGGCTCCCGCCTTCACATACTGACTGGCAACCAGATACAGCAACGGCCCGCTGCCCATGAACACCACGCTGTGGCCGATGGACACAGCCTGAGATTTCAGGGCGATCTGCGCACCGCCCAGGCTATACGTGCCCGCTAACTGCCAGCCTTCAATCGGCATCAAACGGTCGGTGGCGCCGGTGCAGAGGATCAGCGCGTCGTAATCCACCGTCGAGTGCTTGCCCTGGCTGACACAGCACAGTTGCCCCGGCGTCAGGTTCCACACCAGTGTGTCCGGACGATAATCAATCTGCCCGCGCAAACGGTCGAAGCTCTGGTGCAGGTCGTTGGCCTTGGCGGCTTCGGTGCCATACAGCGTGGCGTAATCCCGGGTAAACCTTTCGGGTTGGCGCCGGTAGATCTGCCCGCCATCCCGTCGATTTTCATCGATCAGGATGGGCTTGAATCCAGCGGCGACCAGGGTTTCGGCGCAACGTGTACCGGCCGGCCCGGCGCCGACGATTACGACTCGATGAGGGTTCAGCCGCGCAGTGGCCATATCGCCTCCGGTTGTGTGGTGACAATATCCAGCCCTTCACGGACCTCATTGGAACAGGCGCGTAGACGTTCGCCGCTGCGGGTCCAGACCCAGCAGTCCTGACACGCGCCCATCAAGCAGAAACCGGCGCGGCGGCCAGAATCGAACTCCGATTGGCGCAAGGCCGAACCCTGAGTCAGCAACGCGACCATCAGCGTATCGCCCTGCAGCGCCTCGATAGGTTTGCCGTCTACCTGAAGTTTGATGATGGGCCGGCCCTGTTCGGCCAGCCTTACGAAACGCCCGTTCATGCATAGGCTCCCACGGTCATGCTGTTGGAATCCTGCTGAGTTTTCAGCAGCTCGGCACTGTCGTGATGGCAAAGGACTTCACTGCCGCCAACGATCATCCGACGGTCCGGCGGTACACAATTGCACAGGCCGTCGACCCGCACCGGGCAGCGATTGAGGAACGTGCACAGTCCCGGCACATTGGCTTTTGCACCAATGGGCGGCAGCGTGCCGCAGGTCGTTGTTCCACAGCTTTCCAGCCAGCCCTGACGCAACTCCGGCACCGAATGGATCAACAAGTCGGTGTAGGGGTGGAACGGTGCCTGGGCGTACGACTGGCGACTGCCGGCCTGGATCTTGTGGCCGCTGTACATCACCACGATGTCGTCGCACAGCGCTCGCACGGTGGAGATGTCATGGCTGATGAACAGATAGGACACGCCCAGTTGCTGACGCAGGTCGCGCAACAGTTCGAGAATCGCTGCACCGACCACGGTATCCAGTGCCGAGGTCACCTCGTCGCAGAGAATCAGATCCGGCTTGGCGGCCAGGGCCCGGGCCAGATTGACCCGTTGTTTTTGCCCGCCGGACAGTTCGTTCGGACGACGTTCAGCCATCGTGCGTGGTAAACGAACGAGATCCAGCAACTCACCGATACGCTCGCGCAATGCTGCACCCTTAAGCCCGAAATACATTTTCAGCGGGCGGCTCAGAATAGTGCTGACGCTGTGCATCGGGTTGAGTGCGGTGTCGGCATTCTGAAAGACCATTTGAATGCGTCGGAACTGCTCATCGGTGCGCGACGACAGGCTGCCACCCAAGGGCTGGCCATCGAAGGTCAGTCCCCCGAGCGCCGGCTCCAACAACCCGGCCACCACCCGTGCCAAAGTCGACTTGCCAGAACCTGACTCACCAATGACGCCAATCGCCTGGCCCCTACGCACGGTCAGATCAATATCCTCCAATACGAGGATCGATGGCATGCCATGCGCGTTCTTGTTGCCGTAACCGGCGGTCAGACCCTGGATGGTCAGCAAAGGAGTGTCTTCAGCAACACCGCAGGGTGGACGGATAGTGGTGTCCGGCCGTGCTGCCGCCAACAAGCTGCGGGTGTATTCGTGGGTCGGGCCTTTGAGCAAGGGTGCCGTGGCGCTCTGTTCGAAGATCTCGCCGCCATTGAGCACCACGATCTGATCGGCCATCTGCGCCACTACCGCCAGGTCGTGGGACACGTAGACTGCCGTCGCGCCACGTTCACGGACCACCCGTTTGAACGCCCGCAGTACATCAATCTGGGTGGTCACATCAAGTGCCGTCGTCGGTTCGTCGAGTACCACCAGCAATGGATCGCTGATCAGCGCCATGGCCGCCATCACCCGTTGCAGTTGCCCGCCGGAAACCTGATGAGGGTAACGCTGGCCAATGTGATCGGGGTCTGGCAGGGCCAGGTCGCGGAACAACTCGATGGCCTTGGCCTCAAGCACAGCCCTGCTGCCCAGACCATGAATCAACGCACCCTCCACCACTTGGTCGATGAGCCTTTTCGCCGGATTGAACGCCGCGGCGGCGCTCTGGGCGATGTACGACACACGGTTGCCGCGCAAGCCTTGCAGCTCGCCTTCGCTCAACGCCAGCATGTCGTGTTCGCCGATCTGCACCACCCCGCCCGCCAACCGACAACCGCGTCGGGCATAACCGAGTAACGCCAGGGCGATAGTGGTCTTGCCGGAGCCGGACTCACCGATCAGCGCCAGCACTTCGCCTTTCTGCAGGGAGAAGCTTACGCCCTTGACGATTTCCACCTCACCAAGCTCGCCACAGGCGACCACTCGCAGGTCCTGAACCTTAATTAACTCACTCATTTCAATGACCTCCCGAACGTCGACTACGTCGCGACGACAGTCGGTCGATAAACAGATTCACACCGATGGTCAGGGTGCCGATGGCCAACGCCGGAATCACGATGGCCGGCGCCCCCTGGTTGAGACCGCCGATGTTTTCGCGCACCAGCGACCCGAGATCGGCATCCGGCGGTTGCACACCCAGCCCCAGGAAACTCATGCCACTGAGCAGCAGCACGATGAAGCCAAAGCGCAAGCCCAGGTCCGTCAGCACCGGGTTGAGCATGTTCGGCAGGATTTCCACGCAGGCGATGTACAGCCGACGCTCGCCGCGAGTACGGGCCACTTGCACATATTCCAGCGCTTCGATGTTTACCGCCATGCTGCGGGCGATGCGGAATGCACCCGGGGTGAAGCTCAATACCGCCGTGCAGATCAGCAAGGTGACCGAGGAGCCGAAGGCCGAGACCATGATCAACGCCAGCATCTTGCTGGGGATCGAAATGAAGGCGTCCATCAAGCGACTGATCAACTCATCCAGCCACTTCGGCGACACCACCGACAGCAACGCGAAGCTGGTCCCCAGACCGCTGGCCAACACCGCCGCCACCAAGGCCAGGCCGACGGTGAATCGTGCGCCGACGAGGATCCGGCTGAGCATGTCGCGGCCCAGGTAATCGGTGCCGAACGGGTAAGCAGCGCTCAGGTTGTCGAAGACATTGTCGGAGACCACTTCCCCCACCGGATGCGGTGCCAGCCATGGGCCGAAGATGGCCACCAGCAACCAGATCACACACATCGCAGCGCCGATCAGGCCGAGCCAGGACGATCCGTGGGAAACCTTGCCCAGCGCCAATTTGGTAGTAGCCGGCGATTTCACAATGAGATTGTTCATTGATTTCTCAGCCTCGGATTGGAAAGAATCGCGCACAGGTCGGCAATCAGCACCAACGTCAAATACGCCGTACAAAACAACATGGTGCAGGCTTGAACCAGGGCCATGTCGCGGTTGGTCACGGCATCGACCATCAGGCTGGCGATGCCGGGGTAGTTGAAGATCGTTTCAACGATCACCACCCCGCCCAACAGGTAAGACAGGCTCAAGGCGATGGCATTGGCGATGGGCCCGATGGCGTTGGGCAAGGCATGGCGTAGAACGATCCGGATCTTGCTCACACCTTTGAGCCGGGCCATTTCCACGTAAGGGCTGTCGAGCTGATCGATCACCGCCGCCCGGGTCATGCGTGCCATTTGCGCGACAATCACGCAGCACAGCGTCATCACCGGTAAGGCGTAAGTGCGCATGAATTGCCAGGGTGACGTGATGTCACTGGCGTAGGACAACGCCGACAACCAACCCAGGTTCACCGCGAAAATCAGCACCGCCAGGGTCGCAACCAGAAACTCTGGCACCGCCACCATGGTCAAGGTAAAAAAGCTGAGGACACTGTCGATGCGCCCGCCCCGGCCCATGGCCGAACCGATGCCCAGAATCAACGCCACCGGCACTGATACCAGCGCCGTGGCGGCCGCCAGCATCAGGGTGTTGGGCAGACGCCCGGCCATCAAGTCGCGGACCGGCATGGCGTTGGATACCGACTGCCCCATGTCACCGCCAAGCAGGCTCATCAACCAGTGCAGGTAACGCAACACACCGGGCTGATCCAGCCCCATTTTCAGGCGCAAGGCTGCCACCTGCTCGGGCGTGGCGAATTGCCCCAGAGACTGTTGTGCCGCGTCTCCCGGCAGCACCGCCGTGATGGCGAACACCACCATGGACACAATCAACAAGGTCACGATCGCCGTGCCCAAGCGCCGGCCGATCAACCACAGTGTGTTGCTATTCATCACCCTATCCTCATGCAATGTAGCTGCAGCAAAAAC
Source organism: Pseudomonas sp. P4_B3 (assembly GCF_056402295.1). Lineage (NCBI taxonomy): Bacteria > Pseudomonadati > Pseudomonadota > Gammaproteobacteria > Pseudomonadales > Pseudomonadaceae > Pseudomonas > Pseudomonas sp. P4_B3. The sequence goes on from NZ_JBFUHR010000014.1 coordinate 21,620, forward strand.
CCGACTTTCATCAAGCGTCCAGCCAGACCTGCTCGGCAAACATGTACCCCATGAAACCGCCTAGAGGGTTGGTGCCGTAGCCCTTGATTCGCTGATCGGCGGCATCGATGTTGCTGATGAACACTGGCACGCCGATACCGCTGTGCTCATGCACCAGGGTTTGCATATCTGCGTACATCTTGCCGCGCTTGGCCTCGTCGGTTTCACCTCGGGCTTGTACCAACAGCTGGTCGAACTGTTCGTTTTTCCAGCCGGATTCATTCCAGGGTGCTGTCGACTGGAAGAACTGCGAGAAAAGCATGTCGGCATTGGGGCGCGGGTTGATGTTGCCGAAGCTCAGCGGGTGCTTCGCCCAGTGATTGGACCAGTAGCCATCGCTCGGCAGACGGTTGACGTCGAGCTTGAGTCCAGCCTCTTTGGCTGACTGCTGCAACAGCACGGCGATGTCCACCGAACCGGTCGCGGCCGGCGAGCACATCAGCGGCATCGTGATGCTTTCCATGCCGGCCTTTTTGAGCAGGAACTTGGCTTTTTCCGGATCGTAGGCACGTTGTGGCAGGTCGGCGTTAAAGAAGCGCGCACCCGGTGCGATCGGGTGATCGTTGCCAACCCGGGCGTAGCCACGGAATATCGCCGACTTGATTTGCTCGCGGTCCATCAAGTATTTCATGGCCTGGGTGAACTCCGGGCTTTGGCCCGGCATCTGGTCTTGACGGATGATCAGGTCAGTGTAGTTACCCGACGGCGAGTCCACGACCCGATGCTTGGGGCTGGCCTTGATGCGAACCGTTGAGCGCGGGTTAACCTCGTTGACGATGTGCACGTCGCCCGACAACAGGGCGTTGATCCGTGACGACTCATCGGCAATGGAGATAAATTCGATCTCGTCCAGATAGGGCAAGCCGGGTTTCCAGTAATTGGTATTGCGCACAGCAATCGAACGCACCCCGGGCTGGAACTCCTTGGCCTTGAACGGACCGGTACCGATGCCCTGGCTGAAATCGCTCGTACCCTCGGGAACGATCAACATGTGAGAGACGGCAAGAACCGACGGCAATTCAGCATTCGGGCCGCTCAATTGTATCTGCACTTCGTGGGTACCGACGGCCTTGACCTCGGCGAACTGCGACGCCAGCGGCAGGACCTTGGAACCGGTGAGTGGATCCTTGTGCCGCAACAGCGAAAACACCACGTCGGCGGCGGTCAGCGCCTTGCCGTTGTGGAAGGTCACTTCCTTGCGCAGGCTGATCACCCAGAGCGTGGCGTCAGTGGTTTCGATACGCTCGGCCAACTCCAGTTGCGGCACCATATGGCTGTCGAAACGCGTCAGACCGTTGTAGAACATGTAATGGCGCACGTAGTCGGTGGACCCTGAACCTTTGGCCGGATCCAGGGTGTCGGCGGTGGAACTGGACGAGCCTGAGACGCGGATACGACCGCCGGGCTTGCCTTTGCCAGGGCTTGCAGCCTCATCATCGGCAAACAGCTTGCCAGCGGCGCCGAACAGACTACTGGCACCCGCGACAGCCACCCCGGCCAACCCCAGCATCTGCAATGCATTGCGGCGTGACATGCCGCGATTGAGCCCTTCGAAAACGCGCAGACTTTCTTCACCGGTGATCAGCTGGGAGTCGATATTATTTTTTTTGTCAGTCATGTCAGTCCTACCTTTCGTCAATGATCAGGCTCAAGTGCTGCTGATTAAGCGCAGCGTGGTTGAAACGTAAAGCAACACCATGAACTCAGTGCAGGTAGTCCTGCAGGCGGTAATACGCCCCCACCAGAGGCAGGAACCAGGGTTTTCCGAAATGCCCGGGAATGGCTGGCCAATCGAGTTCGCGCCACGGATTGGCCTCGACCTTGCCGGCCATTACCTCAGCCATGACCTGCCCCATGTGCACCGACATTTGCACCCCATGACCGCTGTAACCCATGGAGTAATAAACCCCTCCATGCTGCCCGGCGCGGGGTAACCGATCGGAGGTCATATCCACCAGGCCACCCCAGCAGTAATCGATCTTCACGCTAGCCAGTTGCGGAAACATCTGGACCATCGCCGCCTGCAATACCTTGCCGCTCTTGGCGTCGGAAATGCTGTCGGACATGGCAAACCGGGCACGACCGCCAAACAGCAAGCGGTTGTCCGGTGTCAGGCGGAAGTAGTTACCGATCATGCGGCTGGTGACATAGGAACGCCGTGCTGGTAGCAAGCTGTCGATCAGGGCCTGCGGTAGCACCTCGGTGGCGATCACGAAACTGCCCACCGGCACGATCCGCCGCCGATACCAGCCCAATCCGCCCTGCTGGCACGTGCCTGTGGCCAGCAGAATCTGCGTGGCGTGTAGCGAGCCCTTGGTGGTATTGACCTGATAGCCGCCGGCACTGGCCTTCCAATCCGTCACTGACACGCCCTGAAAGATCAATGCGCCGTGACGTGCTGCCGCCTCGGCCAACCCGACACCGAAGCGCCCAACGTGCATCTGCACGCCGTTGCGCTGCAGCATGCCTCCATGGAACTGGGTCGAGTTGGCTTCAGCACGGGCTTCTTCTGGAGAGAGCAACTCGACCTCGGCGTCGACCTCCCGCCGAATCAATTCGCAGGTGCGCGCCAAACCTTCGTAATGCATCGGTTTGGCGGCCAGCTTCAGCTTGCCATTGCGCTGTAGGTCGCAGGCAATCTGCTCCTGCTCCACCAATGAAACGACGCTCTGTACGGCGCTTTCATAGGCTTGGTAATAAGCACGCGCCTTATCAGCGCCGAGGCTGGCGCTGAGTGCCGCGTAGTCCTGGGCAACGCCGGTGCTGCAGTGGCCACCATTGCGCCCCGAAGCCTCGCCAATCACCCGCCCTCCTTCCAGCACCACCACACTGGCCCCCTTCAAGGCCAGGGCTCGGGCCGCGGCCAGGCCAGTGAGACCACCACCGACGATGGCCACATCGACCTGCCCGGGCAATGCGCCGAGCTGTGCACCGGTGAATTGCGGTGCGGTATCGAGCCAATAGGACTCACTGCCCATGTCTAACCCCTTTTGCCTTGAAGAGTGCCTTGAGACTTAGAGACCGACCAACCCGGGCAATGCGCCGATATCCGGGATCTGGTGGTAGCCATAAACGGCATTCGCCGGCTGTTCATGACCACGAGCAACGAAGGCTTTGTTCTTGATCTTCATGTCGTTGGCCGGCATCAGGTCGTAACGGAAGCTCGAGGACACATGCAGAACGTCCTCAGGCCCGCAGCCGAGGTTATCGAGCATGAACTCGAAGGCGGCCAGGCGCGGCTTGTAGGCCTGGGCTTGTTGGGCAGTGAAGACTTTATGGAAGGGAGCGCCGAGCTTGTCGACGTTGGACATGATCTGCTCGTCCATCGCGTTGGAGAAAATCACCAAGGGAATCTTGTCGGCGATTTTTGCCAGGCCGGCCGGTACGTCGGCATGTGGCCCCCAAGTCGGTACGGCGTCGTAGTAGAGTTGGCCTTCACCCCGGTACTCGACACCCCAACGCTTGCAGACGCGCGCCAGGGCGGTCTTGATGATCTCATCATACGGCCGCCAGTCACCCATCACCTGATCCAGACGATAGGCGGAGAAGTCCTTGACGAACTGATCCATTTGCTCAAAAGGGACACGATCGGCGAACAGTTCGCGCGTCATGTTTCCCATTTGAAAGTTGGTCAACGTGCCATAGCAGTCAAAGGTAATAAACTTGGGTCGAAGAAAGCTCATGAGTGCGGTCCTTAATGATTGTTGAGGTCATGACGGGGCAAGCAGTTACTCCGCTCTGGAAGCATCGGTGCAACGCTGCATCACGGATTTATTACAACACCAAGAGACCATGCATAAACTGTTAAAAGTATAGGCTGCTTGGTACAAACCACCGTTTTGCAGGGCTTGCTCAGCAGACTTTGCGGGACGCTCCAGACTCGGGCGCTCCACCCCCTGTTTCTACGCCTTTGCGGGCTTTTATGGTGCGCTGGCAAGCCACGCACAATGCAATGTGCGGCAGTATTTATGGCTGGCGGAAGGAGAACGAGGGCATTCTCTGAGGCGCGCCCGCTGATTGTGCTGCGAGGTGAGGCGGGGCCAATCAAGCGTCAATGCGCGCTGGGACAACCTTGCTTCTATTAGCGATAGCCGTGACATACCGGTCAAAACAACATCTGTACGCGTCGCGACAGCTCTACAAAGGCGGCGCATCGCACGATGCATCACCACGCCCCCACCTGCCTATCTATATGACCCATCACCGCCACCGATGTGCCTACGAACGCACTGACCAGGAATGGTCTCACTGAGCGGTCTATCAGAAGGTTTACTAACGAAATCGGTTCAACTTGTTCTCATACAAAGTCAGCCTGACAGATACGGCAGATTCTCCCTTGCAAACCTGAAGAACAGCACATTTTATCTGGCACGCTTTGCTAGCTTATTGAGAAGACCCGGCATAGCGATGTCCTGGTCGCCACGGCGATGTTCTGGTGATTTCCACGTTCGGCTTGATCTTTGTTTCAGCGGCCTTGCAAGGTCGCGAGCCAGACCGCCCTCTGCTGCTTGCAGTGCCTGTTACCGCTCTAGGGAGCCAGTTGAATGACAATACAATCTTCGAATAGCTACAGCATTGATCCGCAAACGGCTCAGAAATTTTATATCAATGGCTGTTGGTCTTCCCCGGCAATCCCGGCAAGTTTGCCGGTGGTCAATCCGGCAACTGAAGAGGTCGTTGCGCAGGTCGCGCAAGGCTCCGCCGCGGATGTTGATCGGGCAGTAGCTGCTGCGCGCGCAGCGTTTCCTGGTTGGTCTGCTACCCGCGCAGAGTCACGCGCGCTTGTCCTTGGAAAGATCCATGAGCTCATCCTTGAGCGAAAAGAAGTGCTCGCGCAGGCCCTCTCTCTCGAAATGGGCGCTGCCATCGGTTCCGCCCGGGCAATGCAAGTGCCTCTCGCGGCCGAACACGTTCGGGTCGCCCGCGATCTGCTGTCCACTTATCGTTTCCAGACGGTTGAAGGGGGAACCGCGATTGAGCGCGAACCCATCGGCGTCTGCGGTCTCATCACCCCGTGGAACTGGCCGCTTTATCAAATCACCGCGAAAGTCGCCCCGGCTATTGCTGCCGGATGCACTGTGGTCCTCAAACCAAGCGAACTGTCGCCTCTGAGCGCCCTTCTTTTTGCACAACTGGTCCATGACGCAGGCCTTCCACCAGGCGTCTTCAACCTCGTGAACGGAAGTGGATCCGAGGTCGGCGCAGCGATGGCTGCGCACCCTGATATCGATATGATTTCGATTACCGGCTCCAACCGCGCGGGGGCGCTGGTCGCACAGGCGGCCGCCCATACGGTGAAGCGGGTTACACAAGAACTTGGAGGAAAATCCCCGAACATTCTGCTTCCCGACGCCGACTTCGCCAAAGCCGTCCCACTGGGCGTGATGTCAGCGTTCCGCAACGTCGGACAATCGTGCAGCGCCCCGACACGAATGATCGTACCTAAGGATCGGCTGGCGGAGGTTGAATCGCTGGCAGCCGAAACCGCCAATGCGATCATCGTGGGTGATCCGCAATCGGAAGCTACGGTGCTCGGTCCCATTGCCAACGAGGCCCAGTTCAATCGCGTACAAGCCATGATCGAGGCTGGCCTGAGTGAGGGCGCAAAACTCGTTTGCGGCGGACCAGGACGTGTGCCGGGTTATGAGAAGGGCTTCTACACTCGACCGACAGTATTCTCCGACGTAGATACCGCAATGCGGATCGCCCAAGATGAAATTTTCGGGCCGGTGCTGTGCATCATTCCGTATGAGACGATCGATGAGGCGGTCCTTATCGCGAACGATACGGTATACGGCCTGGGCGCCCATGTTCAGTCTCAGAACCTTGATCTTGCACGTGCAGTTGCCTCTCGTATCCGCGCGGGGCAAGTGCATCTGAATTACCCCGCCTGGAATCCAATGGCTCCATTCGGTGGTTACAAACGTTCTGGTAATGGTCGTGAGTATGGTGTCTACGGCCTGGAGGAATACCTGGAAACCAAGGCAATCATTGGATTTGGCGGATCACTTGATAGTACTTCCCGCACGTAGAACTCATTCAAATGTTCGGTGCCGTCCAATTCGGCTAGCCGCCGATGCGGACGCCCATCGCGCAGCCCCGTCGCGAACGCTTGTTGCGCCAGCAGAAAACACCGATCTCACACTCCTTGCGGTGGTTGCTGTTGGTCCCTGTCGGATTACTTGATTGCATGGCAGCCTACCGCCACGACGTAACCGCTCACCCGCTGCAAAAAAGTCCTCTTGTATTCGTTCTGCCCAGTGATGGGGTTGCGCCACAGGTAAGCAATTTCCCCTTTTTCATGGGCGCTCATTTGCTTGTGGATGTCCTCGCCAATAGGCTTGTCGTCGACTGAACGCAGTGACTTGAAGTCGGTGCCGATCAACCGGGACGAAAAGCCGCGAGCGACAAACCGTTGGGTTTTCAAGTCCACCACGAAGGCATAAAGATCCTCCTGGGTGAACCGCTTATCGTTATTTGAAGGTTTCACCGCCAGTCAGGACCCGATGACCGCCCACGCAACAGCGCTCAACACGAGCGCGCAATCAGGCGCGCCCGATGAGTGACATGCGCATCGGAAGTTCGAGGTGAGGGTTGACTGAAGAGCTTGTGAAACGCCTAAAACATTTCGAGAGGCTATTATCAAACGCGATGAAAGTAGTTTTCGTACAGGGATAAGCCTTGTCGCACAGGGGTATGGACGAACACTGTTTTTGCATATCAGTGCGGCGGATTTTCATCATACTGACATGATTGGCAGTGTTCGGTGGCTGCCTGTGTCCCGACAGGAGCAATGACCCATGAACGATCAAATCGAACTGTACGGCGCGAACACCGGCAACAGTCTGCGGGCCGCGATTGCCCTGGAAGAATCCGGCATCGCCTACACGGCACGCAGGCTCGACCTGTATGCGCAGGAACACCGTGGCCCGGCCTTCCTGGCGCTGAACCCGGCCGGGAAAGTCCCGACCCTGATCGACCACGGGACCACGCCGGCGCTGGTCATCAATCAGTCCAACGCCATCATCCAGTACGCCGATGCCAAGGCGCCGGGACGACTGGCGCCGGCGCAGGCCGGACCTGAGCGTATCCGGGTGATTGACCGCTATTTCTTTTTCGTGACCGATGTCATCGCCCCCAGCCATGCCGCGTTTTTTCTGCACCAGGCGGGGCAGGACAAGGCGGCGGCGATCATCGATCTGCGGGTGATCGAGCAACTCACCTACGCGGAAAGTTTTTTGACTGCCGGGTTCATGGCCGGAGCGCAGTTCTCCATGGCCGACATTTCGGCGTTCACCATCGCCACAGCGTTCCGTGATCGACTGGAATGGAAAGAGCTTCCGCAACTATCGCGCTGGTTCGTCTCGGTCGAAGCCAGGCCGGCGGTACAACGCGGCCTGAATGCGTTCAAGGATGCCTGAGTGGTCGATGTGCTGACGCTTATGTAGGAGCGAGCCCTGCTCGCGATGGACGTCAACGATAACGCGTGCTTACCGGTTAAACGCGCCGTACTTGAGTCTTTCGCGAGCAGGGCTCGCTCCTACAAAGTGCGGCATTCCAATAGATCAGTCGGTGTAGCCGAACTTCACCGAACGGCTTTCCAGCGCCTGGCTTCGCGTAGCGAGGCAGTAATACAACGGACACGTCACCACCAGCCCCACCAGCCATGACAGGTCCGCGCCGTCCACCAGATTGGCGTACGGTCCGACATACAGCGACGTATTGGCGAATGGCAGCTGCACGATGATGCCGATGAAGTAGGCAATGATCGCGTGCAGATTGAAGCGACCGTAGATGCCGCCGTCAGCGCGGAAGATCGAAGCGATGTCATAGCGACGACGCTTGATCAGGTAAAAGTCGATCAGGTTGATCGAGGCCCACGGCACTAACACCAGCAACAGCGCGAGAATCAGGCCGATGAACTGCGAAATGAAGTTCGCCGAAGCGCCCAGCGCCACCACGCAGCAACCGGCCAGTACGATGCCCGACAACACCACGCGCACCTTGATGCTCGGCGTCCACTGGCTGGCGAAGGTCTGGATCGAAGTGATGATCGACAGCACCGCGCCATACAGATTCAAGGCGTTGTGGCTGATGATGTTGAGCAGGAACAGCACCATCAGGATCGGCCCCAGCCAACCGGTGGACTGCTTGACCGCCGCCATCGCCTCAGTGCCTTCCGGGGTTGCCAGTACCGCCACGGCGCCGAAAGTGAACGACAGGATCGTGCCCAGGGTCGCCCCCAGGTAAGTGGCGAAGAACGGACGGGTGATACCGATATCCGCCGGCAGGTAGCGCGAGTAGTCCGACACATAGGGTGAGAAGCTGATCTGCCAGATGATGCCCAGCGACACCGTGGCCAGCCAGCCGGACAGGTTGAATCCGCCGCGGGTGAAGAAGTCCGCCGGCAGATCATGGGCGAAGATATAGAGAAAGCCAGCGAGCAACGCGCTACCCATCACCCAGGTGCCGATGCGGTTCAGGGTATGGATGAAGCGGTAGCCAATCACGCCGATGGCGGTGGCGCTGAGGGCACCGATGAGAATGCTGGCCGGCACCGGAACCGACGGCGCAATGCCGACAATCGATTTGCCTGCCAGCACGATGTTGGAAATGAAGAAACCGATGTAGATCAACGCCGCGAAGAACACGATCAGCAGAGCGCCGTAGCGGCCGAACTGCCCACGACTCTGCACCATCTGCGGGATGCCCATGCACGGCCCCTGGGCCGACGCCAGCGCAATCACCACACCGCCGACCATGTGCCCGAGGGCAATCGCCAGCAGGCCCCAGAACAGGTTGAGGTGGAACACCTGGACCACCATCGCGCCGGTGACGATGGGCAGTGGCGCGATGTTGGTGCTGAACCACAGGGTGAAGAGATCGCGGGCCTTCCCGTGGCGCTCTGCGAGTGGAACGTAGTCGACCGTGTGGTTCTCGATCAACGGATCTTGCCGGGACATCTGGGACATGTGCATGAACTCGAGTTTGTCTGTTCTTATCTTTGTATGAAGCCAAACCGGGGGGACTCTTTGGCCGCCCCTCAGATGCGGACCATATTATGGTATTCCAATCTTTAAACAAGACTGATCCGGTCTTTGAACAAGCATCTGAGCCGCTATGCTGCCCGAATCCTGCCAGCACTGGCTAGCTGAAAGCCCCGTAAACATTGACTTTCCGACGAAAGCGGTACGTTTATCGGTTCACCTAAAAAGACCTTGCAATCGATGTATTACGGTATACCATCAGACCTACAAACACATAAAAAAAGCGTCACATCACCCGAGGACCGTCCAATGATCGATGCCGCCATCTACAAACAAGTCATGGGTTCGTTCCCGTCCGGAGTGACCGTGATCACCACCCTGGATGACGACGGGCAAATCGTCGGCCTGACCGCCAGCGCCTTCAGCTCGCTGTCGATGGACCCGGCCCTGGTGCTGTTCTGCCCCAACTACAGTTCCGATTCCTACCCGGTCCTGATCAAGAACAAACGTTTTGCCATCCACGTGCTGTCCGGCGGTCAGCAAAACGAAGCCTATGCCTTCGCGCGCAAAGGCAAGGACAAGGCCCAGGGGATCGAATGGACGTTGAGCGAACTGGGCAACCCGATTCTGGCCAACGCCACGGCGGTCATCGAATGTGAGTTGTGGCGCGAATATGAAGGCGGTGATCACGCGATCATGGTCGGCGCGGTGAAGAACCTGATCGTGCCCCAACAGAGCAGCGGGCCACTTGTGTATTGCCACGGCAAGATGGGCGCCCTGCCCGTTCTGGCCTGACCATTGAAAAGATCGCAGCCTTCGGCAGCTCCTACAGGGGCAAACGCATCTCGCCCGTAGGAGCTGCCGAAGGCTCGGGCCGCGTTCGGACGATCTTTTGCCCTTCAATGCGTATTATGGTATACCAATAATCAACAGGCCCGCAGTCGACAGGCCAACAACAAAAGATCCGAGGTAAGCGTCATGAAGTTTTCCCTGTTCGTACACATGGAACGTTGGGACGAAAGCGTCAGCCACCGCCAGTTGTTCGAAGACCTGACCGAGCTGACGCTGATGGCCGAGGCCGGTGGTTTCAGCACCGTATGGATCGGCGAACACCACTCCATGGAATACACCATCTCGCCAAGCCCGATGCCGTTGCTGGCTTATCTGGCAGGCAAGACCACCACCATTCACCTGGGCGCCGGCACTATCATTGCGCCGTTCTGGCATCCGCTGCGGGTGGCCGGTGAATGCGCGTTGCTCGACGTGATCAGCAACGGGCGCATGGAAGTCGGTCTGGCCCGTGGTGCCTACCAGATCGAGTTCGACCGCATGGCCGGCGGCATGCCGGCATCCTCCGGTGGCCAGGCGCTGCGGGAAATGGTTCCGGTGGTGCGCGCACTGTGGAACGGCGACTACGCCCACGACGGCGACATCTGGAAGTTCCCGACCTCCACCAGCGTGCCCAAGCCGATCCAGCAGCCGAACCCGCCGATGTGGATCGCCGCCCGCGACCCGGACTCGCACAACTTCGCCGTGGCCAACGGCTGCAACGTCATGGTCACGCCGCTGATGAAAGGCGACGAAGAAGTCCTCGACCTGAAGAACAAATTCCAGGCCGCGCTGGACAACCATCCTGGCGTGCCGCGCCCGCAATTGATGGTGCTGCGTCACACCCACGTGCACACCGCTGACGATCCACAGGGCTGGGAAGTCGGGGCCAAGGCGATCTCGAAGTTCTACCGCACCTTTGATGCCTGGTTCGGCAACAAGACCACCCCGGTCAACGGTTTCCTCGCGCCGAGCCCGGAAGAGAAATTCGCCGGTCGCCCTGAGTTCGAGCTGGAAAGCCTGCACAAGACCGCCATGATCGGCACCCCGGAAGAAATCATTCCGCGCATCAAGTACTACCAGGAACTGGGGGTCGACGAATTCAGCTTCTGGTGCGATAACAGCCTGCCCCACGCGGAAAAGAAAAAATCCCTGGAGCTGTTCATCAAGCATGTGGTGCCAGCGTTCCGCTGATTGCGCCGTCCTGCTGCAGCACACCTCAACTGTGGGAGCGAGCCTGCTCGCGATGGACGCTAACGATAACGCGCGCCATCTGAATGACCGCGTTGTCCAGAGTTTTTCGCGAGCAAGCTCGCTCCTACAGGGGTCGATTCCAATGATGACTGGTCGTCTCCCACCACTCGCCCTTCCCTGCGGCGCCGCGCGGGCTTACCTGCGCGGTGAATGGACCGCTTCGCACCTGCATTTCAAGCGCCTGAGCGCCAGCGTTTCGGCCAAGCAGAACGGCTTCTGGCAAATAGTTCACTGAGCCCACCCGAACAGCCAATCACGCACCCCGCGTCTCGCCATTGCATGGCGCGTGCGGTGCATCGTGTTTCGCCTTTGATCAGGTTTGCCCAATGAACAATAACAACGCGCTGTTGATCATCGACATGCAGCAGGAGGACGGCTTCGTCCTGGAAAACTTCGACAGGGTGGTCGCCCATACCGCCGCCCTGCTCGATACCGTCCGCCGTCAGCGGATGCCTGTCATCTATACCCGCCACGTCAATCAGGCCGACGGCAGTGACCTGCCCCGAGGCGAACCTCTGGCCGCCGACGGTGGCCCCGGCAGTTACCGCGCCGGCACCCGGCAAGTGGAAATCATCGAGTCGCTGACGCCGCAGCCCGGTGAATTGATCATCGACAAGGGCCGTTACAGTGCCTTTCACCGCACCGACCTCGACGCCCGACTCAAGGCAATGGAGGTCGACACGCTGATCGTCTGCGGCGTGCTGACCGACGTCTGCGTGCTCACCAGCGTGTTCGATGCCTTCGCCCTGGGTTATCGCGTGCGCCTGGTCAACGATGCCTGCACCACGACCACCGAGGCCGGGCATTACTCGGCCCTGCTGATCATGGCCAACTGGGTCTACGCACTGGAAATCCTCACCACGACCGAGTGCCAGCGCGACCTGGAACACCGCGATTACATCAGCCTGATCCCCGAGCGTCCGGACCTGTTTGCCCACCAGCCTCATGAGCTGCAAAGCACCATCGCCCGTCTGCAATCCCGTCTCGTCCGGACTCAGGAGTGATCGCCATGCAAGTTGAAAAAAGAAGCATCGATTTCATCCCCGAGACCGAACGCCACGGCAAGCCGGGTTCGCTGTTCTATATCTGGTTCGGCGCCAACATGAACATCACCACCATCGCCTCCGGTGTGTTGCCGGTGGTGATGGGGCTCAACCTGTTCTGGAGTGCGTTGGCGATCATCATCGGCTCGTTGCTGGGGGCGATTTTCATGGCCTCCCACTCGGCCCAGGGACCGAAGCTGGGCATTCCGCAAATGATCCAGAGCCGGGCGCAATTCGGCGTGTTGGGGGCCGTGTTGCCGTTGCTGTTCGTGATGCTGATCTACCTGGGCTTCTTCGTCAGCAACACCTTGCTCGCGGCCCAGGTGCTGGAGTCCGTCAGCCCGCTGCCGATGTCCGGCAATATCTACCTGATCGGCGCGTTGTGCTTCGTCGTCGCGCTCTATGGCTATCGGTTGATTCACCGCTTGCAGAAGCTGCTGTCGATTCTGTCGCTGGTGGTGTTCGTGGCGGCCACGGTGCTCGCCTTGCAGTTGCCGATCCCGGCCGAACAATGGCTGCCAACCGGCTTCTCGCTGTCGAAGTTCCTGGTGGCGGTGAGCATCGCCGTGACCTGGCAACTGTCCTACGCGCCTTACGTCGCCGACTACTCGCGCTACCTGCCGAGCAGCACCCCGACCGCCCAGGTGTTCTGGTACAGCTACGCCGGCACGGTCAGCGGTGGTGCGTGGATGATGATTCTCGGGGCGATCCTGAGCGTCGGCATCGGTGACTTCTCCAGCAACGTCGGCGGGCATGTCGCCGGTCTGTTCGGCGCTGGCGCGGTGCTGCTGTTCGCCTTCATCGTCTACGGCCAGGTGTCGATCAACGTGTTCAACCTGTACGGCGCGTTCATGTCGACCATCACCGTGATCGAGCCGTTTGCCCGACTGAAGGTGACGCCGCGGGTGCGCGGTGTGTTCATGCTGCTGATCAGCCTGGTGGCCACGGCTCTGTGCACCATCAGTCAGGACGACTTCATCAACTTCTTCCTCAACTTCATCTTCTTCATGAGCTACTTCCTGATCCCGTGGACGGCGATCAATCTGGTGGACTACTACTGCCTGCGCAAAGGCCAGTACCGGATTGACGACATCTTTGACCTGAACGGGATCTACGGACGGGTCAACCGGATTGCCTGCGGCAGTTTCCTGCTGGCGATTGCCCTGGAGATTCCGTTCATGAACACCACGCTGTACGTCGGCCCGGTGGCCACGGCGCTGGATGGGGTGGATCTGGCGTGGATCGTCGGGTTGCTGGTGCCGGCGTTGAGTTATTACTGGTTGATGAAAATGACCACGCGCGTCAGCGTGCCAGCGTAGTAATCACCATTTGACGGCATAAAAGATCGCAGCCTGCGGCAGCTCCTACGAATGTAAGGCGTACATCTGCGTAGGAGCTGGCGAAGCCTGCGATCTTTTGATCTTCTACTCCGGCCCGCCCCGAACGGCTGGACGCCATCAAACGCCAGCCGCGAACCGTCCTACAGCCTAGGCGCATCCATACACGGAAGCGTCCTACGCATCTGCCAGAAACATCCTATATCAACCATTTTCAGCTTCCTGAAAGCTGTCGAGCGCTTGAACGCGGGAGGCAACGAAGCCTCCCCGTCCGCTTCAACAGCCCAGGGAGGCCTGATTTTGTCCAACACACCGCGTACCTTCTTCGACCACAGCCGCCACACACTCTGGGTCCGCGAGGTAGACGCCCCCCTCGACGTCCTGGCCTTCCACGGCGAAGAGCACCTCAGCCAGCCCTTCAGCTACTACATCGAGTTCACCTCCAGCCAGCTCGACATCGACGCCGAACGCCTGCTCGGCCAACAAGCCAGCTTCAGCCTGCACGCGCTGCCGGAAAAGGTCTCGTCCCTGATCTTCGAACCGTCCGAGGTCAAGCCGCTGCGCACCTTGCACGGGGTGATCAGTGGCTTCAAACGCCTGTCCGCCTCCCTCGACGAGGCGCGCTACGAAGTCACCCTGCAACCGCGTCTGGCGCTGCTCGCGCGGGGCCGGCAATACCGGATCTACCAGCACCGGTCGGTGCCGGAAATCGTCGAGCACATCCTGCGCGGCCGCCACGCTTTCCGGGGCCAGGACTTCCTTTTCCACCTGCACCGCGAATACCCCCGGCGTGAACAGGTGATGCAATACGGCGAAAGCGACCTGGCCTTCATTGCCCGGTTGCTGGCCGAAGTCGGCATCTGGTACCGCTTCACCAGCGACGAGCGCCTGGGCATCGACGTCGTCGAGTTCCACGACTCCCCGCGCGCCTACCAGTTCGACGTCGAATTGCCGCTGCGGCCGCTCTCCGGGTTGAGCAGCAGCGGTGAGGACAGCGTCTGGGCCCTGCAGTCGGAACACCAGGTGGTGGAACAGCACGTGAATATCCGCGCCTACCACCACCGTGACGCCCGCGCGCACCTCGACGGCGACATCGACCAGACGCGCGGCGCCAAGGGCACCTACGGCGAGGCCTATCACTACGCCGAACCCTACACCGCGCTCGGCGACCGCCATGACTTCCCCCGAAGACGTGCAGTGCGAAAGCGGCTACTTCTATGCGCGCCTGCGCCACGAGCGTTACCTCAACCGCCGCACCCGCCTGCGCGGCATGAGCAGCAGCGCCCGCCTGGCGCCGGGCCAGGTGCTGGAAGTCACCGACGGCGCGCCCCAGGCCTTCGCGCCGCGGGCGGTGATCATCGGGCTCAAGGCCGGCGCCGCCCGCGACCGCAGCTTCGAGTGCAGCTTCCAGGCCATCCCCTATGCGCAGACGGTGTGCTTCCGTCCAAAAGTGCCGCCCAAACCCTTGATCGCCGGCACCGTRCCGGCCCGGGTGAGCAGCGCACAGGCCCACAACCCCTACGCCGATACCGACGCCGAGGGCCGCTACCGAGTGCAGTTCCTGTTCGACCGCGACACCTGGGACGCCGGTCGCGAAAGCACCTGGCTGCGCCTGGCCCGGGTGTACGCCGGCGACACCCACGGCCTGCACCTGCCGCTGATCGCCGGCACCGAAGTGGCGGTGGCCTTCGAACAGGGCGACCCCGACCGGCCGTACATCGCCCACGCCCTGCACGACAGCCAGCACCCCGACCCCGTCACGATGTACAACGAAAAGCGCAACGTGCTGCGCACCCCGGCCAACAACAAGCTGCGCCTGGACGATACCCGCGGGCAGGAGCACATCAAGCTCAGCACCGAACACAGTGGCAAGAGCCAGCTCAACCTTGGGCATGTGGTGGATGCGAAGAAGGCCAAACGTGGGGAAGGCTTTGAGCTGCGCACCGATGCCTGGGGCGCGATTCGCGGGGGCAAGGGGCTGTTTATCAGTGCCGATGAACAGAGCAAAGCCCAAGGGCCGGTGCTGGAAATGGGCCCGGCGATCGAGCGCCTGCGACAGGCCGGCGAACAACTGCAAGTACTCTCGGAAGATGCCCAGACGGCCCACGCCGACCCCGCGGATGTGCCCGCGCAACTGGCGCTGATGCGCCAACAACTCGACGAACTGAAAGCCGCGGTGCTGCTGCTCAGCGCACCCCAGGGCATCGCCCTGACCAGCGGCCAGCACCTGCAACTGGCGGCAAAAGACAACCTGATGCTCAACGCCGGTGGCGAGGCCAACCTCAGCGTGGTCAAGCGCCTGTTCATCGGCGTCGGCCAAGGCCTGAGCCTGTTCGTGCGCAAGCTCGGCTTCAAGCTGATCGCCAACCAGGGCCCGGTCAGCGTGCAGGCGCAAAACGATCGCCTGGAGCTGATCGCCCGGCATGGGTTGGAGATCACCAGCACGGAAGATGAAATCCACATCACGGCGAAGAAGAAAATCGTCCTCAACGGCGGCGGCAGCTACCTCAGCCTGGAGCTGTGTGGCATCGAGTCGGGCACGGCGGGCGATCACAAGGTCAAGGCGGCGCATTTCGAGTACAGCGGCCCGGCGAGCATGACGGCCACGCATCCGGACTATCCGCAAAGCCTGTCCAGACAGACCTTACGAGTCAACCTGCCACCCGCCCCAAATGCCTCCAGCCAGAACTGGGCAGGCATGCCCTACACCTTGTACGCCGACGGCGCAGTGCTCAAGCAGGGCGTGCTGGACAAGACCGGGCAACTGTCGATCGACCATCAGGTCGTCACCCAGGGCTATCGGTTGGTGATGGCCAACGGTGTGACCTACCAGATTCCGGTGCCCACGGAATACCGCAACGCCGAGCAGGCGGAACTCGCCAATCGTGGCCTGCACAACCACCCTTCGCAAGCCCACGCCGAGGTGAGCCAGCCCATATCGCACACCGATCACCGCGGCCTGTATGCCACGGTGATGGAAGGCGCTGGTGATCAGGAAGGGAAAACACAATGAGCCAATACGAGATCGTCACACCGGTCGCACTCCAGCACACCCAAGAGGTGACCTGTACCCCGCCATGGTATGTGCGCAATACCGAATACCCTCCCGCCATGGCGACGTATCAACCGCTGATCAATGGGGAAGAAACGTTCCGGGCCGTGCACCTGGCCATTTCAAAGGCCAAGGCAACTGTCTACATCATCTGCTGGGGCTTTCAGCCGTCGATGTATTTCATCCGCGACGGAATATCGCCGCGTATCGGTGAATTGCTGATGGCCATGGCTCGCGAAGGCGTCAAGGTGCGGATATTGGGGTGGGAAATGCCGTTTAACAGCGCGGGCTTTGCCGACGAATCCAATCTGCCCGGTAAAGGCCCGTACCGGATATACGACCGGGCGATGCAACCCTCCACGGACGAGCAATATGCTTATGACCGCCAGTGGTTTGCCAACTGTGCGCTTGCCGACAACATGGCCGCTGCGCATCTGGCGGCTCGCGGCACTCCAGTGTTCGTCAGTCGCGGTTTCAGCGTACTTGAGAGGGCCGAAATAGCCCATCAGGCGAAATACAAAAGTCTCGACCCGCAGGTCAGCGCCACCACGCAATTCATCCTGACTGCGACAGCGACCCATCATCAAAAAACCGTTCTCGTCGATTATGAACTGCCGGACCGCGCCGTCGGTTTCGTGATGGGTCATAACATGCTCGACGAGTACTGGGACACCAATGACCATTTGGCGGTGAACCGTGACAAGGACACCAAACCCGCCCCCAACAAGAGCCCGCGTGGCGATACCCCACGTCAGGACATTTCAAGCCAGGTCAGTGGGCCGATCCTGGAACACCTGCACCACAACTTCGCCAGCGCCTGGCGCAAGGAAACCGGCGAGGACTTGCTCGACCTGCGCCAAGCCAAAGAGATCGGGCCGCAACAGCAATGCGCCCCGCAAGCCACCCGACAGATCGCGCAGATCCTGCGCACCCAGGCCCAGGAGGGCAAGCGCGATATCGAGAAGCTGTACCTGCAAGCCGTCAACAATGCGACCCAGTTCATCTACATCGAAAACCAGTATTTCCGCTGGCCACCCCTGGCCGAATTGATCAAGGCCGTCGCCGCCGGCCAGACCAAGGCCGGGCGCGACCCCGCCATACACGGCCCCTTGCACCTGTTTGTGATCACCAATGCAAGCAAGGGCGGCATAGGCTCCGGCACCGTGAACACCCAGCGCATGCTCGAAAGCCTCGGGCGCGGCCATACCATGCCTGCAATCACCAAGTTACGGCGTATTGAACAGGCAAAAGCTGACGCCGCGGCACTGGAAACCAGCCTGGGCGAACGGCTGGAGCAGTACGCCTTGGTCACGATGACGAAACTCACCGACGCATTGGGCGGGACCGATCTCAGCGACAAGGCCAAGGAAGCTCAGCGGCGCAAGAATTGGGACAACGATTGGCGCAAAACCGCACTCCAGAGCCAAATCGAGGCAATCGAGAAAGAGACTTTTGCCAAACTCCCGGAACTCTCCGGCCTGAAAGTCCATGTGTGCTCACTGGTTGCCCCCGACTCACCCGCCGGTAAGCCCTGGATGCCGGTGTACATCCACTCCAAGTTGATGATTGTTGACGATGTGTTCACCACTCACGGCTCGGCCAACATCAACACCCGCAGCATGCAGGTGGATAGCGAGCTGAACATTGCGCATGAGTGGGCGAGTGTGACGCAGGGGTTGCGGCGGCGGTTGTGGGAGATGCATACGAATGGATTGGGTGCGCAGGATGACCCTGAAAAGGCGTTCGAAGCGTGGGAAGAAATCATAAATCGGAACAAGGATTTTCAATCGGAACAATTGACTCCCTACGCTCCCCTCGTGGAATTCTATTTCGGCGAATCCGACTTGTCGGACCTCGACTGATGCGCCGGATCTTGTTGCTCTCATATCTACTGCTGGTCGCCTGCGATACCAGTAGTCCAACTTCTACTTCGACCAAGGAAACGCCCTTGAATCCTTTAACTGAAGCCAAGGCCAATATGGCCTTTACTTGTGTGCACGAGCAGATTCCCGCGCCATCCGCCGAAACCGATGTGCTGTTCAAATACGCGCGCTGGCTGCAAAAGAACAACCAGCTCAAGCAAGACGAAGCCGTCGATGTGCAAATCGAGCGCCTGTATCGCATCGCCAGTGAGAGCGGACATTACAAAGCCAATATCAACCTGCAAAACGGAGCGATGCGCGGTACGTTCAAACTCCGGGGTGAAGAGCATTTGCGCATGAGTGAGCAACTGATCAACGCGGGCGTGGCAACGGGATATTACTTTGTCGGTATCTTCCTGCAACACGGCGCGGCCGGGTTGCAGCAGGATTACGAAATAGCGTTGCGTTACTACCGTAAAGCCGCTGATGAAGGTAATGCGCTAGCTCAAGCCTATGTCGCAGACAAGTTGGCGCCGATCAACATTGCCCCGGACGTTGCCCGGCAAATGCGCCGTTGCGCTGGGGAGCAAGGAAACGGCAAAGCGGCAAGAGCACTAGGTATTAATTTATCGACGAAAGGGCGTTATCAGGAAGCACTCGAAGCATTCCAGCACGGGGCAGCGGCCGGTGACAGCACTTCGACTTCTTTTTTGAGCAAAGGCTTCCGTGGTCCGGAGCCGGATGATCGGATGTACTACCTGGGCCAACAGGAAGACCTCGAACGCGCCGATCGCTACGAAAAAATCTGGAAAATCCTCTCGGGTTACTCCTACGCCAATCCCAAAGTCCCCGAGATCAACGAGATCGTCCCACTGCCGCCTGCCACGTTGCCTGCTTGGGACGGCAAGCTCCAATGGCTCGAAGAACGCCTGGCCAATGTCCCACCAGAAAAGCCCAGCGAAGCACTGATTCACCAACTGGCCAAGGCCAAAGTCCTCGAACCCGCCACCGGCCGGCCCATGCCGGGCTCCTCGGCCTTTATACCGATCGACTACATCAAAAGACCGACCTGCATCAGCGGCCAAGCCTGCACGCACACTGGTTATTGGCTGGCGGAAAGTATCGCCGGTCAATCTTGGTCGCGCCTGGAAAAAGGCGAGCCCCGGCGCTTCGAGAAGGGCGACATCATGCCGACCCTGAACGTCAAGCATCGTCACAGCCGCTTCCTGCTCGCCGACCGTGTGACGGTCGAAGAGGAAAATATCGAATGGAGACTGTTCGGTGAAGCCTGAGTATTTATTGATCTATATATTGGGCACCGCCTTGATCGGCTGTGACACTTCCTCTGCCAATAGACCGGAGACAGAAACCAAGAATAATCCGGGTAAAGAAATTTGTCGCGAGTTCACCAATGACTCGCAGGGCAAATGCACAACCAAACTGCGTTTTATCTCCAGCAACTATGTTGTTAAAAAAGGGCATGTTTACTGGATGACCAAAACAGAGCACAAGGAAACGCCCTGCGGTTTCGGCATGCCTTTTTTTTTCCACAATCTCATGTCGTGGAGATGTTTTAGATCAGAAAGCAATCAGATCGATCATGTTGAGGAACGCCGACTCAGGAGTGTTGCACCATACTCTCCTCAGTTTAAAGCGCTCGAGGGCAGCGCGCCTCTACTAGCAACCTGGCAGCAGGAGCAAATGGCAAATTATGCGAAAGATGAAAAGTCAGTTTTTTTTCAAAACATTGAAATTGTTGGCGCCGACCCAAATAATTTTGAAGTCGTTTTTCCATTTGGGGATGATGAAGTGTGGAAAAATATCAGCGTCTCACAAAGTGGAAAATCATTATTTTCCAAATGGAAGCCGATTGGAAATATTGAGCTGAATCAATTTCGTGCATTCACTCCAGTTCGATGCCCGGAAAACGGGCTCACTTGTGTTAAAAAATTCGAAAATATTAAAAATGATAATTTGCACTATGGAATAATTGGATGGATAGGCGATGCTGTTTTTGTTCTCCACGAAAATGGCGTTAGTCGTTTTCCTGGTATGGTATCGCCAGACACGTTCATGTTCAGGAGTAGATCTAAAACCTACCTTTACGCTAAGAAATCCTTCTACGAGTTGGTCGACAATTATGATAAGCTAATTAAAATGGATGTTGAATTTTATGAGCGCAACAACTATTGATTAAGGCTCTCGACTGAGGAATGGGTTTTGATAGCACTTCGGAGTTTGCACTGCTGCCAAAACCCCCATGGCATTACATCCGTGAATTTACATTCCACCGCTGAGCAAAGTGATAATACACTGGTGACCTGAATTCTATCGGGGCCTGCATTTATCCAATGAATTGTAGAGTTCTGGCCTTCGACTCTGCAGGAAGATGCAGCCTGATGCACCGTTAAAACAGAAACCTGATGCAGCTGAAATAACACAGCCAATTCCAGCACTTACAGGGAGTAGCACAATGAGAAAATTTAAAGCAGGCAA
Source organism: Pseudomonas sp. P4_B3 (assembly GCF_056402295.1). Classification (NCBI taxonomy): domain Bacteria; kingdom Pseudomonadati; phylum Pseudomonadota; class Gammaproteobacteria; order Pseudomonadales; family Pseudomonadaceae; genus Pseudomonas; species Pseudomonas sp. P4_B3. The sequence continues at coordinate 42,518 of NZ_JBFUHR010000014.1, forward strand.
TATAGAAACTACCGTTGTGGCAGGCCCACAAGAGGCTTGTGGTTACAATGGGTGAAAGCACAATTCAAGTAGTCCTTGAAAGCAACGTCATTGACGGCCAGGTAATGGAATTCACCGGTCGAAACCTCAAGCAAACAATCACCAAAGACTGCCAAATTATCGTTAGCCAAGGCGATTCGGCCAGTGGTCAAGTGGATTGAATCGAGAGAAACCCCGCCTGTCCCGCCTCTCGGCTGATAGCCATGAGAGGGCTCCACTGCTGTCTCAATGATTTTCAGGCAAAAAAAATCCCAGGCAGCTGATGGACGCCTGGGATTTAAAAATGCATAAACCGTGGTGGTGAACGCGGCGCGGATATTACGGAATATTTCGGCCTGTAACAAGATATTTTTATTCACCATCCAGTTACTAAACGTTCTAACCCCTTCAATATCCACATGTTTTCAAAGGGCAACTACAGGAACCAGCGATACTCCCGCGCGCTGATGTCATGCAGAAATGCCAGATGATCCTGACGCTTGTTTTCGCAGTAGACGTCCACGAACTCCGCCCCCAAGCCTTCGCGCAGCACTGAATGACTTTGCATAGCCTGCACCGCTTCGAGCATTTCCAACGGAAAATCGATGCCACTGCTGCGGTCTTCGTTGAGCGGTGCAATCGGCTCGCGCTCCCCTTCCAGGCCTTGCTCCAACCCCACCAGAATCGCCGCCAACGCCAGATAGGGGTTGGCATCGGCGCCCGCCAGGCGATGTTCAATGCGCAGGTTCTTGATGTCCGACTCCGGAATGCGCAAGCAGGCATCGCGATCCTCGAAGCCCCAACTGGCGCGGGACGCGACGTTCACCGTGGCGCTCAAGCGGCGCATGGCGTTGTGGTTCGGAGCAAAGATCGGCATGCAGTGCGGCAACACCTCCAGGCATCCGGCCACCGCATGGCGCAGCGCCCGCTGGCCGTTCGCCGCCAGCAGGTTGTTGCCGGCCTGGTCATACAGGCTGACATGCACGTGCATGCCGCTGCCGGGGTGCTGCAGGTAGGGTTTGGCCATGAAGCTGGCGCGGTAGTTGTGCTTGAGCGCCACGCCCCGGGTACTGCGGCAGAACAGGGCGGCCCAGTCGGCGGCACGCAGGCCGTCATCGCAATGGCCGAAGTTGATTTCGAACTGCCCCGGGCCGAGTTCGGCGGTAATCACCGTGGCATCGATGCCTTGGGCTCGCGCGGTCTCGACCATTTCATCGAGTACCGGGGCGAAGCGCGACAAGCGTTCGATGTGCATGTTCGGCTGATCGTCGGCATCACCGGTCAACGCATCACGGGGGAACTGCGGCAAGCCGTCCTTCAGGTGACTGTCGAACAGGTAAAACTCCAGCTCGAAGGCCACCACCGGATGAATGCCCTTGCGCTTGAGCCGTTGCAGCACCTGCGCCAGCACTTCACGGGGTTCGAATTCGATGGGTTTTTCCGTGCCGTCGGAGGTGATCAGCATCTGGCCCAAGGGCTGTTTTTCCCAGCTCACCAGCTTCAGCGTACCGGGCACCAAACGGCGCAGCGCGTCCGGGTCACCATCGTTGAAGCAGTAATCACCGATCTTGAACAGCCCGCCCTGGGTGCCGAGCAGCACGCAGTTTTGCGGCAGCTTCAGTGCACTGCCGGCAGCGACTTTTTCCAGCATCTCGATCGGGTAGCGCTTGCCGTAGAAATGCCCTGGAATATCCAGGGAGATCAGGTCGACGTAACGCACTTCGGGGTTGCAGTGGCGGAAGTTGCGAACCTCGGCCAGCAGATCAGAGCACACAGCATCCATCGATTTGTTCCTTGTCGTTATCAGGTGTAAACCCAAAGCACGCGGGTCAGTTGGTCGGACCGGTTGCCGTAGCGGCAGTGCGCATGGCTGGCCAGTTGAAAGCTGTCGCCGGGATGCAGGGTCACCGGTTCGTTGTCGTCGAGCCATAGGGTCAACTGCCCTTCCAGGACGTAACCGCCCTGCTCCGAGCTGTCCTTCATGTGTCGGTCACCGCTACTGGCGCCGGGTTCGAGCTGGCTTTCGAGCATCGAAAAGGACGCGCGCATTTTTGGCGAAACGAGGATGTCGGTGATGCCCTCGGCGTAGTACAGCGTGCGGCGCTCGTCCGGGCGGGTGACCCAGGACAAGGCCATGGGTTTGGGCAGGCTGTAGAAATAGGTGGTCGGCACGCCGAGGGTTTCGCTGATCGCGGTCAAGTCCGCTACCGTCGGGCGCGAGAGGCCGCGCTCGACCTGGGACAGAAAACCCACGGAGCGACCGATTTTGTCCGCCAGTTCCTTCAGGGTGTACTTTTTGTGTTTGCGCAGGTCCTGGATCAGGATCGCCAGCGCCGAGATTTCTTCTTGCATGTCCATCTTGAGGCTTCCAGAAAGTGTCGCTTCAAATGCTGTCGCGCAGTCGATACCAGGCCTTGCCGATGGCTTCCAGCGGCGCGGCCAGGTATTTGCCGCCGGGAAAACTGCCGTTGTTCAGGCCCTGGTACAGGGACAACTCGTCGGGCTGACCGAGGATCGCGTCGGACACCGCCCGCGCCGCGGCCAGTGTCGGCAACACGCCATGCCCGGAATACCCCTGCATCCAGTAAAGATCGCCGCGCCGTCCGATATCCGGCGTGCGTTTGAGGGTCAGATCAATGTGTCCGCCCCAGGCAAACTCCAGATCGACGCCGGTGAGTTGCGGGAACACGCGCTCCAGGAACGGCCGGGTCGCCGCGGCGATGTCCTTCGGCATCCCGCCCAGGTAAGTGCAACCACCGCCGAACAGCAGGCGGTTGTCCGGGGTGCGGCGGAAGTAATCGAGCACGAACTGGTTGTCGGTCACGCATACATTGCTCGGCAGCAGTGCCGTGGCCTGGTCCTTGGTGAGCGGCGCAGTCGCGACCTGATAGGTCCCGACCGGCAACACGCAACTCGCCAGTTGCGGGTCGAGCCGGTCGAGGTAGGCGTTGCACGCCAGCACCAGCACATCGGCACGAATACGACCGCGCTCGGTGGTCACCACAAACCCGTCGCCCTCCTCGCCATAGCTCAGCGCCTTGCTTTGCTCGTGGATGCGCCCACCGGCCCGCTCAATCGCATCGGCAAGGCCGAGGGCCAGTTTCAGCGGATTCAAATGCCCGCCCTCGGGATCGAACAGGCCGGCCTGATAACGCTCGCTGGCCACCCACTGCGGCAAATCGCTGCGCTCGATAAATTGCAGTTTGTCGTGGCCCCACTTGTGGCTGGCCTCGTGTTGCCACTCCGTCAGCAGTCCGACCCGACGCGGCATCACCGAAGTCCAGAGATGGCCGGCGCGGTAGTCGCAATCGAACCCATGGCGGCCGGGCAAATCACGCAACTCGCGTGCGGCCCAGCGCATGCCGTCCCACAGTCGCCGCGCCCGTTCGTAACCCAGCGCCGCTTCCAACGGTGGCATGTCGCACGACCAGCCGAGAATCGCCTGGCCGCCATTACGCCCGGACGCGGCCCAGGCCACCCGACTGGCTTCGAGCAAGGTCACGCGCTTGCCGGCCAGCGCCAGGCGCAAAGCCGTGTGCAAACCACTGAAACCGGCCCCGATGATCAGCACTTCGGTGTCTTGCTCACCCTCCAGTGCGGCTCGATTGACCAGACGATCGGCGCAGGTGTGGGCGTAATAGCTGGCAACGTGTTGGTCGGACTGCTGAAACATGCAAGCCTCATGAAATTTTCTATTTATAATTTCATGAAAAAATACACGGTAAATTTCACGCAGGCAAATGGCGCGCAAAAAAAACCGGATGCACACCAGACATCCGGTTTTTTCTCGATTCGGCGAAAAACGGTCGGCGACCGATTTTCACTCTCTCGCGCTTACAAGCAATCACGCACGATTTTGCGCAGGTCGCCGGACTTGGCCCAAGGTGGCCCCTGATACAGCGATATCCGGCTGCCGTCCTTGTACTTCACGATATCCAGCACTTCGTCGGCCGTGATCACACTCGGCGCGGTGATGCGAAATCCGTTGGATATCGAAACCTGGGTCGTATTCGCTACTTCCTTTTGCCAGGCAGGCAAAACACACGCCGCATACTCTTTTGGCGCCTTCGTGCTGTGCTTGCTGACATTCGGCTCGCCCGGTACCAGCGACGCCGGCAACGAACACCCGGCCAGCAATGCCAGAGCGACTCCCCCCATCAACATCCGCATGCTGCTTCCTTAAATTAGAAAAAAGAGAATGTAGCTCGCCGTCGCCCCTACATCCATCCCCAACGATTCGGCGACTTTCATTGATATCACTTTGCCCGGTTAGTTCCTTGCGTTCAGATAAGGCATCCATCTTTCTTGAGTAGAACAGCGTACTTTCATGTTCGCATTTATTTTCCCGACCAAAGGAAACCCTGCTGAATCAGACGAACACAACATCTGGTGCGGTAAACAGGTCTAAAATTCCGGAGTGAGGAGTTCAGGAGGTCGTCATGTGGCTTAACGAATCGGAACAGGAACTTCGGCGTGATCTGCAAGGGCTTGCGTCAGATTTGCGCTGGTCGGCTGTGGAGCTGTTGCGCATCGAGCAGCAATTGCGCCTGCTCGGGAACGACGTCGACGCGCAAGCCGTTCAGAAACTGTGTGCTTTGTTTCAGGGTGATGAAGCAAAACTGTCCGGCTATGCCGAGGAAGTGAAAGCCAAGGTCATTAGCCGCAACAAGGCTCAATAGCGGGAGCGCTGCCATGAACAGGCCTCTATTCACGCTGGTCGTCGCACTGACCGCGTTGGCAGGCTGCAGCACCAACTCGATCTACCAGGATCAGCCGCTGGTCGCGAAAGTCGACACCGGCATGACCCAGGAGCAAGTCCGGCAAATCGGCGGCCAGCCCCTGGCGGTCACCGATCGCACCGTCGAACCCGGTACGTGCTTTGACTACAGACTGACTCATGCCGACCATCAGCAGCCGTACAACGTCAGTTTCGATGGCCGCGGCATGGTCGACCACAAAAGCTTTATGACGTGCGCGGAATGGAGCCACATGCAGCAAAAGGCTCGAGAACCCTCCCGCCCCAGCGGAGGCGGCGGCTACTAGCGCCGTTGCATCATGAAGAAGCCCCGGAGAACCGGGGCTTCGGGCTGGACTTCACTTTGCTTGATGGCTACGCGCAAGCCTGCCAGCACGAGCCCTGTAGCCGGGCAGCGACGCGGCAAACGCCAGTGCTTCTTCCCGACTGTCAAATGAAGCCAGTCGGTCACCCTGGGTACATACCCGCCAGGGGCCGTTGCTCACTCTGAGTACCTCATAGCCGTTCATGTGCATTTTGTTCAGTATCGGAACGCTCATAGTCACCTCCTCCTGGGCAGTGATATCAGGTTGACTTACTTACCTTACACTCACCCTTCTCCAAAATACCGACCAGACATCGCCTTGAAGATTCCCGAATCCGCTTGCACTTGGCCCCTAACCCTTGGCCAACGCCGTCGCTGCCCTGTCGATCAATGCCGCCACTTCGGCGGGCATCGACGCCAGGGACGCATGGCTGGCAGTCAAGGTCAGAATCTCCCGGGCGTTCAGCCGCTCAGCCATCCATTGCTGGTTTTGTGGAGCGATCATCCGGTCCCCGGTCGAAATCTGATACCACGATGGTTTTTTCTTCCAGGCCACCGTGCCGATAGTGTCACCGAAGGTACTTGCCAGCGGCGCTTTCTGGGTGAGGCCCATGACCAACCCTTCGGTCGCCGGCAGGTCCTGACAGAAGCTTTCGTGATAGAGCTCTGGCTTGACCCACAGGTAACCGTCGCTATCAGGAGCCAGGTTGGCCGCCGCCGCTGGCAGATGCCGTTGCGTGATGCCACCGGGGCTTTCACCGGCGTCCGGCGCGAACGCGGCGATATACACCAGGCCAACCACATTCGGCAAATCACCCGCTTCAGTGATCACCGCACCGCCATAGGAATGCCCCACCAGCAGCACCGGCCCCGGCACCTGGGCGACCATCTTGCGCGTACGCTCGGCATCCTCGGCCAGCGAAGTCAGCGGTAACTCGACGGCACGAATGTTCGTGTCACCCCGACTGAGCAATTTGACGATGACCTTGTTCCAGTGGGCAGCGCCGCCCCAAAAACCATGGACCAGCACGATCGTGGGTTTGTCACTCATCACCATGACTCCGTTGTTTGCGGATGGGGTTGTCTGTCGCTCGCCTCAGCCCTGATCGCCGCCGCCCACGGGCATGACCATGCCGGTGATATAGGACGCTTCGTCGCTGGCCAGAAACAGAATAGCCCCCGCCTGCTCATCCAGGGTGCCGTAGCGTTTCATCAAACTGCTGTCGAGGGTCTGGTCGACGATCTGCTGGTACCAGAGCTTTTCCTGCTCACTCTGCTCGGCACCGTTGCGAGGTATGCGTCGCGGCGGTGCTTCGGTGCCGCCAGGTGCAGTGGCGTTGACCCGCACGCCACGACCGGCGGTTTCGAACGCCAGACAAGCGGTCAAGGCATTCACCCCGCCTTTTGCCGCGCCATAGGGCACGCGGTTGAGGCTGCGGGTGGCGATGGAGGATACGTTGACGATCGCCCCGCTGCCCTGCTCCAGCATGAACGGCAGCGCGGCATGGCAACACCACAAGGTCGGGAACAGCGAACGGCGAACCTCGGCCTCGATCTGCGAGGCTTCATAGTGCTCGAACGGCTTGGCCCAGATCGTCCCGCCGACGTTATTGACCAGCACGTCGAGGCGATCGAAGCGCTCGACGGCGGTTTGCATCACCCGACAGCATTCCTCGTATTGTTCAAGGTCGGCGGTCAGGGCTAATACCTGGGTGGTCGCAGCCAGTTGTTGCTGCACTTCGAATACCAGGTCGGAGCGATCCACCAGGATCAGCTTCGCCCCTTCGGCGGCCATACGCTCGGCCACCCGTCGCCCGATGCCTTGGGCAGCGCCGGTGATCAGTGCGACTTTTTCGTGAAATCGGTTCATGGTCATCCTCGTGCTCACGCCAACGCCTCCCTCTGTAGGAGCTGCCGAAGGCTGCGATCTTTTGATCCTGGATTTTGAAAAGCACAATCAAAAGATCGCAGCCTCGTTTCACTCGGCAGCTCCTACAGGGATCAGCGAAATACGGTTATGCCGCGCTGGCGGCGAATTTCTCGAAGTAGAAGTTGGCCGGTGCGATGCCTTGTTCGCGGATGAACTGGCTGACGGCCTCGACCATCGGCGGCGGGCCGCACAGGTAAACGTCGACGTCGCCATCGTTCAAATGCTTTGGCTCGATGTGCTGGGTCACGTAGCCCTTGAGCGGGTGCTGACTCTCGGGGCTGGCGACGCAAGCGCTGAAGGTGAAGTTGGGGATGCGCGCGGCGAAGGCTTCGAGGCGGTCGACTTCCACCAGGTCGAAATCGTGGGTCACGCCGTAGATCAGATGCAGCGGATGATCGCTGCCCTGCTCGGCGATCTTCTCCAGCATCGCGGTGAACGGGGCCAGCCCGGTGCCACCGGCCAACAGCAACAGCGGCCGACGGATGTCGCGCAGGTAAAAGCTGCCCAAGGGACCTGCCAGGCTCATGCTGTCACCGGCCTTGGCCATGCCGGTCAGGAAACTGCTCATCAAGCCACCGGGCACGTTGCGGATCAGGAAGCTGACCTCGCCGTCGCGCTGCAACGAGCTGAACGAATAGGCACGGGTCTGCTCGCTGCCGGGGATCCCCAGGTTCACATATTGCCCCGGCAGGAACGCCAGCTTGCTCAAGGCCTCGCCCTTGATCGACAGCGCGATGGTGCTGTCGGACAACTGGCGCACGGCGCTGATGGTCGCGTCGTAGCAGGCCTGACGGGTGCGGCAAACCTGCGAGGAGGTCGGTACGCGCACCACGCAATCGCTTTGGGCGCGCATCTGGCAGGTCAGGACAAAACCCTGCTCGGCCTCTTCAGGGCTGAGGGCGTCTTCGATGTACTCCTCACCCAAGTCGTAGGTGCCGGCTTCGGCAAAACACTTGCAGGTGCCGCAAGCGCCGTCGCGGCAGTCCAGCGGAATATTGATGCCCTGGCGGTACGCGGCATCGGCCACCGTTTCGCCGGCATTGGCGTCGATGAATCGGGTGACGCCGTCTTCAAAGTTGAATGCAATGGAATGGGTCATGACGGCCGCCTCACAGGTGGTAAACATCGATGACCTGACGAACGTAGTCGTTCTTCAGGATCACTTTCTTGGCCTTGATCAACGGGTTTTCACCGCGCACGTCGAGGGTGTAGAAACTGCTGCCGAAATAGCTGTCGACGGTCTTGTAGCGAAAACTCAGGGTGTGCCAGTTAAAGCGCACCTTGCACAGTCCGTCGGCCTGTTCGAGCAGCTCGATGTTGCTGATGTTGTGGGAGGTGCGGGTGTCCGGCACGCTGGCGCTGGAGCGCTCGGTCTTGATGCGAAAGATGCGGTCTTCAAGGCCCGTGCGGTTGCCGTACCAGATCAGCGAGACTTCCCGCTGCGGGTCCTCGGTCAATTCGTCGTTGTCGTCCCAGGACGGCATCCAGTACGTCGCGTCGGGGGCGTACATTTCCAGCCATTCGTCCCACTGCCGGTCGTCGAGGTAGCGCGCTTCGCGGTAGAGGAAATCGCGTACGGCATCAAAGGTGATGGTCATTGCACGTCCTCCACGGCGATCAGTTTCGACTGCTCGGCAGCCAGGGCCTTGAGCATGGTCTGCTGCCAGTACTTGTGTTGCAGCACGAACAGGCCTTCGTCTTCGGTGCGCACGCCACTGAGCAGCGGATGCAGGTCGATCTCTTTGGCGGCTTCGTCGGCACCTTCGATCCAGTGCTCGGCTCCCCGGGACATGTCGTTCCAGGTGGTGACGCTGCCCTGATAGCTGGTCTGGCAGGAGCGGAATTCCTCCAGGTCGTCCGGCGTGGCCATGCCGCTGACGTTGAAAAAATCTTCGTACTGACGAATCCGGCTGGAACGGGCGTGATCGCTCTCGCCCTTGGGGGCGATGCAGTAGATGGTGATTTCCGTGCGGTTGACCGAGATCGGCCGGGCGATACGGATCTGCGAGCTGAACTGGTCCATCAGGTACACGTTGGGGTACAGGCACAGGTTGCGCGAATTCTCGATCATCCAGTCGGCGCGGGCCTTGCCGAAGTCTTGCGCCAGCTGATCGCGACGCTCGTACAGCGGACGGTCCTCCGGGTTGGCCCAGCGGGTCCAGAGCAGCATGTGGCCCTTGTCGAAGGAATAGAAACCACCGCCCTGCTTGGCCCAGCTGCCGGCGCTCATGGTCGGATTGCTGTCACCGGCTTCGCGCTGTTTGCGCTGGTTCTGGGTGGCGGCGTAGTTCCAGTGCACGGAGCTGACGTGGTAGCCGTCGGCGCCGTTTTCGGCGGTGAGTTTCCAGTTGCCTTCGTAGATGTAGCTGGAGGAGCCGCGCAGCACTTCCAGGCCATCGGCGGACTGGTCGACGATCATGTCGATGATCTTCGCCGACTCGCCCAGGTGCTCGACCAGTGGCAGCACATCGGCCTTGAGGCTGCCGAACAGGAAGCCGCGATAGGACTCGAAACGCGCGACACGGGTCAGGTCGTGGGAGCCTTCGCAGTTGAAACTCGACGGGTAGCCGGCGTTGGCCGGATCCTTGACCTTGAGCAGCTTGCCGGAGTTGTTGAAGGTCCAGCCGTGGAACGGGCAGGTGTAGGAGCTCTTGTTGCCGGACTTGTGTCGGCACAGGGTCGCGCCGCGATGGCTGCAGGCATTGATGAAGGCGTTGAGTACACCGTCCTTGTTGCGCGCAATGAAGATCGACTGGCGCCCCATGGTGGTGGTGTAGAAATCGTTGATGTTGGGGATCTGGCTTTCGTGTGCCAGGTACAGCCAGTTGCCCTCGAAGATGTGCTGCATCTCCAGGTCGAACAACCGGGGGTCGGTGAACATTTCGCGTTTGCAGCGATAGAGGCCCTGCTCGGGATCGTCTTCAAGCAGGGAATGCAAATATTCGGGTCGCAGGGACATGGCCGCCGCCTCCATTGTTATTGTTCAGGCAGGGCCATGCTAGGACGGGGGGGCAGGCTGGAGTATCCGCGGGGTGCAGACCTTTATCCGTTTTGTGCAGGGCTCACCGATCGCTACTTGCGGCGACTCCGTTATGGAATACGCACTCATGTAGGAGCTGCCGAAGGCTGCGATCTTTTGATCTTGCCTTTAAAGCAAAATCAAAAGATCGTCCGAACGCGGCCCGAGCCTTCGGCAGCTCCTACAGGGGATATTGATTCAGTGCCGGCGTTTGAGGGTATCGGACGGCAATTCGCCGAACTGCTTGCGATAGCTGTCGGAGAACCGGCCCAGGTGCAGGAAGCCGTAATCCATCGCCACTTCGGTGACGTTGCGCACGTTGCAGGTCGGGTCGCTGAGGCAGGCGTTGATGCGTTCCAGGCGTTTCTGGCGCTGGTAGTTTTTCGGCGTAAGGCCGGCATTGCGCTCGAACAGTCCGTACAACGAGCGCAGGCTCATGTGCGCCTGGCGCGCCAGTGCTTCGCTGTCGATGTCCTGCTTGAGGTTATTGGCGATGTAATCGGCAATCGCCTCGAACGTGGCCGTCTGCGAGCCCGGTTCGAGGCGGCAGACATTGGTTTTCATCAGGCTGAGCATCTTGCTGACGATGATCTGCGTGTAATGCTCCTGCACCCTGGGGATCTGCTCGGTGGATTCAGCCTCCTGGCAGATCATCGCCAACAGGTTGACGAAACCTTCCAGTTCATTGAGCTGATAACGGTTTTCCAGAAACCGCACGCCCTGCCGCGGATAGCGCCAGCGCTGCTCATCGCAGACCGATTCGAACAAGCGGGTCGGGACTTTGAGGATGAATTTTTCGCAATCGGCGGAGTACGTCAGGTCCACCGGATCATCGGGATTGATCAGCAGCAATTCGCCGGGAGCGAAGTAATGTTCCTGGCCGTGGCCACGCCACAGGCAATTGCCGCGCAGCAGCACTTGCAGGTGATAAATGCTGTCCAGCGCACCGGACGTCACGCGCACGCTGGCACCGTAGCTGATGCGGCACAAGTCGAGGCTGGCGAACTTGCGATGATCAAGGCTGGCCAGCGGACTGCCGGCGCGGGGCATGAGAATGCAGTGGTTGCCGACGTGCTGATTGACGTAGCCCGACACCGCATAAGGGTCGGCATGGTCGAATACTCTGCTGCGCTGACTCAACAGTTGAGCTTGCATCATCGGGTCACTCTCATTGTTGTTATAGGTTGCGTCGGGGCATTCTAAGGCAGTCCTTGCAGCGGTGTATCAATGCACTGACCTGTGAAGGGGTCATCGAACAACATCAATCCCCTGTAGGAGCTGCCGAAGGCTCGGGCCGCGTTCGGACGATCTTTTGATCTTGAAAGATCGCTGCCTCGTTGCACTCGACAGCTCCTACAGGGGAGCGCGGATAATCAGTCTTCCAGTGCGCGGACCCGCTCGTGGCGCTGCTGCTCTTCAGGCTGGGCCGACGACTGCAAGGTGAAGTCGAACTCGATTTCGGCAAAGCGACCGCTCACACCATGGGCCGCCGCGCGCTGCTGATCGTCACTGAAGGTGATCCTGGCGATCAATTCGTCACGGGTGGCGTAGGCAAAATCGTCGTGCAGGTACTGATCGCCGTCGAGGTTGATCTGGGTGGTCAGGTGGCGATGATCCGGCGCGGAAATGAAGAAGTGCACGTGCGCCGGACGCTGGCCATGACGGCCCAGTTGATCGAGCAGTTGCTGGGTCGGACCGTCCGGCGGGCAGCCGTAGCCCGACGGCACGATGCTACGGAAACGGTAGCGGCCTTCGGCATCGGTCACGATGCGGCGACGCAGGTTGAATTCCGACTGCGTGGTATCGAAGTACGAGTAGGTGCCACCGGTATTGGCGTGCCAGACGTCTACCACGGCACCAGCCAGGGGTTCGCCAGCGGTGTTGAACACGCGGCCTTGCATGAACAGGGTCACGCCCGGATCGACGCCATCGTCGAGGCGCGCTTCGCCCACCGACAGCGGCGCACCCGCCACGTACAGCGGGCCTTCGATGGTGCGCGGCGTGCCGCCGGACTTGCCGGCCTGTTCGTCTTCGGCGTCCATCAACAGGTCGAGGTAATGCTCCAGACCGACACCGGCCACCAGCAGCCCGGCTTCCTGGCGCGCACCCAGCACGTTGAGGTAGTTGACGGCTTTCCAGAATTCTTCCGGGGTCACGGCCAGGTCTTCGATGATGTTCACCGAATCACGCAGGATGCGGTACACCAGCGCCTTGGTCCGTGGATTGCCGGCGTCGTTGAGCAGGCCGCTGGCTTCTTCGAGAAATTTCTGGACTTCGGCAGTGTGGGAAATCTTGACGTTCATTCTGGGTTCCTCATCTTGTAATTATTAGCGTAGCGCGCTGAACAGGCTGGACTCAGCGGTCATCGTCACGGATGGAAGAAGGATGCCGGCACATCGCGTCGATCTCGATGGCCATGTACGGAAACAGTGGCAATTGCATCAGCAGGTCATGCAGTTCCTGAACGCTGTCGACATCGAACACGCTGTAGTTGGCGTAGTGCCCGGCGATGCGCCACAGGTGGCGCCACTTGCCCTGCTCTTGCAGACGCTGGGCCAGGGCTTTTTCGTCAGCCTTGAGTTTGGCGGCTGCCTCCGGGTTCATGTCGACCGGCAGGTTCACGGTCATTTTTACGTGGAACAGCATAATGCTCTCCTCAGGCTTGATGAATGGTCTTGTCGCGGCGGAAGAACGCCAGGCGCTCCTCATCCAGGCTCAGGCCCAGACCCGGGGTGTTCGGCACGTGCAGTTCAAAATCGCGGTACACCAGCGGTTCGCTGAGAATGTCTTCGGTCAGCAGCAGCGGGCCGAACAGTTCGGTGTCCCACGCCAGTTTGTTCAGGGTGACGAAGGCATGGGCCGAGGCCATGGTGCCCAGGCCACCTTCGAGCATGGTGCCGCCGTACAGGGCGATACCGGCCGCTTCGGCGATGGCGGCGGTGCGCAATACAGCACGTGGGCCACCGTTCTTGGCGATCTTCAGGGCGAACACCGAAGCCGCACCTTCGCGAGCCAGGTTGAACGCATCTTCCACGCATTCGATGGATTCGTCGGCCATGATCGGCGCCGGGCTCATGGCGTTGAGGCGGGCCATGCCGGCGCGGTTGTTGCGCGAGATCGGCTGTTCGATCAGGTCGATGCCATTGGTGCCGAGGATCCGGCAGGCCCGTAGCGCCACCGCTTCGTCCCAGGCCTGATTGACGTCGACCCGCACGCTGGCGCGGTCACCCAGGGCTTTCTTGATCGCAATCACGTGGGCCAGGTCACGGTTGACCTCACCGGCGCCGATCTTCAGTTTGAAGATGCGGTGGCGGCGCAGGTCGAGCATTTTTTCCGCTTCGGCGATGTCTTTCTCGGTGTCGCCGCTGGCCAGGGTCCAGGCCACGGGCAGCGCGTCACGCACACGGCCGCCGAGCAACTCGCTCACCGGCAGGCCGAGGCGTTTGCCCTGGGCGTCGAGCAGCGCGGTTTCGATACCGGATTTGGCGAAGGTGTTGCCACGGATGCTGCGCTCCAGGCGCAACATGGCGGCATTGACATTGCCGCTGTCCTGGCCGATCAACAACGGTGCGAAGTGCGTGTCGATGTTGGTCTTGATGCTGTCCGGGCTTTCATTGCCGTAGGCCAGGCCACCGATGGTGGTGGATTCGCCGATGCCTTCGATGCCGTCGGCGCAACGCACACGAATGATCACCAGGGTCTGGTTCTGCATGGTGTGCATCGCCAGCTTGTGCGGGCGGATGGTCGGCAGATCGACGATGATCGTCTCGATCGACTCAATGGCTGTTGCAAGCATTTCGATACCCGTCAGGTTCTTGAAGTTCTGGAATCGATTCTCGTACGGCTTTTTTCGCGATGCCAATATAGAATTGGTCTGACTTGATACCTTAAAGGTATGCAACTGATCAGCATCTGGAGGCTCCATGGAATTGCGTCACCTGCGTTATTTCCAGGTATTGGCTCAAACCCTCAACTTCACCCGCGCCGCAGAGCTGCTGCACATCGCCCAACCGCCCCTGAGCCGGCAGATCCAGCAACTGGAGGACGAACTGGGGGTGATGCTGCTGGAGCGCGGCCGACCGCTGAAGCTGACCGACGCCGGGCGGTTTTTCCATGAGCACTCCACCTCCCTGCTCGAACAACTGAACAAGGTCTGCGACAACACGCGGCGTATCGGGCTGGGTGAGAAAACCTGGCTGGGGATCGGCTTTGCGCCATCGACACTGTATGGCGTGCTGCCGGAACTGATCCGCCGCTTGCGCAGCGGCGAGCCGCTGGAGCTGGAACTGGGGCTGTCGGAAATGACCACGTTGCAACAGGTGCAGGCGCTCAAGGCCGGGCGCATAGACATCGGTTTCGGCCGGATCCGCATCGACGATCCGGCCATCGTCCAGACCGTGCTCACCGAAGACCGCCTGGTCGCCGCCCTGCCCGCCGGGCATCCGCTGCTCGCCGGTCCCATCAGCCTGCGGGAGCTGGCAAAGGAACCCTTTGTGCTGTACCCCGGCAACCCACGGCCGAGTTACGCCGACCATGTGATTGCCCTGTTTGAGTCCTATGGCGTGCGCATCCACGTCGCGCAATGGACCAACGAGCTGCAAACGGCGATCGGCCTGGTGGGGGCAGGCATCGGGGTCACGCTGGTGCCCGCCTCGGTGCAGTTGCTGCACCGCGACGACATCGGTTTCACACCATTGCTGGAAGACAACGCCACCTCGCCGATCATTCTCAGCCGACGGGTGGGCGATGTGTCGCCGGGGTTGAACCATTGTTTGCGGATGATAGATGAGCTGCTGCCACCGGCAATTTAAGGCAGTAAATACCTGTGTCGAGGGAGCTTGTCGGAACCCCGCACCGCCCCGCTGGGCTGCGTAGCGGCCCTATCTGCACGTTTTCTAATGGGCGTTCCCGCCCCAGATCCAATTCCAGAACCCCGGCAACTCGACCGGCTGCGAATCGTCGCGCACGGTTCGCGCCATGGCAGCCCGCAGCAACGCGGCCTGATCCTCGTAAAACGGCTTGTCCGCGGTTTTCACTCCGGTCTCCCGGGCGCTGTCGAGCAGAATCTGCAGGTATTCGCGGGTATGCCGGGCGGTATAACGGTTGAGGTCGTGGAAGGTCACCACCACCGGAATCACCCCATCGACCACCGGCAGTTCGCCGCGGGCAATGCGTTCGCGAACTTCGGACATCGAACGCAGCATGTGCGACCGGCGCCGGGGGCTGGCGTTGAAGCCCCAGATTTTGCCGTCATTGGCGCTCAAGTCCGTCAACAGCACATGCAGGCCATGCCGCTGATAAGCGGCGAAGGTGCGTTTGTCGTAGTTCCAGAATGGCGGGCGCAGCAAGGTTGGGGGGGCGCCGGTGATCGCCGCGATGTCGGCGCTGCCATCGGTCAGGGACTGCTCCAGCTCCTGGGGCTCCAGCGAGCGATGATTGGTGTGCCAGGGCGTGGCGGTGTGGAAGCCCAGGATATGACCTTCGGCGTGTTCGCGGCGCATGATGTCCCGGCCCAGCTCGCTGCCGCCAGCCCGCGGTGCGCGGGTTTGCACGAAGAACACGGCTTTGATGCCCGGTTGCAGCGGGTTTTGCGCCAGGCTCTCGAGCACCGTCACGGTCGGATTCCACCAGCTCGATGCACTGGGACCGTCATCGAAGGTCAGCAGAAAGCGGATGGGGGGTTGCTCGTGTAAACGCTGCTCGGTCTGCGCAGTCATTTCGATCGGTGCTGCGATGCACCCCAGCAGACCCACTGCCAGGGCGCACACCGTTAAACACTTGAACAATTGTTTCATCTTTTGCCTTGGGCCAGACCATCACGGTCGATACTTCAACTGGCAGGAATCCTTCGCCCGTTCATCCGTCGTTGGCCCGCATCGAGACGGCGGGCCGAGGTTGGATAAGGTACACACAGTTTGGTTCAAGTGCTTGCCAAGCCTGTTTCGTCGCCACCATCTAAACTGAAAAAAATGCTCAACCAGAGTGTCAGGCCATGTGCGGACGACTGTCGCAATACCGCGGGATTCACGACTTCGTGGCGGTGCTGAGCATCCCCGACGCGCTGATCAATCACGTCGGCAACGAACCCCTGGCGCACTATAACGCCGCCCCCACCACGCAACTCGCCCTGTTGCACCTGGAGAATGAGCGACTGCACGCCGACGCCGTGCGCTGGGGTTGGCGACCGCACTGGTCGACGGATCGCACGGAGCCGATCAATGCCCGGGTCGAGAAAGTCGCCCACGGCCCGTACTTCCGGGCGATCTGGCCCCATCGCGCGATCTGCCCGATTGATAACTGGTTCGAATGGGTCGACGCCGGTGACGGCAACAAACAACCGTGGCTGATCCGGCGACGCAACCGGGCACCGGTTTTCTGCGCGGCGATCGGCCAGTACCCCATCGGCGGAGCCCCTCACAGGGAGCACGACGGTTTCGTCATCCTGACGGCCGACAGCGCGGGCGGGATGCTTGACGTGCATGACCGACGACCGGTGGTGTTCTCGCCCGAGCTGGCCCGGGAATGGCTGGACCCGGCCACGCCCAAGGAACGAGCCGAGGAAATGGCGTTATCCCAGGGCGAGGTGAGTGATGCATTTGAGTGGTACAAGGTCGACAAGGCTGTTGGCAATGTCAGGAACCAGGGCGCTGCGCTGATTAAAGAAATTCCATGAACCTATCAATAACGACAAAACCCCGCTCAATGGCGCGGGGCTTTGTCGTATTCGCGTGCCGGTCAGAACTTGCGGTCAGGCTCTGACAGTTCCTTACCGTCGTCAGGATGCTTCCAGTCCGGTACCGAACGCTTCTGCTGTTCAAGCTCTTCTTCCGTGGGTTCGTCCTCGTCTTCTTCCGGGTCCGGTTGCTTGGGTTCATTGGCCATGTTCACCTCTCTTCCTGAAGGGATCGGTCATCAACTTAAGCTTAGATCAGTTCCCCTGCCCCGCTCACAGCCACCAGCGCAACAAAAAGAAGAAGCCCATGCTCAACAGCATGCTGAGCAACGTATTGCGCGTGTAAAGCACCAGCCCGACCGCCACCAGCGAGCTGATCAGATAGGGATTGTCCCAGTGCAGATTCAGCTGTTTTTCCGGCATGAACACAATCGGCCCACAGATGGCGGTCAACATGCCCGGCACGGCAAACCCGAGGAACTGCCGGGCATTGCTGCTCAGGCGCACCGGCAATCGCGGTTCCAGAAAAACATAGCGGTTGAGGAACACCAACACGCCCATTCCGACAATCACTGCCCAGACCATCATGTGCGTCCACCGTAGAATTTATTGCAGACAAACCCGGCGGTCATCCCCGCCAACCCCGACAGCACCAGCGCCGAGCCCCATTGCCAGTAGCTGAACAACACCGAGCAGAACAGCGACACCGCCACGCACACCACGGTCGGCACGTTGCGTACCACCGGGGTGATCAGGGCAATGAAGGTGGCCGCGATGGAGAAGTCCAGGCCCAGGTGTTCAAGGCCGGGAATGCTGCTGCCAAGGACGATGCCCGCCAAGGTGAACAGGTTCCAGGCGATGTAGAACGTCAGGCCCACGCCCAGGGCGTACCAGCGGTTGAACTGCTGTTTGTCGTGCTGGCTGGTCAGGGCGAACAACTCGTCGGTGAGCAAAAAACCCAGGCCCGCGCGCCAGCGCCCCGGCAAAGGAGCAATCACCGAGCGCATGCTCATCCCGTAGAGCAAATGCTGGGAGGTCAGCAGCAGCGTAGTCAGCAAGATCGAAAAAATCCCGGCACCACCCTTGAGCATGCCAATGGCCACCAGTTGCGCGGCACCGGCAAACACAATGCTCGACAGACCCTGGCCTTGCAGGGGCGTGAGGTTGGCCTCGATGGCCATGGAACCGGCCAGCAGTCCCCAGGGCGCGGTGGCCAGGGACAGCGGCATGATCGCTGCGGCGCCGCGCAGAAAGGCACTGCGGGGCATGAGTGAGTTGGACATGACGCTCTACAGACAGGGAAAGACCCCAGACTTTGCCAGCTGTGGCGTTCAATGGCTTGAACAATCTTGCTCACTGATACGACTGCATGCCATTCATCGGCTACCCGCTTGATTCGCCAAAGTGGTAGCAACATGATGGCGCTGCATTTTCATCGAGGCAGGCCCTTCATGAGTTCAGTTGAAACCGACAGCGACGTTTATAAAACCTTGCTTGAGTCGACCCGGGCGATTCCCTGGCGCATCGACTGGAAAACCAAGACCTTCAGCTACATCGGGCCGCAGATCGAAGAACTGCTGGGCTGGACGCAGAATAGCTGGGCCTCGGTCAATGACTGGGTCGAGCGCATGCACCCGGATGATCGCGACTACGTGATGGACTTCTGCGTCTCGCAATCGCGCGCCGGTATCGATCACGAAGCCGACTATCGCGCACTCACCGAAAGCGGCGAGTACGTGTGGATCCGCGATGTGGTGCACGTGGTGCGCAAGGACGGCGAAGTCGAGGCGCTGGTGGGTTTCATGTTCGACATCAGCGAGCGCAAGAAAACCGAAGAACACCTGATCCGCCTGCAAAAACAGCTTGAAGAGTATTCCTTCCAGGACGGCCTCACTGGCATCGCCAACCGGCGCATGTTCGACACCGTGCTGGAACGCGAGTGGAACCACGCCCACCGCACCGGTTTGCCATTGTCGGTGCTGGTGCTGGATATCGACTACTTCAAGCAGTACAACGACCATTACGGCCACATCAAGGGCGACGAATGCCTGCGCCGCGTCGCGCAAACCTTGTCCCTGGCGGCGAACCGGCCACGGGATTTCATTGCGCGGATCGGCGGTGAAGAGTTTGTCTGGCTGCTGCCGGAAACCGATGCCGAATCCGCGCGGCTGGTGGCGCACAAATGCCTGCACCTGATTCGCCAGCAGCAGATTACCCATGAATTCTCCGGGGTGTCGAACCTGCTGAGCGTCAGCCTCGGTGTCGGCACCACCGCCGTTTCACCGCATGCCACGGCCCTGGAATTCGTCGAACAGGTCGATCAGTTGCTCTACAAGGCCAAGCACAATGGCCGGATGCGCGCCGAGTTCGCTGATTTTCGTGATTGACAAACGGCGCGCCGGCTTTTAAAACTGGGCGCCTCACTCAGGGTGTAAGCAAGTATGTCCGCAACCTTCAATCTCGACTCTTCCGTCATTGGCTTGATTGCCAAGGCGCAAGATTGCGTTGCGCACGCCCTCAAATCGAAGAAACAGTCGCTCATGTGACCGGGGCGCGCTGTCCCGTCAGATGAGCTGACAGGACATTGAGCGCGACGGACCTCCCTCCCCTTGCTTACCTCCTTCTACGCTCCTGACGGTGACGAAATCGGTCAACCATCAGGAGAAAGTGCATGTCTGCGTTTCAAGGTATCTGGGTTCCACTGGTCACACCGTTCCACAACGGCGCCGTCGATTTCGTCGGCTTGCGGCGGCTGGTCAGCCATTTGCTGGAAAAAGGTGTCGACGGCCTCATCGTTTGCGGCACCACCGGCGAACCGGCGGCGATGGGCAAACATGAGCAACTGGCGGTGCTCGATGCGGTGCTGGAGCTGGTGTCGGCGCAACGGGTGGTCATGGGCCTGGCCGGTAACAACCTGAGCGAGTTGTTGCAGTTCCAGAGCGAGATCCTCAAGCGCCCGGTGGCAGGTCTGCTGGTGCCGGCGCCCTATTACATCCGCCCGTCCCAGATCGGCCTCGAAGCGTTTTTCCGTACGGTCGCCGATGCCTCCAGTGTTCCGTTGATCCTTTACGACATTCCTTACCGTACCGGCGTGGCCTTCGAACAGGCGACCCTGCTCAACATCGTCGCCCACGAGCGGATCGTCGCAATCAAGGATTGCGGCGGCAACTTTTCAAACACCCTCGCCTTGCTCAATAGCGGCCAGGTCGACGTGCTGTGCGGCGAAGACAACCAGATCTTCAGTGCCCTGTGCCTTGGCGCCAAAGGCGCGATTGCCGCGTCGGCGCATGTCCATCCCGAACTGTTCGTGCAGTTGCACCGGCAGATCCGCGACAACCAATTGGCTGAAGGCCGCGCCACGTTTTTCCGTTTGCTGCCGCTGATCAACAGCCTGTTCCTGGAGCCCAACCCGGCCCCGGTGAAAACCGCGCTGGCCCTGGAAGGCTTGATCGGTGACGAACTACGCGAGCCGATGCAACGCAGCAGTGAATCGATGACCGAGCATTTGAAGGACGTGCTCAGGGCATTGGATCGCGACAATCGATAGAGCGCCGGCTTGCGGCCCGAGTACCATGGAGCGATTCGTTCAGCCTTCAGGGGCACCGACATGCTGTACCGAATCGCCGCCGACGGGCTGATGCTGTTTCACCTGTTGTTCATTGTGTTTGTGTTGTTCGGCGGGTTGCTGGTGCTCAAATGGCGCCACCTGATCTGGTGGCATCCGCCCGCTGCGCTGTGGGGTATGGCGGTGGAGTTCTTCCACTTGCCCTGCCCGCTGACCGACTGGGAAAACCACATGCGTCATGGGGCCGGGCAATCTGGCTATGGCGGAGGATTCATCGAGCATTACATTTGGCCCGTGATTTACCCGGCAGGCCTGACACCCGGCATTCAGTTGGGATTGGGCGCCGTGGTACTGGTACTCAATGTACTGGTTTATCTTCGAGTGATCCGGCAATGGGCCGCCTGAATCTTCAACCAGCCAGACGGTCGCGCCTTGGGCTGGTGGCTGGTTCAGGGAACGGACCGGCTTGTCTGACGCCGGACGTTCAGTTGGCAATCACGCTCATGTTCCGCCCACTGGCCTTGGCCACGTACAGCGCCTTGTCTGCCGCACCGATCAGGTCTTCGGGGCGGACCTGGGAATCGGCATTGCTGGCACACACGCCGACGCTGACGGTCACGGCACCTTGCGGGCTGTCACTATGGGCAATTTCGGCCTGTAGCACTGCGCGGCGGATTTTCTCCGCCACCAGAAATGCCCCCACGTAATCGGAGCCAGGCAGCACCACGGCGAACTCTTCGCCACCATAACGGGCGGCCAGGTCACCGGGGCGCTTGATGTTGTCCGTGATGATCGCGCTGACCTTGCGCAAACACTCATCACCGGCCAGGTGGCCGTAGCGGTCGTTGAACGGTTTGAAATGATCGACATCGATCATCAGCAGCGCCAACTCGGCCTGGCTGCGTCGGGCGCGCCCCATTTCGGCATCGATGAAAGCGTCGAGCTGACGCCGGTTGGCCAGCCCCGTCAGCGCGTCCTTGAGGGCCAGGCCCTCGAGGTTGCGATTGACCTCCAGGAGCTTGTCCTGGGTGTCCAGCAACTCGACCTGCACCAGATTCTGCTGCTTCATCAGCTTGATAAGCCGCAACCCCAGCACCCCGAGAAAACTCAGCAACAGCGTGACGATGCAGACGCTGAGCAGGGTTTCCCGGCGCCAACTGGCCAGCACTTCATCCTTGTTCAGCGCGGTAAAAACGATCAGCGGATAACCCTCGACCCGGCGGTATCCCGTCACCCGCTCGACACCGTCGACAATCGACCTGATCGTAGCCATGCCCCCGTCGCCCTTGGGCAACAACTGGGTGAACAATGGGCTCTTGGCGAGGCTGGTGCCGATATCCGTCTCCTTGAAGGGTCTGCGGATGACAATGCTGGCATTGTCGGCGATCAGGTTGATCACCCCGTTACTGCCCATGTCGATGCTGTCGTAGAGTTGCAGGAAATGGCTGAGGTAAATCGACGCCAGCGCCACGCCGGCAAAGCTGCCATCGGGATGATTGACCCGGCGCGAAACCGTCATGATCCATTCACCGCTCGAACGGCTCCTGATCGACGGCCCGATGTGCGGCCCACGGCTAGGGTTATCGCGATGGAAGATGAAGTATTCGCGGTCGGAATTGTTGACGCCGGTTTGGCCTGCGCCATTGGAGTTGGCGATCCACTGCCCTTTTTCGTCGTAAACGAACAGGCCGTGGAGCTGGCTCAACTCACGGCGCTGGACGTTGAGCAGTTGTGGCAGCCGGGATTGATCCACACCTTCGTGCTCCAGACGATCGACCAGGGTGAACAGCAGCGTGTCGGCCTGCTTGATCGTTGCCTGCGCTTGCGAGGCCAGGGTCTGCGCAAGGTTGGACATCGCCACTTCCTTGTCATGCAGCAGGTACTGGCGTGAACTCCAGACCTCCCAGATCACGATAGCCATCATCGACAGGCACACCGCCGCCAGCAGGATCACCGCCGAACGGACTTTGAGTCGGGGCACGGCTGGCCGGAGCATTTCAATATGATCGTTGATCGACGGATGTCGCATGGTGCTCCCTGATTGTCTGTGACAGGGCGAGTCTTCCTGATCGCCGCTTTTGCTCACTATGCCTGCTACAGGCTCGCAATGATGTTAGCGCGCCGCCTGCTTTACCGCCTCCAGCCACGCCGGATCCAGGCGCGTCTGCCCGGTATCGATGCCCAGCGCTTGCATCCGTTCCTTGTGCTGATCCATTTCGCGGATCAACTGGCCGTGGTCGCTGGAGTTGCCATCGAGCTGATGCATCTGGTTCAACCCCAAATGGTAGAAACGCAACAGCTTCATGGCAACCGGATCACCCTGTTCCACGGCCGCCGTTACATGATGCATGACATTGGTGATGCTCATCAGGCTGCGCTTGAGTTGCCAACTATAGACCGCCGGCGCCATCCATTCCTGGCGCCAGAACACTTTGCGCATCAGCGCCGCCATCGCCAGCACCGCAACAAACACGCCACCGACATTGAAGCGCAGATTATCGCCCCCAGCCTCGCCGAACAGAGCCACCGCCGCCGTGGACAGAATCATCGCCAGCGCCAGAAAGATCAGGGCAATGATGACCGTGCTGCGCCGCGTCTGTTGCCGGTAGGTGTCGGCGTTCATCGGCTGGATTTCGAACATTGCGTCGGGTTTCCTGAGCTTCAATGGTAAAAAGGGGTCTGAGGCAAAAAGACAACGGACCATTATGGCCTCTGCGAGGGATTTAGCTATGCTGGGGGTCCTTTTCATCTTTTCATCGTCAAGCGAGGGACGTGGCGAGACCACGCAGTTCGTGCCATCTTCTTCCATGAATACACATTATTCGGATGCCATTCGTGGCTGCTGTGTGAATGACATCGTTTTAAGGATCATTGAATGACCCAACGCCAAGTTATCAACGCCTCCGTCAGCCCCAAAGGCAGCCTGGAAACGCTCTCGCAACGGGAAGTCCAGCAATTGAGCGAAGCCGGTTCCGGTAGCACCTACACCCTCTTCCGCCAGTGCGCCCTGGCCATCCTCAACACTGGCGCCCATGTCGACAACGCCAAGACCATTCTTGAAGCCTATAAAGATTTTGAGATCCGCATTCACCAACAGGACCGCGGCGTACGCCTGGAACTGCTGAACGCTCCGGCCGACGCCTTCGTTGACGGCGAAATGATCGCCAGCACCCGGGAAATGCTGTTCAGCGCCCTGCGTGACATCGTCTACACCGAAAACGAACTCGACAGCCAACGCATCGACCTGAGCAGCTCCCAGGGCATCAGCGACTACGTGTTCCACCTGCTGCGCAACGCCCGCACCCTGCGTCCCGGCGTCGAGCCGAAGATCGTGGTGTGCTGGGGCGGGCACTCGATCAACACCGAAGAATACAAATACACCAAGAAAGTCGGCCATGAACTGGGCCTGCGTAGCCTGGACGTCTGCACCGGGTGCGGCCCCGGCGTGATGAAAGGCCCGATGAAAGGCGCGACCATCGCCCACGCCAAGCAACGCATCCACGGCGGCCGCTACCTGGGCCTGACTGAACCCGGAATCATCGCCGCCGAAGCGCCGAACCCGATCGTCAACGAACTGGTGATCCTGCCGGACATCGAAAAACGCCTGGAAGCCTTCGTCCGCGTCGGCCACGGCATCATCATCTTCCCGGGCGGCGCCGGAACGGCCGAAGAGTTCCTGTACCTGCTCGGCATCCTGATGCACCCGGACAATGAAGGCCTGCCCTTCCCGGTCATCCTCACCGGGCCGAAACATGCCGCGCCGTACCTGGAACAACTGGACGCGTTCGTCGGCGCCACCCTGGGCGACGCCGCCAAGCTGCACTACCAGATCATCATCGATGACCCGGCCGAAGTGGCGCGCCAGATGACCCAGGGCCTCAAAGCGGTCAAGCAGTTCCGTCGCGAGCGCAACGATGCGTTTCACTTCAACTGGCTGTTGAAAATCGACGAAGGCTTCCAGCGCCCGTTCGACCCGACCCACGAAAACATGGCCAACCTGAAACTGAGCCTCGACCTGCCGTCCCACGAACTGGCGGCCAACCTGCGCCGCGCGTTCTCCGGCATCGTCGCCGGCAACGTCAAGGACAAGGGCATCCGCCTGATCGAAGAACACGGGCCGTACCAGATCCGTGGCGACGCGGCGATCATGCACCCGCTGGACCTGCTGCTCAAAGCCTTCGTCGCCCAGCACCGCATGAAACTGCCGGGCGGCGCGGCGTATGTGCCGTGTTATCGGGTGGTGGCTTAAAACCACATCGGGATGAGCGTTACCGTCGCGAGCCGCAGTGAAAGCTGCGGTTCGCGGCACTCTATGGAAAGAAAAAATGCGCCAACGCAATTCCGCCAGGCTACTGGTGATCAACCCTGCAAAACAGATTCTACTGTTTCACTTCCAGCATAAAGGCGATGCCCTCGATGGCCATGACCACTGGGCAACACCCGGTGGAGGACTTGAACAAGGCGAGTCGGTGGTCGGTGGCCGAGCTACAGCAGACAGGCGAAACGGTTTGGCCTGAGAGGTTGATCGAGATGCTGGAGAGCGCGCTGAATTAACGAGCGTTACACGCTGGTGGCGATTTTCCAGCGCGTTCAAACCTCGCTCCTACAGGGAATCAATGCACCTGACCGCTGGCCGAATCACCTTGGCGAACCAGAATCTCATTGTCCTTGCTGATGGATTGCTTGATATTGTGACCGATGAGGCCTATCACCTGCCCCTCCTGTGAATACGTCACCTCGACATACCCCCCGCCAACATACTCCACGCGATAAATACGCAACTGATCCACGGTTCGCATCGCGAAGGATTCAATCTCGAATAGATCCTCGACCCCTACTGATTTGGGGATAAGATTCTCGATCGTGATATTTCCAGCTTCATGCAGGAACACTATTGCCCCGTCCGGGCGAGTGACTTTCATGCCGCCCTCTACCTTCTCCACCACGCTGCCAGAAACCTGGGCGCCAACGAAGTTACCTTCGCGGTCTACCTGAACATGGCTATCGCCTGCAGCCGTTTCAGCTCCTTGTGGGACTGCCTCAAACTCGACGTTGATTTTGCCTGCTTTAAGTTTGGTCATTGTGCTGCTCCTTGCAGTTGCCGGAATTGGCGGTGTTTTAGCTTTCTGTGTTGCTGGCGCAACAAGCGGCCAGCGCGCAGCCAAAAACAGATCAGGAAATCTCAGGACTCACCGAACAGACTCCATCTAATGTTTTCTGCTCCGACGGTGACCCGGTCGGCGAGCAGGAAGCGGCTATGGCTGCGCTGGACATTCAGGGTCGGCATGATTTCGCCTTTTTCGAAACGTCGGATCTTGTCGACGATGCCTTCGGCTTTCCAATAGCCAGTCTGCGGGCAGGCCTGGCCGCTGTTGCAGGTCAGCCTGGGGTAAGGCTCCCGGATGAAATCGGGAGAGTCCGGCAGCGGTCGGCCGGAGGCGGGGTCGAGGAGTTTGGCCTTGGCCAGTTGGTGGATCAGTGCTTCGCTGGGCTTTTCTGGCGGGACGTTGGCCCGGCGGGCTTCGAGCCATTGGAGCTTGCCATCCCAGGCTGGGAGTTTGGCCGGCGGGAGGGGGACAATTTCGTTGATTTCGGGGACTGTGGGCTTGGCGTAGGAAGCGTTAGCGAGCACTCGCCAGATTTTTTCATAACGTTCGGCGCGTTCGAGGTCTTCCTGTTGGCCGAGATAGTACAACCGGTCATCTGGTTTTGGGCCACGGAAGCCATTTTCCAAGAAGGAAGCAGAAGATTCATCACCCGCAGCGACTCCGAGTTGGAATGCTTCGAGTGCCTCTTGGTAACGTCCCTTTGTCGACAAGTTGACTCCAAGAGCTCTGCCAGCCTCGCCACTACCTTGCTCGGCCGCACAACGACGCATCTGCCGGGCTATATCTGGTGCGTTTCGGATTGGAGCCAGCTTGTCGCCTACGTACGTCTGGGCTAGAGCACTGCCCTGATCTGCGGCCTTGCGGTAGTAACGCAAGGCCATTTCCGGGTCCTGCTTCAACCCTGCCGAGCCTTGCTGCAGAAAAATCCCCACGAAGTAGTATCCCGTGGCTACCCCGGCATCGATCAGTTGCTGACTCAGGCGCAAATGCTCATCGCCACGCAGCTGGAAACGACCACGCATGGCGCCGTTCTGCAGGTTGATATTGGCCTTGTAATGCCCGTTCTCGGCGGCAATGCGGTACAGCCGCTCGATTTCCATATCGACACTTTTGTCCGGCTTGAGCTGATTGTTTTTCTGCAACCAACGTGCGTATTGGAACAGCACGTCGGCGTCGGCACTGGCTTCAGGGATTTTCTCGTGGGCGCAGGTGAAGGCCAGATTGGCGTTAATCCCGTCAAGCGGATCTATCGTGGCTTTCGTCAAACGGGCGTCATTGGCACAAGCGCCAAGTAGCGCCGAGCTCAGTAACGTCATGACAAGACGGTGCCTCATCCGAGCAGGCCCCAGGTCACCCCGGTCTGAATCTCGACGTACTTGTCCGGGAGCGGCCAAATGCGCGGGCGATAGAAACTGACCTGCACTGTCGGCATGATTTCGCCCTGTTTGAAATGGCGGGGGGCGTTTCTGTCCATCAACAAATCACGCCGCAGGCTGGACCAATGGAACTTCCAGTAACCGGTCTGTGGGCAGGCGTCGCCACTGCCACAGGTCGGCCCGATGAAGTTGGTCTCGCTGAACGCCGGTGATCCCGGAATAGGCCTGCCGGTGGCGGGATCGAGGACCTTGGCCTCGACGAGTTGCCGGATCAGCGTCGCGCTGGGTTTTTCTGGCGGGACATTGGCCAGGCGGGCTTCGAGCCATTGCAGCTTGCCGTCCCAGGCGGGGAGCTTGGCCGGTGGTAGGGGGAGGATTTCGTTGATTTCCGGGACTTTAGGGTTGGCGTAGGAATAACCGGCTAGGATTTTCCAGATTTTTTTGTAGCGATCGGCGCGCTCAAGGTCTTCCGTCTGGCCGTAGTAGTCCATTTCGTTGGTCTGAGGGTGTCCACGAAAAGCATCGTCCAAGCGGCCGGCAGAATGTTCGTCGCCCCCGGCAACACCCATCTGCAAGACTTCGATTGCTTCGCTGTATTTTTGATTCCTCCTTAAATAGAGCGAAAGCATGACTGCAGCTCTGCCATGCCCCTGTTCTGCTGCACATCTACGCATCTGCCGGGCAATATCGGGGGCAACGCTCTTTGGCGCCAGCTTGTCACCCACATCGTATTGCGCCTGGGCATTGCCATAATCGGCGGCCTTACGAAAGTAACGTAACGCCATCTGCGGATCCTGCTTCAACCCGGCCGAGCCCTGCCGGAGGAAGATCCCCACAAAGTAGTACCCCGTGGCGACCCCGGCATCGATCAGTTGCTGGCTCAGGCGCAGGTGCTCGTCGCCACGCAACTGGAAGCGACCGCGCATGGCGCCGTTCTGCAGGTTGATATTGGCCTTGTAATGGCCGTTTTCGGCGGCAATGCGGTACAGCCGTTCGATTTCCACATCGACACTTTTGTCCGGCTTGAGCTGGTTGTTTTTTTGCAGCCAGCGGGCGTACTGGAACAGCAGGTCGGATTGGGCACTGGCTTCCGGAATTTTCTCATGGGCGCAGGTGAAGGCCAGCTTGGCCTTGATTTCAGTCAGAGGTTTCACATGAGGGTCCTTCTTCGTGTAGGTAAAAGCACTGCGGCTATCACAAGCTGCCAACAACAGGCAGGAGAGCAGGAGAAAGCGGCGCATCAGTCGAGGTCCCACAGTTTGGCCTTGCCGTAGAAAAACTCGACGAGGGGAGCGCAAGGCTCTATCTCGCCTTCTTCGCGCTCTTTGTTGTCTTCGATGATGTTTTGCCAAGCTTTGAATGCATCACCCACTTCTTCCTGCACCCCCTTCCCAGCCGTATGCCGATCCCACAACCGCCGCCGTAGCGCCTGGGTCACACTCATCCACTCATGGGCAATGTTCAGCTCACTGTCCACCTGCATGCTGCGGGTGTTGATGTTGGCCGAGCCGTGGGTGGTGAAGACGTCGTCGACGATCATCAACTTGGAGTGGATGTACACCGGCATCCACTCCCTGCCCGCCGGTGAGTCGGGGGCGACCAGCGAACACAGGTGCACTTTCAGACCGGGGACGTCCTCCGGTTCGATGGTGCTGTCCTTGATCTTCTGGATGTGCCGATCGAGGTCGGCCTGCCACTCGGCCAGTTCCCGGTGTCCGACGCGGTCGCGGGGCTCGGGGCGGGGTTGGGACGGGGCGTTTTTTTTCACTTCTTCGATGCGTTGCAACTTGGTGACTTGGGGGATGGTCTCGGCGCGTCCGAGGCTTTCGAGCATGCGCTGGGTGTTGCGGGTGCCGGCATCCACGCTGTCGTCGCCGGCATTGGTGACGACGAACAGGTGCAGGGGGCCATGGAGGCCGGGGTCGCGCCCGCCCCTGAGTTGGGCGGCGACTGCCTGTTTGATCAGCTCGGCCAGGGGCGGCCAGCGAAAGTACTGGTTCTCGATGTAGATGAACTGGGTCGCGTTGTTCACCGCTTGCAGGTACAGCGTCTCGATGTCGCGTTTGCCTTCCTGGGCCTGGGTGCGCAGGATCTGGGCGATCTGCTTGATGGTGCCCGGGGTGCATTGCAGCTGCGGTCCGACTTGCTTGGCCTGACGCGAAGCGAGCAGGTCCTCGCCGGTTTCCTTGCGCCAAGCTGCAGCGAAGTTGTGGTGCAGGTGTTCCAGGATGGGGCCGCTGACCCGGCTGGAAATGTCCTGGCGTGGGGTATCGCCACGCGGACCTTTGTTGGGGGCCGGTTTGGTGTCCTTGCCACGGTTCAGCGCCGAGTGATCACTGGTGTCCCAATACTCGTCGAGCATGTTGTGGCCCATGACGAAACCCACGGCGCAATCGGGCAGTTCGTAGTCGACCAACACCGTCTTTTGATGGTGCGTGGCGGTGAGTTTCAGGGCCTGGCGCATCTTGCTGCTGATGTGCGGGTCGAGGCTTTCATATTTTACCCAATGGGAAATTTCAGCCCTTTCCTCCCAACTGAAGCCGCGGCTGACGAACGCTGGCAGGCCGTTCGCGACCTGTTGCGCCGCCTGGTTGTCCGCGACCGCACAGCGGGCAAACCACTCGCGGTCTTCGGCGTATTGCGCCTCGGTGGAGCGCTGCAGCGCCCGATCGGCAATACGAATCGAGCCTTTGCCGGGCAGGTTGGCCTCGCCGCCCAGCCCCGCCAGATTGAAGGGCATTTCCCAGCCCAGCAGCCGCACCTTGACGCCTTTTTTGGCCTTGGCCAGGAGCAGCTCACCGATGCTCGGCGCCTCGCCATCGCGGATGAAGTACATCGACGGCTGGAAACCCCAGCAGATGATGTCGACGGTTTTCTCGGCCCCCGCAATGGCCTGGTGCACGGCCCGGAAGGCTTCCTCGCCGTTGATCAACGGCTGATAGGTAGCGCTCACCGGGTGGTATTCGGTGTTGCACACGTACCAGGGTGCCGTGCAGGTGGCCTGATTGGTGTGCTGCAACGCGACTGGCACGACAATGTCGGGTCTGCTCATTGTATTTTTCCTTCCTGGTCGGTGATGCCCATGGGGAGGCGTTCGTTAACCCCTCTCGTTCAAGTGCTCGACAGCTTTCAGGAAGGTAAAAAAGGTTGATATAGGAAGCTTCCGGCACGCGCGTAGGATGCGTCCGAGTGTTGATGCAACGTACCTGTAGGACCATTCGCGATTTTGTCGGCGCCAGGTGCAGCGGCTGCTTTTTGACAGGGTTAAAACAATGGAGCCGAGCGTTGTGGCGAGAAAGCTGGCTCCCGCGCCACAAGCTTCAGCACTTAATCCAGTGGAGCGACGTTATCCAGTGCGCGGTTAGCTGCCAGGTCGGCCAGCATGATCACCTGCTGGATGCCCAGCAACATGCTGCGTTGCGGGCCGTCCAGGAATGTTGCGAAGTCGCTGGCCATGACACTTGCCGAGGCCAGCGATTCGCAGGCGTGAGCCAGAAGGCTTTCGGTTTCGATGTTCGGAGCGATGATGAACATCGTGCTGGGATTGTGCTGTGCGTTGTTTTTGAGGATGGCGGGTTTGAGGTGCAGACCGGGTGCACGTTGAGTGGTACCGGTTTCTGATTCGGGGGGATTGGGTGCGGGTTTGACCATGACGAAGCTCCTTGATTGATGGAGCCGCCACAATTCGCTGCGAAGCGAAGAAGGTGGCGGCCATACGCAGGTTCGCAGACCGGGAATCAAGGAACCCGGCAGACCCGAAAGCCTCCCGCGCACAGCCGCCATAACGCAAAACAGTGGGCGAACAAAAGCGCCAACTGCAAGGAAACGGTGGCGCTGAGCGCCTTGATTAACCTGGGCTGCGAAACCCGATCGCTGAATTTGCAGCGACCCGACAACGATAGAGTCAGGGTCCAAGGCCCACAAGCCGGCGGATTCTGGCGTAGTTGTAGGCAATGACGCAAGGCGGTGTAGCCTCACTCCTGGTCCTACAACCCTATCCGTTATCCCCCTCTTGCTCCCTTGCCACATTGGTGGTGTGAACCAAAGGATTAGCATTGGTTGTAAGGCCGCCTTCGCGGGCAAGCCCGCTCCTACAGTTTGAGTTGCGTGTACCTGCGAGAGTTTGGTCGGCTGGCAGGCCGCCTTCGCTGGCAAGCCAGCTCCTACAGTTGATCGGCGTACACTCACGCTTCTCACCACTCAACAGGCCGAGCGTTAGCTCGCCTGCAGCTTTTGATCTTGATCCACCCGCCCCCTCGGCAGGCTGAGCGGAGGCGTTCATCCGGGGGGGAGGCGCGCAGCGCCGTTCGGCGCAGCCGAACACATCGAGAGGAGGTCGAGCGAAGCCGACCGGAGGCGATGCCCCCGGATGAATGCCGGAGCGAAGGAACCCCGAGCCTTAGCGAGGGGCCGTACGTTCGGGGCGAGACTTTTTGGTTCCTTTTGTGTCGTTTGACAAAAGGGACTCGCCGTAAGGGCGAAACCATAAGTCGCCGTTACCGCAGCAATGGATATGTACGCGGTCAACAAAAGACAGGTCGGCTGTCAGGCCGCCTTCGCGAGCAGGCTCGCGAAGGCGGATCAAGGCTGCAATGCCTGAGGCGAGGTGGACGGGTCTTTCGGCGGCCCGCCGGTATCTTCGAGGGAGGCTTTCTCGGCCACGAACTGCCAGTCCTTGTAGCTGGCCATGCCGTTGAAGTCCGACCACTCGCTGGGAAAATTCACCTGCTTGAGCGGCTTCTCGGTGGACGGGCAGTACACACCGCTGATCCGTCCGTCGATACCTCGAATCAGCTCCCATTCACCACCGGTCATCGGCTCCGGGTACAACTGCCGGATATGGTGCCTGGCCGACGGGAAACGCTCGTCCTGCAACAGGTCCGCAAGTTCTTTCGGGTACAGCGCGACACCAGGCGAACTGCGGTAATAGCTGCGCAGTGCCTGGGCATACTGCGTACCGACCCAGAGCAACTGGTTTTCGCGATCCCGGCGCGAAGCGGTGGCCCACAACTCGCCGGCACTGGCCAGGCCCATGCCTATCACGACGATCAGAAACAGCACACCCAGATAGGTGAAACCGTCCTGGCCCGATGGCTTACCACTCGGAATACAGGCTGCCATCACGCGCCCTCCCGCCGGCCCCACTCTTGATATCGGCCACCCCGCCCGCCACGCCATCCGGTGGCGCGACCATGACCCAGGTGTCCTTGCGCTCGGAAATCGGGTCCAGCGGCTGGTTACGCAGGTAGCGCAGTTCGACCAGCTGTTCGATGGAATCGGGATAACGCCCGGTGTCCCCGTAGTAGTGATCCAGCGCCTCGCGCATGGACGACAGACTCTGGTGCAGGGTGGTCTCTTTCGAGGCCTCCAGGCTGGTGAAGTAGCGTGGCAAGGCGATCGTCATCAGGGTCGCGATGATTGCCAAGACCACCATCAGTTCAATCAGGGTAAAACCCTTTTGCCGACGCATAGGCTCACCACTCTCGGTAGGCAATACCATTGAGACCCTTGCCCCGGGCCTTGGAGTAAACGTCAAAGACGTCCTGGCCCTCCCGCGGGCTCTCAGCCGAACTGTCATAGGAACGCAGGCCCCAGCCGCCCTCGTCGTCACGCTTGACGACTGCCAGCGGGTCACGGGGGATGCGCCGCAGGAAGTAGAACTTGRCACCCTTGGCGCTGCGCACGTCACGCACACCATCGACCAGCACTTTCAGGTTCGGCGGGTAGCCGTTGCTGTCGAGCGTCTTCTCGATGTAGCCGGCGTCGAAGGCACGTTTGTAGGCGTCGATGCCATCGCGGATCTGATACAGCGCAGTCCGCAGTTCCTGCTCTTTGCCCCGGCGCACCACCGTCTCGGTCAGCGGTGCGGCCATGCCGGCCAGCAGGCCGACCAGAGCGAGCGTCACCACGACTTCGACCAGGCTGAAACCGCGTTGCGAGGCGTTCATGATCAAGGCTTCCCAACGGTAACGGTGGTGGCGATCGGTGCGCTCATGGGGCCGGTCTGAACCGTCGTACTCATCGAACGGTCCGGTGCCTGGATGTGCATGCTGGTTTCGGTACCGGTCGGGAACTCCATGTCAGACGGGCTCTGGTACGGCAGGTTGCGCACGATCCGCGGGGTGATCGACAGCACCAGTTCGGATTTGCTGACGTCGTCCTTGTTGCTGCCGAACAGGCGACCCAGGCCGGGAATGTCGCCAAGGCCGGGAATCTTGTTGCCGGTGGCACCGTGGTCGTTGCGCACGAGCCCTGCGAGGATCTGGGTTTCGCCGTCATGCAGACGCAGGGTGGTCTGGGCGTTGCGGGTATCGACCTGGACCGGAATGGTGCCCTGAGCGGTCGGCGTCAGCGGCGTGGCGTTACTGACTTCCAGCGCGATCTTGATCGCCACTTCGTTGTTCAGGTGCACGATGGGTTGCACTTCGAGCTTGAGACCGACGTCGAGGTAGGTCACGCTTTCGGTGATCACCGGGCCCTGGGTCGAAGGCACCGAGGTGGCACTGATGATCGGCACGCGCTGGCCGATGTGGATGCGCGCCTGTTCGCGGTTACTCACCCGAATCACCGGGCTGGCGAGGGTGTTGATGTCCTTGTCCTGGGCATTGATCTTGGCCTGCGGCGATGGCGAGATAGTGATGCGGCTGGAGTCGATGCCCTTGAGCTGATCGAGAATGGTCACCGCCGACCCGTCGCTGTTGACCACACCGAAGGTGTTGGGCCATTGCAGGCCAAGGTCGAGAATGCGTTGGCGGGCGACTTCCATCACTTCCACTTCCAGCACCACTTCCGGGTTGGACTGGTCCTGGGATTGCAGGAGTTTTTCCGCCATGCGTACCGCATCACCGGTATCGCGCATGGTCAAGGTGTTGAGGCGCTCATCGACGAACACGTCGCGGGTCTTGAGCATGGTCTTGATCATGTTCAGCGCCGTGTTGGCATCGATGCTGGTCAGGTAGAAGGTGCGCATCACCAGCTCCTGGTAATCCTTGATCTTCTGCGGCGAGTCCGGGTAGATCAGCAAGGTGTTTTCGTTCACCACTTTCTGATGCAGCTGGTTCTGTTGCAGCAGCAGTTCCACGGCGTCTTCGATACGCACGTCACGCACGAAGATCGTGGCTTTCATGTCCGGGCGCAGGTCCTTGTCGAAGATGAAGTTCAGGCCGGCGACCTGGGACAGCACTTCGAAAATGGTTTTCAGGTTGGCATCGCGAAATTCCAGGGTCACCGGCCGGTCCAGGCGCGTACGCAGCTGCGGGTACTGCACTACGTTGCGGCTCTGCACCAGGCGGATGCTGTCTTGCAGTTCCAGGGCGCCGTCGTTCTTCGGGTCCAGTTCGAGAATCTGTTTGACCTGGCGGTCGGCACCGTAGATGTCACCGCGACGCAGGTCGCCACGGGCCAGTTCGAGTTTCTCGTCCATGCTGCGCAGGTAGTCCAGCTGGCGCAGGGAATCCTGGGCACGACGGTTGTTCGGTTCGATGTTCAAGACCCGGCTGTAAGTCATGCGGGCCCCGGCGAAATTGCGCTGGGCCCGGTCCATGTCGGCCTGGGTGAGCAGCGCCGTCACGGCGCGGGCCCGACCGTTGTTGAGGGCCATGTGCAAATCGGTATCGCGAGGGTTTTCACGCAATCCCTGTTCGATGCGAGCCAGACCGGCTTCGTATTGGCCGGATTCCATCAGGGCGGAAGCTTCATCCTTGGCAATCTGCGCCGAACTGCACGCGGCCAGCCCTGCGCAGAGACACAGGCTCATCAGCAAACGGGATTTGTTCATTCCGTACTCCCCACAGACAAGGTCTGCGATAAATGCAGAGGCAGGTAGACCAGGCTCAGTTCCTCTTTGGAAATCCGCTCGATCCGCCAGGTTTCGTCGATGACATCCCCTTTGCGCACGACGTAGATTTTTTCGCCGCTCTGCAAAAACACCTGCAAATCGGAACGGTCATCCAGCCTGCCGACAAACTGGAAGGGCAATGGCGGTGCAGTGGGGACTTGCACCACCGGAGTCGCGACAACCGATTGTTCAGTGACGGTGCCGGGGGCCGGCGCCGCTTTCCAGCTGCGGGCGGCGAACAGGTCGCCTGCCGGGCTCAGGTCCTTGATCGGCGCTACCGCCGCGGCGCTCGATGCTGCCGCCGATGTGCCCGGGGCCTTGACCTTGGCTGGCGTGGTCACGGCGGCCACCACAGGGTCGCTGTCGTCAGCCTGTTTGAAGTATTCGGGGAACCAGGCGAGCGCTGCCGCTGCTGCGAAGAACGCCACCCACCCCACCATTCGCCTGGTATTCATCATGACCTCGACAGGTAAAGGGTCATGCGGATCCGCCCGGTCAGGTCGGTATCGGCGATCTTCTTGCGCTGAAACTCCACATCCTCCAGCACCACCGCCGGCAGTTGGCCGAGCAAGGCGTGCAGGAAACGCCGCAGTTGCGGATAGCTGCCGCGTACCGGCAGCAGAATCTGATAACGGGCCAGGTGCGTCTTGGGGTCCACGCCCAGGGAGTATTCACCCCGGGACAAGGTGATGTGTTCCTGGGCGGCCAGGGCGTAGATCTTGTCGATGGCCACGGTGGCCTGAGGCTGGGACGGCAACTTGCTGCGGAAATCGTCGAGCTGGCGCTGCGGCACCACCGGCGCAGCTACGGTGCCGTCTTCGACCTTGGCCAGATACTCGGTAGCCTCGCGAGTCTGCTGGCTGAGGCTTTGCAGCGACTCCCAGTCCGGCAGCAACCCGACCAGGCCATAGCTCAGCGCCAGCACCAGCATGGCCAACCCTGCCAGCCCCGGAACGCCCAGGCCTTGCAGGTATTCGTGGACGATCAATTTATGGATTTGCATCGCCGATCTCCCAGGTAGCCGACAGGTTGAATTGCACCGGGTGTTCCGGCACGTCGGCGACAATTTCGTGGCTCAGCAGCGACACGTCGGACAGCTCGTCGCTGGCTTCGAGGCGGCGGTGGAAATCGAGCATGGCGTCCAGGTCCAGCGCCTCGGCGCTGATCCGCACCTGGCCTTTGCGGGCGTCCGGGGTCAGGGTCAGCAGGGCAATGTTGTCCCGCGGCATGGCTTCGAGGGTGGCGAACAAACGTTCCCAGGGACGGCGCAACTGCTGGGAGACCTTGCGCATTTCGGCCAGGTTCTGCGCCTGCTCGCGGATTTGCGCCGGAGTCAGGCTGAGCTTGCTGCCGGTATCGCCGGTGAGCACCCGCTGTGTGGTTTGCAGGTGGCCTTGCTGTTGTTCGGCCTCGTTGCTCAGATGCTGTTGCACCAGAGCGCAAGTCAGGGCCAGCACCACGCCACCGGCCAGCAGGCTCCAGCCCAGGGGACCTGCACGGCGCCGCGGCTGAAAGTCGAGCATCAGGGGGCGCATGTCAGGCCACCGCCCGAGACATGACGTACAGGCAATCGCGTACGGCTGTCCGGTCTTCTTCGAGGTTGCGCAGATGCACACCGGGCACGTCGGGAGGCGAATCGATGCGCGCCGGTGCATGCAGGTAGACATTCAACGGTCGTTCGCTCGAGGAAGCCTGCAACTGGTTTTCACGGCCGATCAGCGCAGTCAGCGCGGCATCGCCGTCGCCGCTGCCCACCGAACGCACCGAGGTCCAGCGCCCTTCCCGGGCCAGCAGCAACACGCTGCGTACCGGTTCGGCGACCACGAACAGGAAGTCCCCGGCATCAAAGCTTTGATCGAAATGGTTGAACGCCGCCATCAGGTACGGCTGCACCGAACGCAGGCGCAATCCGCGCGCGCTGACCAGGGTGCGCAGGCGTTCGAGCAAGTCCTGGGGCAGCGCGGTGGCGATGCGGTCGTAACCGGCGGGCTCAGGCGAGAGCACCAGGCTCCAGGGTTGCGTCGGGGCACCGTAGAGGTCTTCGAAACACAGTTGGGCGAAGCCGAGCAATTCGGCCGGGCTGCTGATCTGCTCGCTCCAGGGCACCAGGCAATAGCGGCTGAAGTGCCCGGAGATCACCACGGTCAGTTCCGCCCTGGCAACGGTGTGATCGGCCAGCAAATGGTCGAGGGTGTCGAGAGCCACCGTCCAGGCCTGGAAGCCTTCGTCGATGTAGCCGACGCTGCCCAGCCAACGGGTAGCACTGCCTTGCCGTTGCCCCAGGCCAACACCGCTGGCGCCGAGCACGGCAACGAATTGCTCACGAGACAAAAGTGACACGATTGATCTCCTCGAGAGTGGTCCGGCCTTGTTCCACCATCTCCAGCGCCGACTCGCGCAACAGGCGCAAGCCACGTTTACAGGCATGCGCCTTGATTTTCGAAATGGGTTGGCGCTCGACGATCATTTGCCGCAGTTCGTCGTCCAGGTGCAGCAGCTCGGCAATCGCGCTACGCCCGCGATAACCGGTGCCCCGGCAATGCCCGCAGCCCTTGCCGTGGACGAACTGGTAGTGAGCGACCTTTTGCGGATCAAGCCCCGAGACCTCCAGCTCTTCTTCTGTCGGGCTGTAAGGGCTGCTGCAACTGGTGCAGACCAGGCGGATCAACCGCTGGGCCAGCACGGCGTTGAGTGCCGAGACGAGGCTGTAGGGATCGATTTCCATCTGGGTGAAACGGCCGATCACGTCGAACACGTTGTTGGCGTGAATGGTGGTGAACACCAGGTGACCGGTGAGCGCCGATTGCACAGCGATCTGTGCGGTGTCCGGGTCGCGGATTTCACCGACCATGATCTTGTCCGGGTCATGGCGCAGGATCGAGCGCAGGCCCCGGGCGAACGTCAGGCCTTTCTTCTCGTTGACGGGGATTTGCAGCACGCCCGGCAGTTGATACTCCACCGGGTCTTCGATGGTGATGATCTTGTCCACGCCGTGGTTGATCTCGGTGATCATCGCGTACAGGGTGGTGGTCTTGCCGCTACCGGTAGGCCCGGTCACCAGCACCATGCCGTAGGGTTCGGCGGCCAGTCGGCGCAGCTGGCGCAGGGTTTCTTCTTCAAAGCCCAGGGCCTGCAATTGCACGCCACAGACCTTGTCGGCGAGGTCCTGTTTGTCGAGCACCCGCAGCACTGCGTCTTCGCCGAAAATGCTCGGCATGATCGACACCCGGAAGTCGATCTGCCGGCCACTGATGCCGATCTTGAAGCGACCATCCTGAGGCACGCGTTTTTCGCCGATGTCCAGTTCGGCCATGACCTTGACCCGGGAAATCACCTGCTCGGCGAACTCGCTGCCCTGGATCTTGCTGATGTTGTTGAGCACGCCGTCGATCCGGTACTTGATTACCAGACCGCTGCCGGTGGTACCGAGGTGGATGTCGCTGGCGTGCATTTTCAGCGCGTCGTACAGGGTCGAGTTGACCAGTTTGACCACCACGCTGGAATCTTCGCTGATGCTGGTCAGGGACAGGCTTTGCAGGTTATCGATCTCGGCGCCGGCGTCGCTCTGGGCGTTGAGCGACTCCACCGCATGGAAGCTTTCTTCGTGGCGCGCCAGGTAGGCCTTCAGGTCATCGGCATGCACCAGGTACAGCGGCGCGCCGTGCAGGCATTCATCGATCCAGGCCAGGCGCGCACTGTCGAAGGGGTCGGCGAACACACCGATGACCGCCTCGTCGTGACGCAGCAGGATGAATTCACGCTTGAGGCACTGGGCCAGGGTCACCCGGTCGAACACCGGGGTGGAACTGAACAGGCTGTCGGTGTCGAGCACCGGATAATGCAAAGTGACGCCCAGGCACCGGATGAAGGGCATGGGAGCCAGTTCACTCAACGCTGCGAGGGCGTCCAGCATCCGCTCGCCGGAACTGGTGGCCAGGGCTCGGGCCTGGGCCAATTGTTCACTGGTGAAGCGAGTCGGTACACATTCCGGTTGCGCCGGTTCTACGGCAAGGGATAGACGGTCCATGGCTTGCTCTCCAACGCCCCGGGCTTTGAGCCCTGTCGGCGCGGCGAGCCATTTCGGCGGGGGCCGGAACGTCCTGTCGCGCCACTACTCCCCGGTGAGCAATTGTTCGTCGTCTGGTGCCATGGAGGCCGATGTACTTTTTCGGCGATCTGCAAGCACCCAACTACCGTCGTACAACTGCAGCGGGAAACTCTCGGTCCTGCTCTGGCGTCGTTCGACGAATCCTTCGGAAGTGCTCACACCCGATTTGGGCTCGCGCCGCCTGCCCAGAAGATCAAGCACTGCACGGGCCAATTCCGCCAATGGAAAGGGTTTGAACAGGATATGGCTGACTCCCATTTGCCGGGCCCGCTCGCAGACTTCTGCGGTGGGGTGCCCTGTGATCAGCACAAAATGACACATCCTGTTCTGGCGGACGGCATCGAGCACCTGAAAGCCTTCCATATCGGGCAAGCGGTAATCGAACACCATCACATCCGGTGCGAAATCGTCAGCTACAGCGATTCCTCGTGCACCGTCGTGGGCAATCCGGACTTCCAGTGCTTGCGCCTGCAGGTAACCCTGGAGATTTTCCGCCAGCAACTGTTCGTCATCAACAACCAGTACTTTGTTTAACAAGGTGGACTCCTTGAAACCTCAGGTCCGGGTTTTGAACCTGGCTGAGTGCACGCCTTGACAGGGCTTATGCACACTTCACGCCAGGCTGGGTACCGGTATTTTCAGGTCTTCATGTCCTTGAATTTAAAAACAATGCCTTCTCGTACAGCCATTCCATCCCCCAAAAACGGGGAAAGCGACCGGATTGGCATTGACGTTTTTTCCCCCACTATTGGGGACCCTCCCCTATTCATCGTCAATCCGCTCGATTCGATTGCGCGGGCTCAATTGCGCCGACGCCCTCATTGCGGTTAAGCGTAGCCGCGCGGCTACGACAGTGGAAGCGTCTGCACCGGGCACCCATAGCGGCAGCAGGACCAGCAAAGTGTTGGGTTTCATGATCGGCCTCCGGTCAGGGCGTGGCAGCAGCGGGTTTATAGGGGGCGACCAGATAGAAACGCTGGTTCGGCAGATCCACCGTTACGATATGGGCACCGCTCAAGCCCAGGCGCCGGCCAGGACCAAAGCTCATCAGTGGTGTCAGCCCGGTATCGAAGTCATGCAGGCCTTCCAGCGCACTGATCAGCTTCTCGCGACTGGCATCCCGCCCGGCCTGCTTCATGCCTTCGCTGAGCAGCATCATCGAACTGAACGCGCCCACTTGCAGCACCGCGTGTTGGTCACCGAGGCCCTGGTGTTCGCGCAACTGGGTCAAGGCCTGGCGCCCGGCCAGGGTCCAGTCGCTGGGCACGAACGGATAGGCCAGGAACACCCGCCGGGAAAATCCGCTGGGCACCTGCATCAGATTGCCCGCCACCTGGTTCGAGGTGGCGAACAGGTAAGGCACCTGCCCCGCCGTTTGCAAGCGCTCGGCCAGTCGACTGAAGCCGCTGCTGCTGCCCAGGTAAAACACCGAGCGCGAGCCCAAGGGCAAATCATCCCTGGTCGGGTCGTAGGCTTGCAGACGCACCTTTTGCCAGGCGTGGCCCTGCAAGTACTGGTTGAGTTCCTGCGCCGCCAGCTGTTGGCCGGATTCGTCCGGATAGGCGATCAGCGTCGGCCCCTGCAGCACCCGCAGGCTGGCACCGGCGTAATCGGCCAGGGCGATCAATTGCTCGCGAAGCCCCGGCAGCGGTTCGAATATCTGCCGGCTGGTGTGGTGGGGCGTGCCCTGCAAGGACAGCGGCCCGATCAGGGGAATGCCGGCCTCTTCCAGACGCACGGCGAGGTCCATGTCCAATGCCGGCGCCAGCGGTGCAATCAGGGCAAACACCTGCTCTTCTTCGATCAACCGGTCCAGCGCCTTTTCGGCACTGGCGCGGTCGGCGCCGGGGTCGAGGATGGTCAGGCGCAACTGCCGGCCATGAATTCCGCCCGCCTCGTTGATACGCGCCACGCAGCCGTTGAGCACCGACGCCACCGTGGCGCCCTCTTCGCTCAATGGTCCGGTGGCCGGCAACAACGTGCCCAGGTACAGACTGTCGGGGGTCAGGCCCGAATCGCGGTCTTCGGCCAGGCGCTTGGCCGGCAGCACCATGTTCGATGCACCGACCCGGGCCATGACCGGTTCGCCGCTGGCAGACAGACCTTCGCCGTACAAGCGCTTGCCGGCACTTTCGCTGAGGCTCAGCGGCAGCGCCTGGACGCTGAGCGTGATGCCGCTCAGGAGTAGCAGGCCAAGGACGAGGGCAGTATTCATGGCCGTGGCTCAGCTATCGGCCACAGGCATTGTCAGCACCTGCAAGCGCTGGGCAATGGCGGCTGCCGGAGCATCGGGACGGATTTTGCTCCAGAGCTTGTTCGCCACGTCACCGATGATCGACTGGGTGGAGTGTTGCTCGGGGGTCGGCACGATCTGGCCGATGCGACCCAAGACAAGGTCCATTTGCGCCTTGTCGCCGGTAAGAAAAAACCAGTGGGGGTCATCGACGCCCTGTTTCAAGGTGTAAGCCTCGAGTACCGCCGGGGTGTCCCGCAGCGGATCACTGGTAAGGGAGATAAAGGTGATGCCGTCGGCCACCGTCGGCGCGGCCTGTTCATGCCCTTCGTGGGCAAATGCCATTGAACTGAAAATGCCGTAACAGACGCCCGGAGCGAACCAGTCGATGACTCTCATGGCTGATGCTCCATGGCGATGGCGGTGTGCTTGGCGTGGGCGTTGCGTTCACCCCTGAGCTTCTCGACGGCCCGGGCCAGCTCCGTCGGGTCGGTGAAACCGTAGTAGCGGGTCCAGAAACGGTTGTTGCCGTCCCCCACCAGAATCAGCGGCGAGTGGTTCTCGACGTCACCGCTGTAAGCGCCCAGGCCCATGAGGGTGGCAGTGACCGACTGCGGCGAGCCGGTCAGCCAGCTCCAGCCCGGCCCCTGCTGGAAGGTGCGGGCGTAGTCGTTCAGGCGTTGGGGATCATCACGCTGCGGGTCGATGCTGATCGACACCAGCTGTACCTCGGTGCCGACCCGCGCGCCCAACTGTTTCTGCACCTTGCCCATGATCGAGGACACCACCGGGCAGACCGTAGTGCAGCTGGTGTAGATGAAGCCCATGACCACGATCTTGTTGCTCACCAGGTCTTTTTCCAGGCTGACGACCTTGCCGTTCTGGTCCAGCAGGGTCACGTCGGCAAACTTGATCCGGGCGGTCTCCGGGCTGGCCTCTCTGGCCGCCATGTCGTGCCCGGTGGGCTCGTCCGCCGAGTGAGCCAGCGCCTGGCCGATACCGAAGGCCAACAGACCGAACGTCAGCAGGCCGCGATGCGCGAATCGGTTCATGTCAGCTTCCTCTCAGTGGGTATCGCCGGGAATGGCCCGAACACCCGGCGCGACGCCAGACAAGGGTTGACCGGAGGTTTTGTCCGTCACTCGAAATTGCACGTCGGCAATGCCGCCCTCACGCAGTACGCCGTCCTTGGCCAGGGGCTTTACATCGAGGGCCACCGCAATCCCGTCACGTTCCAGCGTCCGGTCGCTCCAGGTATCGGGCAAGGTGACTTCGTCGAGCGCAGTCGGGGGCGCGGTCCGCCATACCCCGAACCCGATCAAGGCCATCCCGAGAATCACCGCGCTGCCAGCGATTGTGGTGGTCCTGTCCATATCAAAACTCCCCTTCAGAATCTGCGTGCCCCGTGCAGCTTCGCTCCCACGGGGGGGGCTAGCTGGCAATCGCGATGTCGAGCATCGATGTCACCAACAACAGCCAAATAATCAGGGACGGAGCGTGAGATATGCCGATCATGAACTCGGGCCTCATTGCGGGTTATCAGTGAACACCTCTCGACAAGTTGTCCACAGCAATCCGCATGCCATAAAAAATCACCTTATTAATCAGCTGGATATATTCACGAATGGATAAACGGGGGGATATTCCCCACCCGACCCCCCATTTTCTCGCCGGGGCCGCCATTCCCCACTATTGGGGAAACCACCCCCTGGGTCTCGATCACAGCGGCGCATCCGCGGACAACCCCTGTAAACGCCGATACTGGTTCAGCACGTTGGGCACATAACGCTGGGTTTCGGCGAACGGCGGGACCACGTTGCCCCGGCTGAGCACCGCTTGCGGGCCGGCGTTGTAGGCGGCCACGGCGAGGCGGATATCGTTGTCGAACATCGTCATCAGGCGCTTGAGATAGCGGGCGCCACCCTGGATGTTGGCCTTGGGGTCGTAGGCGTTGGTCACACCCATTTCGCGGGCGATGGCGGGCATCAACTGCATCAGTCCGCGAGCGCCCTTGGGTGAGGTAGCGCGGGCGTTGTAGCTGGATTCGGTCTTGATCACTGCGTGCAGCAGCGCC
Organism: Pseudomonas sp. P4_B3; assembly: GCF_056402295.1. Lineage (NCBI taxonomy): Bacteria > Pseudomonadati > Pseudomonadota > Gammaproteobacteria > Pseudomonadales > Pseudomonadaceae > Pseudomonas > Pseudomonas sp. P4_B3. The sequence continues at coordinate 85,519 of NZ_JBFUHR010000014.1, forward strand.
GCCGGTAGTTCATTGGCCGTGGCCGCCGCCGACACCAGCTCGGCGTAGGGTTGCGCGGCGATCATCTGCGGTTGCTGGTCGAGGCTGACGACCGTCGCTTCGGGCTCATGGATCACCCGTTCATAGTGGCGTCCGGGGCGGTGGACATTGGACAGGACATAGTTGCCCTTGGCGTCCAGGGAAACGAACACATCGGCCTGTGCGGCGCCAGCGAGCGCGAGTAATCCGAGCAATCCTGCTGTGATGGCTTTCATTGGCATGCCTCCCCTGCCCGGCCCCGAAAAATGGGGGTATTGCCCCAGTGGCCGGTAGTAAAACAGCCATACGCAAACACTGTGCCGTAAGTGAAAAGGCCCGTAGCACAGGGGGTGCAGAAGGATGTCCAGTCATGAGCATGGCAATTGCATGCGCCTGTATAGCGACTCTGCTGTCAACTGAGGGAGGTCATCATGAATCAGCGACCGTGTTATGCCCGGCGCCCGCAAAGCGGGTTCACCCTGCTCGAACTGTTGGTGGTGCTGGTGGTACTGGGGCTGTTGGCCGGCATCGTGGCGCCGAAGTACTTCGCCCAACTGGGCCGTTCCGAAGTGAAAGTGGCCAAGGCGCAAATAGAAGGCTTGAGCAAAGCCCTGGACCTTTACCGCCTGGAGGTCGGCCACTACCCGTCGACCGAACAGGGTTTGCAGGCGCTGGTCACTGCCCCTGCCGACGAACCGCGCTGGACCGGCCCGTACCTGCAGAAAAAACTCCCGCAAGACCCCTGGGGCCACAACTACAACTATCGCTATCCCGGTGAAAACAGCGAGTACGACCTGTTGTCCCTAGGCAAGGACGGGCAACCCGGCGGCGAAGGCGAGAACGCCGAAGTCACCAACTGGAACTGACGGAAAAAGCGACCATGCGCTTTCATCTCAAAGCCGTCGGCAAGGCCGGTGTCGTCTCAATGACCGTCGAGGCGCCGGGACACAGCGAAGCCAGGCGCATCGCCGAAGACCAGGGCCTGCGAGTCGTCAGCCTGCACGCCGAGCGACATTGGCGAGCCTTGCGCCTGCACAAGCGCGAGACCTTCCACCTGGTATTGTTCAGCCAGGAACTGACCACATTGCTCAACGCCGGCCTGCCGTTGATCGATGCGCTGGAAAGCCTGGCGGAAAAGGAAAACGCGCCACAAGCCCGCAAAACCCTGAGCGAGCTGGTGCGCTTGCTGTACGAGGGCAAATCGTTTTCCCAGGCCTTGGGGCAGCTATCGGCGGTTTTCCCGCCTTTGTATGTGGCGCTGGTGCAGTCCAGTGAGAAGACCGGCGCCGTGGGCGATGCCCTGGGCCGGTATGTCAGCTATCGCCAGCGCATGGACGAGGTTCGCCAGAAGATCGTCAGCGCATCGATCTACCCCATGTTGTTGCTGGTGGTGGGAGGTGGCGTGGTGTTGTTTTTGATGGGCTACGTCGTACCGCGCTTCAGCCTGGTATTCGAAGGGCTGGGGTCGAACCTGCCGTGGATGTCGCAGGTCCTGATGAGCAGCGGCATGTTCCTGCACACCCACCAGGGCGAATTCTTCGGTGGTTTGCTGGCCATCATCGTCGCCCTCACCCTGCTCCAGCGCCAACCGGCCTTTCGTCGGGGGCTGGACCGCCTGATCGAAAAACTCCCCGCGGTGCACCAGCGCATCTTCATGTATGAGCTGGCGCGTTTCTACCGTTCGCTAGGCATACTGCTGCAAGGCGGCATTCCCCTGGTCACCGCCATGGGCATGGTCCGTGGCTTGCTCAGCGTCGCCTCCCGCGCGCGCCTGGACCAGGCCTGCGACCGGGTACGCGAGGGGCAATCGCTTTCTACCGCGCTGGAACTCAATCACCTGGTGACTCCGGTATCCCTGCGCCTGCTGCGCGCCGGCGAACAGTCGGGCAACCTCGGGCAGATGATGGAGCGCAGCGCCGACTTCTACGACGAAGAAATCAGCCGCTGGATCGAATGGTTCGTACGGCTGTTCGAACCTCTGCTCATGACCTTCATCGGTCTGTTGATCGGGGTGATCGTGATCCTGATGTACATCCCGATTTTCGAATTGGCCTCGAGCATTCACTGACCTCATGGAGCAGGGCCGCGCTGCCCGTTGCATCTTTTCAACCTTCCATTGAATAAATCAGTCCGTCGAGGTGTTTAACAAGTTCCCATGGGAAAAATGCAGCACGTTGCAATGTTCATCAACGTTCCAATCTGAACAATAAGACGGAGAACGACATGCTCATCAATAAGCTTTTACTGGCAGTAGCTATTGGCGCGGTTCTGTCGGCGTCTACCGTATTGATTCCGGACAGCCTGTCCGGGGTATCCAGTGCTCAGGCCAAGGATGGGGGTAGTGGTGGTGGTGGTGGCGGCGGCGGCGGTAGTGGCGGCGGCGGCGGCGGAAGTGGCGGCGGTGGCAGTCACGGTGGAAGCGGCAGTGGTGGCAACAGCGGCAGCGGCCATAGCGGCGACCATGGCAGCAACAGCGGTCATGGCAGTGCCAACAGCGGTTCGAGCCACTCCGGAACGGCCTCGTCCTCAGGACGCAGCGGCACCCATGATGAACCTGGGGATGACCGTGGCGTCCATGCCAATGGCGAGCCCGGCGATGACCGTGGCGTCCATGCCAATGGTGAGCCCGGCGATGACCGTGGCGTCCATGCCAATGGTGAGCCCGGCGATGACCGTGGCGTCCATGCCAATGGTGAGCCCGGCGATGATCGTGGTGCCCATACCGAGCCCGGCGATGACAAAAGGACCTGATTCCCCCTGAAATCCATACAACACAAATATCCTGTGGGAGTGAGCTTGCTCCGGGCGGCGTTCCGACGATAGCGGAGTGTCAGGCAACAGAAATGTTGAATGATCGAATGTCATCGCGAGCGGGCTCGCTCCTACAGGGAATGTGTGGACACAAAAAATGACGGTGTGTACCCGTTTTTGTAGGAGCTGGCTTGTCGGGTCGCCGCATCGCAGCGAAGGCGGCCTTGGGACGTGCAGCGCCATCAAAAACGCCTTCGCCGGCAAGCCGGCTCCTACAGTGGTCAATGTGAATCAGACAATCAGCCGCTCTACAACCTGCCCTCAACCCGATCCAGCCGCTCGCGCAAGAACTCGACCAGCGCCTGCACCGGCCGCGAACTCTGCCGGTGTTGCGGATAGACCGCAGACAACGTCAGCGGCTGCGGCCTGAAATCCTCCAGCACTTCCACCAGCCTTCCATCCTTCAGCGCCGAACCGACAATGAACGTCGGCAAATAGGTGATCCCCAGCCCGGCGATCGCTGCGTCCTTGAGCAGTTCACCGTTGTTGACCCGCATCCGCCCGCTGACATTGACGCTCAATGGCTTGCCCTGCCCCGCAAAACGCCATTGCACCTGACGACCATGGCCGTACGGCAGGCAGTCGTGTCCGTGCAAATCTTCAGGCTTGAGCGGCGTGCCGCGTTCGACCAGGTACGCGGGGCTTGCGCAGTACACCCGTTCAATGGAGGCAATGCGTCGGGCGATCAGCGTCGAGTCTTCCAGTGTGCCAATGCGCAATGCCAGGTCGTAACCTTCACCGAGCAAATCCACAGGGCGATCACTCAAATCCATCTCCACCGTCACTTCGCGATAGCGCTGCAAAAACTCCGGCAACAGGCACCCCAGATGCGCCAGTGCGAACGACAGCGGCGCACTCGCACGAATGGTCCCCCGTGGCTCGGTGGTCTGGCCGGCGATGCCCTGCTCCACTTGTTCGACTTCGCTGAGCAGGCGCAAGGCTGACTCGTAATAGCTTTGCCCCAGCGGCGTGACGTCCAGCCGCCGGGTCGAGCGATTGAGCAAGCGCACGCCCAGGCGCTCTTCGAGTTGCATCAAGCGGCGGCTGACAAACTGCTTGGACAGGCCCAGTTGATCGGCGGCAGCCGTGAAACTGCCGGAGTCCATCACCTGGCAAAAAATACGCATATCTTCGAAGGGGTTCATTGTCACTTCCCGGTTGACAGTCAAACACTTTATAGCCGCTTTTTCCCTTCCAGGCACCCTATTAATCTGTGTTCACGGTGTTGAATTCACCCTTGCATTACCTAACCGCGTACACCCACGATCAAAAAGGAATTGACCATGAACCTCGTCCAGAAAACCCTGACTGCGTCCCTGCTCGCCCTTGCCGTCGGCAACGCGTTTGCTGCGGGCAGCCCGGGTGTCGAACACAACACCCAGGCCTTCCTCGCAGCCCTCGCCGCCGGTGGTGGCAAACCGCTTGAACAACTGAGCCCGAAAGACGCCCGTGCGGTGCTGACCGGTGCCCAGGCGTCGGTGAAGGTTGACCTGTCCGGTGTCGAAATCAGCGACAAAGCGATCAAGGTCGACGGGCAGACACTCCACCTCAAAGTGGTGCGCCCGGCCAAGGTCAAAGGTGAATTGCCGGTGTTCATGTTCTTCCACGGTGGCGGTTGGGTACTGGGGGATTTCCCGACTCACCAGCGCCTGATTCGTGACCTGGTGGTGGGTTCCGGCGCGGTCGCGGTGTACGTCGACTACACACCGTCGCCGCAAGCGCATTACCCGACCGCGATCAACCAGGCCTACGCCGCGACGCGCTGGGTGGCCGAGCATGGCAAACAGATCGGCGTCGATGGTCAGCGCCTGGCAGTGGCCGGCAACAGCGTCGGCGGCAACATGGCGGCGGTCGTGGCCTTGATGGCCAAGGAGCAAAAAGCCCCGGCCCTGCGTTTTCAACTGCTGATGTGGCCGGTGACCAACGCACAGTTCGATACCGCGTCGTACCAGCAATTTGCCGAAGGCCATTTCCTCACCCAAAACATGATGAAGTGGTTCTGGGACAACTACACCACCGACGCTGGCGAACGTGCGCAGATTCATGCCTCACCGCTCAACGCCAGTACCGAACAGCTCAAAGGCCTGCCGGCCGCACTGGTGCAGACCGCCGAATTCGACGTACTGCGTGACGAAGGCGAAGGTTATGCCCGCCACCTCGATGCGGCCGGTGTGCCGGTGACCTCAGTCCGCTACAACGGCATGATCCACGACTTCGGCCTGCTCAATCCGCTGAGCCAGATTCCCGAAGTGAAAGCAGCGGTGCGTCAGGCTGCGCTGGAGCTCAAGGTTCACTTGAACTGAGACATTGCCCTTTGCCACACACTTGCGGTGTGGTGAGGGGCTTTTCTGTAGGAGCGAGCCTGCTCCGGGCGGCGTTCCGACGATGCGCAATATCAGTCGACATCTTCATTGAATGTTGAACCGCAATCGCGAGCAGGCTCCCACAACAGCACTCTTCATCTGCGCTACCTCATTTCCAGCGGAGCATCCCAATGTCTTTTGTCTACGCTCATTTGCTCTCCCTGAGCACCCTGCTGCTGGCCATCGACGCCCTGCTCTGGCACCTCGCGCCATTCAAGCATCGCGTCAGCCGGGTCGGTGTGCGCCTGGCGCTGTTTCTGCTGTTCAGCGCAGTGATCATCAACGCCGGCGTCAGCCCGTTGCAGGCGCCATTGTTTGCCGATGATCACGTGGCGCAGCTCGGGGCTACGGCGCTGGGAATTCTGTGGTGGCTGTACGCCGCGCGGGTGCTCACGGAAGTCATCGGTCTGGTGTTGATGCGACGCATCGGCCACAGCGGCCGGCTGTTGCAGGATGTCATCGGCGCACTGGTGTTCCTGGTTGCCGTCGTCGCCGCCGCCGGCTACGTGCTGGAGCTGCCAGTGAAAGGTTTGCTGGCGACCTCTGGCGTCGTCGCCATCGTGGTGGGTCTGGCATTGCAGAGCACCTTGAGCGATGTGTTCTCCGGTATCGTGCTCAACACCACCAAGCCGTATCAGGTCGATGACTGGGTTTCCATCGACGGTGTCGAAGGCAAGGTGCTGGACATCGACTGGCGCGCCACCCACCTGCTGACCAGTGCCGGCAGCACCGCTGTGGTGCCGAACTCGGTGGCGGCCAAGGCGAAGATCGTCAACCTCAGCCGCCCGACCAACCTGCACGGCGTGTCGATCAGCATTCAGGTGCCCAACCACATCCGTCCGCGTCGGGTACTCGATGCCCTGGACCGCACCCTTCAGGGCAGCAGCAGTCTGCTGCTCAACCCACCGCCGAAAGCCGTGCTCAAGGAGGCCGGCGAAACCATGTCCGAATACGTGGCCAGCGGCTTCATCGCCGAACTGGGCAAAAAGGGCGAAGTGCGCAATCAACTGTTCGACCTGGCCCATCGGCACCTCGAAGCAGCAGGCATTTCCCGGCAGCCCGATGGCGTGATCGAGCCGTCGACCCGCGCACGGGCCTTGCTCGATGAAGTGAAAATCTTCCGTTCCCTGAGCGCTGAGGAACGTGATCGTCTGGCCCAAAACATGGTGGCACAGCAATATGCGGCTGGTGAGGTGGTGCTGGATCTGGAGGAAGTGCCGGACAGTTTGTTCGTCATCGCCACCGGCGTGGTCAGCGCCACTGTCCCCGATGGCAGCACGCGGATCGAAGCCGGACGCATGGGGCCAAGTGAAGTCATGGGCGAACAAAGCATTCTTGCCGACACGCCGTCCCAGGCACGGTTCACCGCTCTGACCTCAAGCATCATCTACCGCCTCGACAAATCCCTGACCCGCAGTTGCATGGAGCAACGCCGCGAAGTCGACCGGGCGTTGAACAAGCTGCAAGCGGTGCGGCAGCAGAACAGCCGGATGGCATTGATGGCCAAACCGGTGGCGGTCAAGAAAGGTGGTTTTTTGAGCTGGTTGCAAAATCGTTGATCAAGGAGCGAGCTTGGTCCGGGCGGCGTTCCGACGAAGGCGACCTACCGGCCGACCCGATACATCACAGAGGCGAAACTGCTTGGGCGTAATCCCGAACTGCTTACGAAACGCCCGAATGAAATTACTCGGCTGCCGATACCCCAACCGCTCGGCAATCCGCTCAATCGGCTGATCACCTGCCGTCAACCAGTGCCGCGCCAACTCCAGACTGTCACTGCGGGTATGTTGCGCAGCAGCAGTCTGCCAGTGCCGCAACATGCTCTGATGCAAAAACCCATTGGCCCCCAGCAACGGCTCATCGAGACTGGCCGCTGGCAGGCTCAAACACGGATGTGACCCCTCCAGCACCTCGATACCAGCGCTACGCAACCACTGCCCGGCAGCCTGTTGCGGCGTCAGGCGAACGGCCACAAACACCTGCGCCGGCGCTCGTCCCAGGCGTCGGGCGATGTTGCGCACCAACGTCAGGGTCGCCGCATCGAGGCCGAAAAAATGCGGCTGTTGACCGGCACCGCGCAAGTGCAGGCGGGCCTGCCCGTCACCCTCCTCCAGTTCCGCCACTACGTAGTTGGTCACCCGTGGCAGGAAATCGGTGAAGCATGCCAGGCTCGCACGCAGGGTCGCTGCGGAGTCCAGCAGAATGTTCAGACCTCGCAGTGCGGTGGTCGCCATGCCGTTGACCAGTTCGCAGCCAAACGATGCGCCCGCGCCCGCACGCTCGCATTCATTCCACAGGCGTTCGACCAGGTGCGCAGGCACATGCAGGTCCTGACCTTCGAGCAACGACAGGCAGATGCCGGCCCGTTGCAGCAGTTGGTCCTGGCACAGGCCGGACTGCCGGGCATGGCTGAGAATGGTGCGGGTGAAGGCGCTGGAAATGAACGGTTGGCTGGTCATGGCAGGTTACGGCGAAAGGACAGGCGTGTACTTATGCCAGCCTCTGTGCTATCGATCCAATGCATTAAAAGTATCCACTGAATGCAGGAGACGCATGATGGACCTACGACAGCTCCGCCACCTTGTCGCCCTGGCCGATTACCGCAACTTCGGGCGTGCCGCCGAGGCGATCAATCTCAGCCAACCGGCCTTCAGTCGCAGCATCCAGACCCTGGAGCGCGACCTCGACTGCGCGCTGGTGGAACGCAGCAGCCGCGAATTCCGCCTGACCGGTCAAGGCGAACTGGTGCTGCAACATGCCCGGCGCCTGCTCGCTGGCAGCCAGGCCCTGCACAACGAACTGACGCAATACAACGGCCTGACCGGTGGCGAGCTGCGCTTCGGCTGCGGCCCATATCCGGCCCAGGTGCTGGTGCCCGAAGCGCTGGCGGAGTTCATTCAGGCTCATCCGGCGATCCGCATCAGTTTCCACCAGGGCGACTGGGAACAACTGGCGGTCTGGCTTCGTGAACAGCAGATCGAATTCCTCGTAGCCGACGCGCGGTACTTCACCGGCGACCCGCAATACCAGGTACAGCTGTTGCGCCCCCGGCGCGGGTGGTTCTTTTGCCGTGTCGGTCATCCCCTGGCGCAGCAGCAGAATCTGTCCCTGCGCGCCCTGCTTGACTACGCGGTGGTCGGCACGCGAATACCGCCGACGATCCGCAAGATCCTCGCCGACGTGCAGGGCGAGGCGGACTTCAATCCGAGCGTGGAATGCGCGCAGTTCGACGCCATCCGCCGCGTGGTGATGCGCTCCGACGCTGTGGGCATCGCCACCGTGGAGGCCTTGGCCGAACTGGTCGACCAGGGTCTGGTCCGCCTGCTGGAGTTTGCCGATGTACCCAAGGAGGATCCCGGCCTGCAATTGCACTACGGCATCGTCAGCCGCGCCGGCCACTCCCTGACACCGGCCGCGCTGGCGATGGTCGATGCGGTGTTGACGGTCGACCGGCGCTTGCTGGCGTCGAACCAGGCCCCTCAAGAAGTTGCATAAATCCCGGCGGCACGAGTGACCCTGCGCTGCTGGTAAATCGCATCGAAGGCGAGCAACACGTTCAAATCGAGCTGGCGTAAATCAAGCATGGTCTTGCTCCGGCAAATCGCTTAACGTCGGCCAGCCTGACCAGTGTTCAGGAACAAGCTGTGAGCCCTACATGACAAAAAGCGATCAGCCGCTGCACGACCAATCAATACCCAACGCGTTCTACGCGCCGACCCTGTTGCCGGCCATCGAAGAGTTGCTGGCCCGCGGTGTGGACCGGGAACGCATCGAAGGCCTGTTGCGACGCAGCCTGTTCGAGTTGCGCACGCCATTCATGCGCATTCCGCTGTTCATGTCGCGGCGCTTCTGGGCGTTTGCCCTGGAACAGACCGGCGACCCGCTGATTGGCCTGGCGGCCGGTCGGCGATTCGTTTCCACCGCCACCAACGGCCTGACGTACCTGTTCGACGTGGCCGACTCACTGGACAGCGCCTGCCAGTATTTCGTGCGTTTCTTTCCGTTTTTCAACGGGCACTTCCAGGCCCGGATCGTGCGCGGCGACGACAGCGTCGAATTGCACCTGCTCGACCGCGGCAGCGTGAAAACCAGCGCGTCAACCGCCGATTACATCCTCATCAGCCTGTGCAGCATGTTGCGGCGCAAATTCCTCGCCAGCGGCCTGGAGCGTGATCCGGTTCTGGGCGTCGGGCTGGCCGGTGCCTGCACGGCCAACCCGCAGGAACATGAACAAGCTTTTCGCGCACCGGTGCAATGGGGGCAGGCGCAGCACTCGATCCGCCTCGATCCACAGCTGTTCGTGATCCCGTTGACGCCGGGCAATCATGAACTGGAACACACGCTGGTCGAGCTGCTGGAGCAGACCCGACGCAACAGCGAACCGACCTTGCTGGAGCAAGTCTGCGACCATTTGATCGTCGACCTCGCCGAGGCCAGCTGGCAGCAATTCTGTACCACCCAGCATTTGCTCGAGCGCACCGCCGCCCGACGCTTGAAGGCGTTGGGCTGGAGTTTTTCAGAGTTGCTCGACGAATACCGCCGCTACCGCGCCGAAGACTTTCTGCAGGGGACCGACCTGGAACTGGTGGAGATTTCCGACCGTCTGGGCTACAGCGATGTGCAAAGCTTCAACCGTGCATGCCTGCGCTGGCTGGGGTGCGCGCCGGGTGCCTGGCGAAGCCGGCAAGGTCAATGAAAAACCACGCAATTTGCTATGACTCGACAGGCACTTGAGCAATAGATTGTTGGACATTTTTTTAACGCCGGCATTACGCCTGCCGTGCGTGATAACTGCCGGACTCTGTTAAAAATTGTCATCAAGCCCGCGACTCAAACCTGACACACTTAGCAGCTACAACCCTTGTATTTCAAGGCTTACGACCGCCTGTCGCTTTCTCGAGATTTTCACCAAACAGCCAAAATCGGCGGAAAACCCAACAGTGGTGCGACTTTGATGGCAATCGCCCCCACATTTGGGGGTGTCTTGCCCCTTTTACATACCGGTTTGCTGACACGGTTTGCCGAGGCTGGTCTATACCCCTTTTGACCGTCTTGTTTTGCAACTCTCCACCGTCTTACGAGGCACGCTAATATGGACGTGAGCGTATTTGGTACGGGCTATGTTGGCCTGATACAAGCAGCGGCACTGGCCGATGTCGGACACCGCGTTCTGTGTGTCGACATCGATCCGAACAAGATCCGGCAACTGCAACAGGCCGTGCCACCGATCAGTGAGCCGGGGCTGTCCGGCACTCTTGAAGAAAACATCAAGGCCGGTCGTCTGTTCTTCACCACCCAGGCCAGCGATGCGGTGGAGCACGCCGAGCTGATTTTCATCGCCGTCGGTACACCCGCCGACGAAGACGGTTCAGCCGACCTCAGCCATGTGCTGAACGTGGCCCGGCAGATCGCCAGTTTCATGGAGACCGACCGCACCCTGATCATCAAGTCCACGGTGCCGGTCGGCACGGCGGATCAGGTCAGCGCCACTGCCGTCGAAGAGTTGCAGCGTCGCGGCAAAGGTTCGCTGAAGGTACGGGTGGTGTCCAACCCGGAGTTCCTCAAGGAAGGCAGTGCCCTGGCCGATTGCATGCGCCCGGACCGAATCATCGTCGGCACCGCAGACGATGAAGCCCGCAGCCAGATGACCGAGCTCTACGCGCCGTTCTGCCGCAACCACGACAAATTGATGTTCATGGACAACCGTAGCGCCGAGCTGACCAAGTACGCGGCGAACGCGATGCTGGCCACGCGCATCAGCTTCATGAACGAACTGGCCAACCTCACCGAGTTGCTGGGGGCTGATATCGAAGCCGTGCGCAAAGGCATCGGCTCGGACCCGCGCATCGGTTACCACTTCATCTACCCCGGTTGCGGCTTCGGCGGTTCATGCTTCCCCAAGGACCTGCGCGCCCTGCTGCACACCGCCGAACACGCCGGAATGCCTCTGAAGTTGCTGCGTAGCGTGACCGACGTCAACGACCACCAGCGGCATATTCTGTTCAGCAAACTCAAGGCGCAATTTCCCGGCGGACTGGCCGGCAAATCCATCGCCGTGTGGGGCCTGGCGTTCAAACCCAACACCGATGACATGCGCGAAGCACCCAGCCGCTACCTGATGGAAGCACTCTGGGCCGAAGGCGCGAGTGTGCAGGCCTACGACCCGGAAGCCATGTCCGAATGCCGGCGCCTTTACGGCTACCGCGACGACCTGCACCTGTGCGCCACCCGCGATGACACGCTCGAAGACGCCGATGCCCTGGTGATCTGCACCGAGTGGAAGAACTTCCGCGTGGTCGACTTCGACATGCTGGCAAGCAAACTGCGTAAACGGGTGATCGTGGACGGACGCAATCTCTACAGCCCGGAACAGGTGGCAGCCGCCGGCCTGCATTACAGCGGCATTGGCTTGCGCCGCATCGTGCCCGAGGCCGTCCATCCATGAAGATTCTCGTCACCGCAGCAGCCGGTTTTATGGGTGCCCGATGAGGGACCGGGGCGCTTCGTTGCCTGGTCCCGCACTTACGACTGACTGCGTCGCCCATGCCGCACACGGCTTAACTCTGCGGAGAATCTATGTCTGAACACGAAAAAAGTGTGCCACTCAGCAATATGCGTAGGGACAAGCGCCTGGACCCCGAGCAACGCAAGCGCATGGATGCCGCCATCCACATGCAGGGTTGTGGCTGGATAACCGGTCGCGAAGGTGGCCGGCCGTGGACCCTGTCGCGCACCAACCGCGTCCTGGCCGGCTTCGGCGCACTGCTGGTCCTGGTGCTGATTTCCCCGGTGCTGCTGGGGTTGGCGCTGGCCATCAAACTGACCAGCCCGGGGCCGGTGATGTTCGTGCAGAAACGCACCGGCTACCGCGGCCGCCTGTTCGGCATGTACAAATTCCGCACCATGGTCGTCAACGCCGAGGAGCTCAAGGAGTCCCTGCGGCACCTGAACAAGCACGGCGCCGACGCCATCGACTTCAAGATCGACAAGGACCCGCGCATCACCGGTATCGGCAGTTTTCTGCGACGCACCAGTCTCGACGAGCTGCCGAACCTGCTCAACGTGGTGACCGGCGACATGCGCCTGGTAGGCCCCAGGCCGACTTCGTTCAACGCCTACCGCTACGAGGACAAGCACCTCGCGCGCCTGAGCATCTACCCCGGCATGACCGGCCTGTGGCAAATCTCCGGGCGCAGCAATATCGACTTCGACCAGCGCGTTGAATTGGACCTCACCTACATCGCCCAGCAGAGCCTGCTGCTTGATTTGAAGATTCTGCTGAAAACCCCTTTCAAAGTGTTCAGCGGTCACGGAGCAAGTTAAATGGACGGTTCAACGGCTAAAAGCCTCAGCATTGCCAGCCCGAGCGAGTCCAACCTGACATCGACCGTACTCGACCAGAACCTGCGGACCCTGTTCCTGACCGCCGCCAACCCCGGCGCTGGCACCACCACCAGCGCCCTGGCGCTGGCCAGTCAACTGGCGAAGATGAGCAGCGGCCTGGTGCTGCTGGTGGATGCCAGCCAGTCGGCGACCAACCTCACGCAACAGTTGGGGCTGAGCAAGGAACGGGGGTTTCGCGACTTGATGTTCAACACCCAGAGCCCGCCCTTGTTGCAGGACTGCGTGGTGGACGTCTCCAGCCTGCCCTTTCACGTTCTGCCATTCGGCCGATACTTCCGTGGCAACGAGCACCTGACACCCGAGCGCCTGAGCCCGCTGCTCGATCAACTCGGCATCCGCTACCGCTTCGTGGTGATCGACGGCGACGCGGTGTATTCGGCCTCCGACTCCCTGGTCATCAGCACCCAGGTGGACGGTGTGGTCCTGGTCGTGCCCGCGGAAGACACCCGCTGGGAAGTGGCCCAGGCCGCGGCCAAGCGCTTGAGCCAGGCGGGAGCGAAGCTGGTCGGCAGCGTGTTCAACCGACGCAAGTACTACATGCCCGAATGGCTGTACAAAAACCTGTGAGCAGTCAAACAAGGATGACGCCATGAACGCCAAGATGCTTGTCCTGTTGTTGCTGCCCCTTGCAGGTTGCTCCAGCACTTCCTCCGACGAATCACAAAGCATGCCGGTGCAAATCCTCACAGCCCCACCGGCCAACGCCCAGGCAACCGACGTGCCCAAGGTCGAGCAGACCCTGCGCCCACAGGATGTGCTGGACGTGATCTTCCACATCAGCACCAGTGGCTCGGCCGCCTATCGCGTGCAGTCCGGGGACACGATCGCGCTGAACTTCACCGCCGCCAGCCAGTTCAACGGCAACCAGTTGGTGCTGCCCGATGGCACCATCGAACTGCCGGGGGCCCACACCACGGTGAAAATCGAGGGCATGACCCGCGATGAAGCACGGGACGCGATTCAGCGCGCCTACGATCGCAAACAGCTGTTCCAGCCCAACCGCAATCAGCTGTCAGTGATGGTGGTGAACCCGCTGGCCAGTGAATGGAACCTCAAGTCCGTGCTCAACCACCCCGCCACCGGCATGAGCCGGGAAATCACCGTGGGCAGCGACGGCTACGCCAGCTTCCCGGAAATCGGTGCCGTGCCGCTGCAAGGCATGACCATCAACCAGCTGGAGGCCTACCTGAATAATCGCTATGCCACCCTGCCGGGGCGCATGACCGTGGACGTGCTGCTCAAGTCCACCGCCGGCAACGAAATCTATGTACTGGGTGAAGTCGGCCAGCCGGGCTCCTATCCGATCCGCCGCCCGGTGTCGGTGCTCGAAGCCCTGACCATGGCCCGCGGTTCCAACGCCAAGGCACGCCTGGACTCGGTGATGATCATGCGGCGCAACGGCAACCAGGTGGTCGCGCATCGTTACGACGTGGAAAAAGCCTTGTCCGGCGACGCCACCCAGATCGCCTACCTGCAAGCGGACGACATGCTGTACGTGCCGAAGACCAAGCTGGCCAGCACCGGTGAGCTCGTGCGGCAACTGGCGGACGTCGTGTTGTTCCAGGGCATGGGCCTCAGCTTCAGCTACCGCGTCGACAACAAAGACGACAGCAGCAACTAACTCTCAGGTACCCACATGAATCCAAAGGAAAACTACCTGCATGAGTTCTTCAGGATCTTCTTCGCCAACAAGCAGTTGGTGAAGCGAGTCTTCCTGATCTTTGCCGTGATCGCCGTGGTCTTGCCGCTGTTGCTCAAGCAGAGTTTCGATATCACCGCCCAGGTGATCGTGCAGTCCAAGAAAATCTCCCAGGGGGATGCCACCAGCACCCTCACTCAGGAAAACGCTTCCTTCATCCCGCCGTCGCTGGCCGACATGGAGACCGAGAGCAATATCCTGCGTTCGCCGGCCTTGATCCGCCAGACCATCGGCCAGTTGCGCGAAAAGGGTGAGTACACGCAGCCCGTGAGCGCCTTCAACAAACTGCTGGTGCAGCCGCTCAAACGGTTTGTGATCAATCCCGTTCGCGAACACGTGATCAACCCGGTTCGCAGCCTGCTCGGGCTGCAGACCGATCCGGTACGCGACACCCTGCTCGATGCCCTCACGCAACAAGCGTCCGCTGCCCTCAAGGTTGAAACCTTGCCGGGCTCCAACGTGATCTCGATCGTCTACCACTTCCCTGACCCGGCCCAGGGCACCCGATTCGTCACTGCCCTGCTGCAAAACTACCTGGTCACCCGCCAGGAAATGCAATCGATCGACCTGCCGCAGAGTTTCTACGAGACCAAGAAATTGCAGTACCAGGTGCGTCTCGATGGCCTGGAAGCCAATCGCCTGGCCTTGCTCGAAAGCATCGGTTCGTCCGACCCCAAGGAAGAAATCACGTTCCGTCTCAACGCGATCAACACCGAGGAACAGGCGCTCAACCTGTATCAGGACCGACTGCTGCAAAGCCAACGCTGGCTCGATTACCTGAAAACCAGCCTGGCGACCGCCAACAATGCCAGATTCAACGACTACACCTTCCCCTACACCTTCACCACCACCGTCGACAGCGTCGCTTTCGAAGACCGCGAGATCAAGCAACTGGGTGAGCGACTGACGACCCTGGTCAGCCACTACATGGACGACCTGGCGGTCTTGCAGCCCGGCAGTGATCCGATGCAAATGGCCCGCGAGCAAATCATCCAGGCCCGTGGGCAATTCCTGAAGATTGTCAGCAACCGGATTCAGGAGCGCACCAGCGACCTGGCGACGATCAGCTCGGTCATCGACCAGAAAACCGCGCGCATTACCGAGTTCAAGAATCGCATCCATCAGTTGCAGGAAACCCGGAGCAAGCTGCGGCAGATGGACACCGAGATCAACGCGCTGCACAAGGCGTTCGCCACCTATGCCCAGCGCTTCGCCGAAAGCAGCACCGCACGCGCGCTGGACAACGACCTGTCCAACGCACGGGTACTCAGCCCGCCGTTCGAACCGACCGAAGCGGCGTTCCCCAAGCCGATGCTGATCATTCCGTTCGGGCTGTTCACCGGTTTGCTGCTGGCGATTGCCCTGGTCTATGTACGTGAGTTCTTCGACCACCGCTTCAAGCACCCTGCGCAAATCACCCATGAACTGGGCTTGCCGGTGCTGCTGGTGATCAATGATCAAAGCACCCTGCCGAACAACCCGCACAAGAACTGGAGCGTACCGGCCCTCGTGCATTGGGTGCGCAATTGAACGCGCCGCTCGGCACCGCCCACGACCTGCCGATCATTCATTTGCTCAGCAGTGGCGGCTTCTATGGCGCCGAGCGGATGCTGCTGGATCATTGCCTGGCGACGCCGGGGCAGCACCAGGTGCTGTTTCTCGATGCGCCGCCAGAACTGATCGCGCGATTTCGCCAGGCCGGTGTCGATTGCCTCGGCTGTGCAGGCCTGGGCGCATTGCTGGGGCATTTGCGCCAGCGACGGGACCAGCGGCCACTGATCAATACGCACAACTTCAAGGGCCTGTTGTTCGGCTGGCTCGGCGCCACGCTGTTGCGCCTGCCACTGGTCATCACCCAGCACGGCTTCACCCCGCGCAGTCGCAAGCAGAAGTTCTACACCTGGCTGAGCCTGCAACTGTGCCGCACGGCCTCGGTGAACCGGGTGGTGTGTGTTGCCGAAAGCATTGCGGCGCTGCACCGCCAGGCCAATGTGCGCACGGACAAGTTGCAGGTGATCCCCAACGGCCTGCCGGCGGCCCACGACTTGCCGCCGCACAGTGGCGAGCGTCAACGCTGGCTGGCCGGCTACGTCGGGCGCCTGAGTAGCGAAAAAGGCCCTGACCTGTTTCTCGATGCGCTGATCCCGTTGTGTCAGCAGTACCCGCAACTGGACGCGGTGATGCTCGGCGACGGGCCGGAGCGCGAAAGCCTGCAGACGCGCATAGACGAAGCCGGATTGCAGGCGCGCATCACGCTGCCGGGCTACCAGACCGACATGCGCGCCTGGTGGCGGCAACTCGATGCGTTGGTGATCAGCTCGCGCACCGAAGGCACGCCCATGATTCTGCTCGAAGCGATGCAGGCCGGGGTGCCGGTGGTGGCCTTCGGCGTCGGCGGGATTCCCGATGTCTTGCAGGACCGCTACAACGGCCTGCTGGCCGCGCCCACCGACAGCACCGCCCTCGCCCGCCAGATCGGCGCGCTGCTGGGTGACCCGGCCCTGGCCGGCGAGTTGATTGACAACGCAAAACATACGCAACGGGATCGCTACGACCTCAAGGTCCTGGCCGAACGCTGGTCGCAGCTTTACATCCGGACTGCACGGGAGGCACGCGCGTGATTGTTCCGCTCTCGATCGTCAGTTTGCTCGGCCTGGTCTGCCTCGGATTGCTGGCCAGCCCTTATCCGTATCTGGCGCCGGGAGCGGTGCTGGGCCTGGTGGGTGTCGCGGTGCTGTACCGCAAGCCGACCTGGGGCCTGCTGGGCATTGTCGCCATCCTGCCTTTCGAGGGCCTGTTCAAGGACAGCGCGTTGTCGGGCTCCAAGTTCCTCGGGGCTTCGCTGGCGCTGATCCTGATGCTGCAACTGGCGATTCGTCAACGGTCGGCCGAGCGCCTGCGCAGCAGTATCTGGCGTTTCCTGGTCGGGTTCATGGTGCTGTACATGCTCAGCCTGTTGAACACCGACAACATGGACATGTCCCTGGGCCATCTGCGCGAATTGAGCGTCGGCCTGATTCTGTTTGTCATCACCCTGCTGGTCGGGCGTGAGTTGAACCTCGACATGTTCGCCAAACTGGTTGCCGTCAGTGTCGCGGTGACCTGCGCCATGGCGATGTTCTCGGCCAAATACCAGGACGAAGGCCGTGCGTCCGGCATGCTCAATGACCCGAATGAATTTGCCCTGATGATCGCCTTCGCCGTGCCCATGGCGCTGTTGCTGGTGATCCGCAGCCCGAACCGGCTGCACCGGTTGTTCTGGGGGGGCTGTGCCCTGGTGCTGCTGGCCGGCATGACCAAGACTGAATCCCGTTCGGGGCTAGTGGTGTTGCTCCTCAGCCTGTTGATCGGCACGTGGCACTACCGCGCGCAGTTGCCACATATTCGTCCACGCCACCTGGGCTTTGCCATGCTTGGCCTGACGATTGTGATTGCGCTGGGGCTGTATGCGATGCCGGCCAGTTACGTGGCGCGCATCCAGTCACTGAGCATCCTCAGCTCCGGGGCCAAGAGTCAGGACGCGTCCCTGGGCCGTCGCGCCTCCTACATTGTGGTCGGCAGCGCCATGATCGCCGAGAATCCCTTGCTGGGTACCGGCCCCGGCACGTTCCCGCTGCACTACGCCACCACCGGTTATGCCAAGACCTTTTCCGTCAGCGGCAAGACCGACGACCTGTACCGCCGCGCCCACAACACCTACCTGGAAATCTTCAGTGAACTGGGGATTCCCGCCGGCCTGATGTTCGTCGGCATGCTGGCCCTGGGGTTGTACAACCTGATTCGCGCCCGCCACACCTGGCTGTTGCGAGGAGACAGGCATCAGGCCGATCTGATGACCCACCTGGGCATGAGTTTTCTGTCGTTGACATTGTTCCTGATGTTCCTCAGCGCACCGAACCACAAGTACCTGTGGATCATGCTGGCGTTGACCGGCGTGCAGCGCACGAAAGCCAATGAGGCCCAGCTGAAAGAGGTCAGGGCATGAACCGCATCAGCATCATCATCCCGATGTACAACGAGGCCCGGCACATCGCCCGGACCCTGCAAGCGGCACGACATGCCGCCGAGGCGGCCAACGTCGAATGCGAGTTGATCGTGGTCGACAACGGCTCCGATGACCAGGGCCCGGACATTGCCCGGCAGTTCGGCGCCCAGGTTCTGGTCCTGCCCGGCCTGCTCATCGGCGCATTACGCAATCGCGGAGCGGCGATTGCCAGCGGTGAATGGCTGGCCTTTATCGATGCCGACGTCGAGATGCCCGAGAACTGGCTCAAGCCGTTGTTCGACCTCGAGTCCGGCGGCCAGGCCGATGTCATCGGCCTGGACCTGCACACCCCGGCCGAAGCGCCGTGGTACGCCGACGCCTGGCAGCGCCGCACCTTGCGCCCCGACACGCAGCCGCTGCATGTCGCGCAGTGGCTGCCCAGTCCCAACCTGCTGATGCGCCGTCGCTGGTTCGACAAGGTCGGTGGTTTCAATGAACAACTGCCAACCGGCGAGGACAAGGAACTGACCATGCGTCTGTCCGACGCCGGTGCCAAGCTGCTCTCGGTCAACCAAAGCGTGGCGCTGCATTGGGGTTACGAATGCAGTTGGCGGGAATGGATGGGCAAGGAATTGTGGCGCCAGGGCAGTCATCTGCAACTGCTGCGCACCCATGGCCCGAGCCTGCGCTTGCTGCGTTTTCCACTGCTGTCGATTGCCACCTGGGTCATCGATTTGCTGGCCATTTCCACCCTGTTCGACGGTTTCCCCCAGCATTCGGTGCTGATGTTGCTGCTGACCGTCCTGCCTGCCCTGGCACTGAGCCTGCGTCAGAGTGCCAGGCACCGCGACCCGCTCCTGACCCTGCAACTCTGGGGCCTGCACTGGGTGCGCCTGCACCTGGCGGGCGCCGCATTGATCCTCAGCCTTTGTCATTGGAATGCGAGGAGGCCCGCCCGTGGCTGAATTCACTTTCTGGTTGTGCCTGTTGCTACCGGTTTACGCCTACCTCGGTTATCCCCTGTTATTGACCTTGCTGGCACCGTTTTACCCGGCACCGCGCCATGGACCGGCACAACCGATGGACGTGACCATCGTGATTGCCGCGCACAACGAAGCGCGGCATATCGAAGAAAAACTGCGCACCGTGCTGGCCCAGGATTATCAGGCCCGCTCACTGCACATTATCCTGGCCAGTGACGGCTCGACCGACGACACCGTGGCCTGTGCACACAAGGTCAATGACGCGCGCATCACCGTGCTCGATCTGCCCCGCCAGGGCAAGGCGGCGACGCTCAATGCCGGGGTCGCGATCAGCAGCGGCGCGATCCTGGTGTTCACCGACGCCGACAACCAATGGTCCACCGACACCCTCGGCCATTTGCTCGCACCGCTCAACGACCCGCAGGTCGGGGGCTGCGCCGGGCACATGGTGATCCCGGTGACCGGCAAGGGCTTGAGCGTGGGTGACAGCCTGTATCGGCATTACGAAGGCTGGCTGCGCTACGTGGAAAATCGCACCGGCTGCATGGTCTCCGCCGACGGCGCATTGCTCGCCCTGCGCCGCGAGTTGTTCCAGAACGTGCCGGCGGAGGTCAACGACGACTTCTTTATCAGCACCTGCGCACCCGTCGCGTTCAAGCGGATTGTCTACGTGCCCCAGGCCCGGGTGATCGACCAGGGCGTGGACGAAGCCGACAAGCAATTTCGCCGTCGTCAGCGGGTCACGGTGGGTGGCTTGCAAAGCCTGGCCCAGCGCCGGGAGCTGATGAATCCGCTGACCCATGGCCTGTATGCGATTGCCTTGATCAGCCACAAGCTGATCCGGCGGCTGGCGCCGATCCTGTTGCTGCCGTTGCTGCTGAGCAATTTCTGGCTGTGGGAGGATCACGGCTTTTATCGCCTGAGCCTGATCGCACAACTGCTCGGTTACACGATGGCCATTGCCGGCCTGCTGGATTCGCAACACCGCTTGCCCAAACCCTTTCGCCTGGCCGCATTCCTTCTGGTGACCCTTGCCGGGATGAGCATCGGCCTGTGGCAGTTCCTGCGCGGTCAGCGTTACGCCCAATGGAACCCCGAGCAAAATCGATGAGAGGCGCGTGCCATGGCGATCAAGCAACTGTTAAAACGCACCAGTGGCTGGCTGTACCTCAACTCCCCGGTCGGGCGCAATCAACTGCACGGCGCCGGGGTGATCCTGATGCTGCACCGGGTGCTGGCCAGCGACCAGGCCGCCGAACTGCCCCATCGCAATGAACTGTGCGTCGGGCCAAAGGCCTTTGAACATTTGCTGGTGTGGTTGAAAAAACACTTCGACTGCGTGCCGCTGATGGACATTCTGCAACCCGGCGCACCGCGTTCGGAGCGGCCGAAAGTGGCGCTGACCTTCGACGACGGCTGGCGCGACAACGCGCTGAATGCCTTCCCGTTGCTGCAAAAACACCAGGTGCCGGCGAGCATCTTTCTGTCCACCGATTTCATCGGCAGCCGCCAGCGCTTCTGGTGGGAAAGCATCGGCGAAACCCTGTGGAACAGCCATGGCGAACAGGCACGTCTGCAGCTGATCGAACACTTGCAGCACCTGGGGCGCCCGTTGCCGACACTGTGCGATGACCCGGATCAGCAACGCCGCAGCCTGGCGTTGCTGAACTTTTTGCAGAGCCTGAAAACCCTGTCGCCGCTGGACCTCAATCGCCTGACCGACGACTGCCCGCAGGAGTCGTTGCCCCAGGCGCTGGACTGGCAGCAAGTGCGCCACCTGGAAGCGTCCGGCCTGGTGCGCTTCGGCCCCCACGGTGCCAGCCACGCCATCCTCACCGGTCTCGACGATCAACGCTTGGATGAAGAACTGAGCCGCAGTCGCGAGGCGCTGCTCCACGGCTGCAACCAGCCGTTGCCGGTTTACTGCTACCCCAATGGCGACAACGATGCGCGGGTGCGCCAACAGGTGGCCAGGCATCACTTCCCGTTTGCCCTGGGTACCGGCACCGGCATTTATCGAGGGGCCGAAGACCCACTGGCCCTGCCACGCTTCGGCGTCAGCCAGCGTACCGCGCGCAATCCCGGGTTGCTGTCCTGGCGCATCTACCGCGGGGCACGCCCATGAGCCGCAACAACTACCTCAGGCACCTGGCCCTGAGCATGGGCACCAAACTGGCGATGATTGCCCTGCGCTTGCTGCGTAACGTGTTGCTGGCGCGGATTCTCGGCCCCAGCGAACGGGGCTTGTTTGCCTTGCTCAACACGTTGCCCGACCTGATCAGCGCTGCCACCAGCGGCGGCTTGAATTCAGCGGTGGGCTACCAGGCGGCCAAGCAACGACCGATGGGCTTGCTGCTCAGCCAGGTGCTGCTGTTCGGTTGTCTGCTGGCGGCGTTGCTGACCTTGCTGGTGGTGGCGCTGACCCGCGAGTTCGGCAGAGAACTGGACATCACCCTGCAATTGGGCCTGCTCGCCTGGCTGTTGCTGCTGGCGGTGCCGCTGACCGTGCTCAAAAGCGGCTTGCTGACTTTGCACAACGCCTCGGGCGGCGTGGTCGCCTTCAATGCCTTGCGCCTGATCGAGTCGCTGGCGCCGCTGCTGGTGTTCCTTGCCCTGTTCTGGATGTGGAAAAGCGCGGCCCTGGAAGCGGCGCTGATCAGTTGGCTGACGGGGATCAGCCTGGTGGTGCTGGCCGGTTGGGTCTGGCTCAAGCGCGAGCATCCGCTGAGCCTGCAATGGGACCGCGCCAGCCAGAACGAACTGCTGCGCTACAGCGCTCGCAGTCATCCGGACCTGCTGTTCCAGCAAGTGATTCTGCGCTCCGACTACCTGTTCATCGGCGCCCTGCTCGGCACCACGGCGCTGGGTCACTACGCCATGGCCAGCGCGGCCGCCGAGTTGCTGCTGATCGTTCCGGAAGCAGTGACCACGCCGCTGATGAAGCGCCTGCTGCAACAGGAAGAAGGCATCGAAAAAGTCACGCCACTGGCCTTGCGCTTGACCGCCACGGTGATGCTCGGCGCTTGCCTGAGCATGGCAGTGGTCGGTGAATGGTTGATCGTGACGCTGTTTGGCGAGGCCTATCAGCCTGCCTATCCGGCGTTGCTGGCGCTGCTGCCAGGCCTGTTCGGGCTGTGCTACATGAGCATTCTGCGCCTGGACCTGCTGGGCAAAAACCGGCCCGGCACGATTTCGTTGTTGATGGGCCTCAGCGCCCTGCTCAACCTGGCGCTCAATGTGCTGCTGATCCCCACCTACGGCATCGTCGGCGCAGCAGCGGCGTCCTCTATCGCGTACCTGGCCGTGACCCTGGCGCTGTTGGTGGTGTATTGCCGGTTGAGCCACGTGCCGGTCTGGCAAACGCTCATCGTCCTGCCCGGCGACATCGCGCCGATGCTGCTGATGCTGCAACGGAAGTCGGCATGAAACACCTGTTATTGCTGGTGAGTCTTGGCCTCGGGCTGAGCGCCGAAGCTGCGCCTATGCGTTGGGTCGATATCCGCGACGGCAGCCTGTACCTGCAAACGGACCGCCCCGACACCCTGACCGTGCTCTGGGCCCCGGTGTGGCAGGCTGAAGCCAACGAAGAACACCTCTACTTGCTCGACGGCCAGGGCAAACTCCAGAGCGAACGACTGATTGCCGCCAATGAGCCCCGCGGTAGCCAACGCTGGGAGCTGGCGCCGGGCGCCGCCAGTTATCGACTGGAAATTCCTGGCTACAGCTTCCGCCGTTATACGGTTGAGCACGACGACCACACCGTCGCACTGTTCGCCCCGGCCAAGGTGCATTTCAGCGCCGAGCCCCGGGACGGTGACGAGTTGTATTTCAAGGTCGCGGCCGGTGAACACGCGGTGCTGGCCGGTAAATTCCACGGTGGCGTCGGCGCGTTGCAAGCGCAGCGCGTGAGTGACGGCCAACAGCTTTCACTGTCTCTCGAGCCTTACCCCGCCTATTGGCAGTTCGACAAAGTCGAGTTGCCCGTTGCAACCACCGATCAAGTCTGGCGCCTGCAACTGCGCGGTAGCGGCAAGGTCGCATTCTGGCTCGACGGCACGGCCAACCTGTTCGCGCAGAACCCGCAACAGCTCAAACCCTTGCGCGAAGACGAAGGCCAGACCCGGCTGACGCTGCACAACGACGTGCTCGGCAAGACCCCGAACCTGGGCATCGCCCTGCCCTATGCGCGACCGCCGGATTCCAGTTTCGCCGTGCTCGATGCCCTGCAACCACAGGCCGGATCCTATTACAGCCTGGTCGACATCATGGCGACGCAGCCGCATTACGAAGACGTGTTCCGCCGGCTGTATCAGGATCGCTTCGGCATCACTCAGGACATCACCCTGCTGGCCGGCCGTCAGCGCAAGGCCGACCTGCGCGCCGACGCCACCAGCAACGCCGGCCTCAATGCCTGGCTCGCCGCCACACGCGCACTTGGCGGCAAGGGCACGCACTACATCGGCTTTGCCGACGAACCGAACCTCAACTACCCGGACTACGCCAGCTACCAGCGCATCTTCAACAGCATGGCCTGGCAAGTGCGCAGCAACCCGGACAACGCCAAAGCCGGCGTCCGCATCGCCATGCCGGCCAGCTCCCGGTTCGTCAATGGCCCGCTCGTCGACAATGCCGCCGACAAGCGCGGCATCGACTGGGCCCGACGCTTGCTGGCCGAGTCCGGCGACAAGATCGATGCGCTGGCATGGCACGAATGGATGGTCCGCGACCTGCTGGCGACCCGTGTCTACCGCGATAGCGTACGCAAAGCGGCAGAGCTGGTGGGGCTCGACGCCCAGGGACGACCGCGCAAAGCCTTGTTGCTGGACCAGACCAACATGTCCAGCGGGGCCAGCCTCAGCCCTTACGATCAGGAAACCCACTACGCCTCGTTATGGTGGGCCTCGGTCATCATCAATGCTTCCCAGGACGGCTTGCTCGACATGCTCGGCTGGTTCCAGGCCGACGACGAACCTGAGTATCCCAAGGGCATGTTCCGCGTGCTCGGCAAGGATGAATTCGAGCTCAAGCCCGTAGGCCTGGCGCAGCAATTCATCCGCAAGCATTGGCTACGCGATGTCATGCGCCTGGAGAACGACGCCTTCGAGGTTGACGTGCTGGCCATGTCTGCCGGGCACCAACGCAGCCTGCTGGGCGTCAACAAAGGCTCACGCTTGCAGCGCGTGAGACTGGCCGGCGCGCAATGTCCATTGTCCCAGGGATCATTGCGCTATTTCGGCGCCGACAACCGCAGTCGCGACGCATCTTTCAACTGCCTGGAGGGTCGCATCACCTTCGATTTACCAGGAGAAACCCTGTTTGCCCTCAGCTGGAGCACCTCATGAACGTCATTGATTTTTTACCGCGTGGACGATGCGTCGCGCATTGAGTCACTCCACTCACGGTCAACACCGTCAGGAGTCAAAAACATGAATGCTCTGAAAAAACTCAGTGATCACATCAAGCAAAAAGGCCTGCGCGCCACCGTCGGCAAGTTGTGGAAACACTACGTATTTTTCCACGAAGAATTGTTGTGGATGGAGCGCGATCTGGTGAGCCCGGTACCGCCACACAAGCTTCGACCCTATACACCGCTGCGACTGGAAACCATCACCCCACAAAACGCCGTGGCGTTCGCCAAACACTTCGGCGATCGCGTGGGCACCATGGCCGAGTTGGCGTGCGAAGGGTACACCGGGCATATGTACCTGGATGAAAACGGCGATGCCGTGGCCTTTATCTGGGGCAGCACACGCGATTATTTCGACCGTCATTACTACGGCTGCATGTTCCCGGTGAAGCCAGGTGAGTTCTTCGAGTTCGCTCTCGAGCAGATTCCTGCCTACCGGGGCACCACGCTGTCGGTCGATTTCCAGCTGAACCTGTGGAAAGCCATGGCTGATCAGGGCTGCAACAAAGTGGTGGATATCTGCGAGTCCCACAACATTCCCGCGCTCAAGCTGCACATGCGCATGGGGTATCGCGAGCAAGGACGGATCATGAACATCTACCACCTGTTCGGCGGGCGCTTCTTCCGCGAAACCCGCTACAGCGGTTCACGTCTGGATGCCTTGCGCAAACCGGCACCCTCTCCTGTTCCCGCCGAGGCGAGCTGATCTTATGTCTGCACGATTCGAATGGCGCACTTCGCTGTGCACCGACGACTTTCCGATAGCGGCTTACGAAGCATTGCGCCAGCGCGTAACGGACCACACGCCGTTCAACAAACTGGCCTGGCTATACGCGTCGGAACTGGCACTCAAGCCCGGCGAGCAATTGCATGTGCTGCTCGGCTGGCAGGGTGGCGAACTGGCGCTGTGCCTGCCGCTGGTGGCGTCCGTGGAACGCTTTGCGCTTTTGCCGTTTCGGGTCCTGCATCATTTGGGCTATCCCCTCGCCGACCGCCTCGCACTGCTGACGAGGCTGGACGACGACGCTATGCGCAAGGCGTTGACGCAGATCCGTCAACACCTGCCCCATACCGTGCTGCAACTCAACGAACTGGCCGGCTCCACGGCGCAAGCCCTGGCACCGTGGCAGGCACTGAGTTCGACCGCCGAACAACGCCTCAGCTGTCGGGTGCCGGTGCACCTGATCAGCGAAGCCGACCATCAGGAAGTCTCCGGCGACCCGCGCTACAAACTGCGCCGCGCACGCAAACGCATCGCCGCGTGCGGGGCCCAGGTGCGGCGGATCACCCCCGACGCCCTGACCATGGGGCCGCTGTTGCAGGACATCAGTGAAGTCGAAGCGGTGAGCTGGAAAGGCGACGAAGGGGTCGGGATCTTTTCCGATGCGCGCCATCGCCAGTGGATGTACCGCGCCTTCACCGCCCTCGCGGTCCGAGGCCTGGTGCGCGTGGTGGTGCTGGAGCTGGAGGGGCGCTGCATCAGCTATCGCCTCGGCTTGCTGGAACAGGGCCGACTGTACGACTACAACCTGGCGTTCCTGCCGCAATATGCTGACCTGGGCAGCGGCCGGGTGCTGCTAGAAGAGTGGATTCGCTGGGGCCTGGAAGACAACTGGCAGTGGATCGATGCGTCACGGGTCAGCCTGGAAAACTCCAGCCATCAACTGCACGAACGCATGACCGGGCAACTGGAACACTGGCGCTGGAGTTTTTACTCCTGGCGTCCAGGCGGTCTGGTGCTGGGACTGGCCTTGCGGGTCTGGCAACGCTTCAAACCCCGATTGCAGCAATGGCGCGCCCGGCGCGCGGCGGCCGCAGTCGCCACCCCGGCGCCCGGCGCAACACCTGTTGTCAAAAGGCCTGCGCCTACGGAAAACCTCAAGGAGGGTAAACATGCCCCGGCAAGTGATAGTCAACGCTGACGATTTCGGCCTCAGTGCCTGCGAAAACGCAGTGATCCTGGGCGCGTTCCAGGCCGGGCTCATCAGCTCCGCCACCGCCATGGCCAACATGCCGGCGTTCGAAGCGGCCTGTGCCATGGCCCGGCATCCATTGCTCGAAGGCCGCATCGGCCTGCACTTCAACCTGACCTACGGCCGTCCATTGAGCCAGAGCATTGTGCAACGCCCGACGTTTTGCGACAGTGCCGGCGTGTTCGACCTCAACCTGTCCCGCACCCGCCTCTGGCTCGGGCACCGGGATCGCCACGCCGTACTGGAAGAACTCGAAGCCCAGTGGCAGCGCTGCCTGGACAACGGCCTGCGCCCCAGCCACCTGGACTCTCATCAGCACGTGCACAACATCTGGCCGATCGGCGAGATCGTCGCGCGCTTCGCCGCCCGCCAGGGGGTGCCGGTGCGTCTGGCGCGCAACCTGGGGCAAAACCTCAGCTTGCCCAAGCGCGTGTTCAAGGACCTGCTCAACCGTCGCCTGAGCAACCTGGCCGGCGCCACCGCCGACTACGTGTGCACCCCGGTGGATCTGCGCAACGCTGAGCCGCCACCCGACGGACTGCTGGAAATCGTCGCCCACCCGAACCAGCTCGGCGCCGACTTCGGCGATGCCTACCTGGAACCGGGAGAGTCCTTGAGTGCACTGCTGGAACAGCGCTTGCCGGGTGTGCCGCGGGTAGCCTATACCGCTGCGGGCGATGCTGCGCCTCACCGTGCGCGGGCCGTTCTGGAGTAATCCGCAATCCCTGTGGGAGCGTGGCCCCGCGATGGCTATGTGTTGGGCGCATCTGTTTTGATGGTGTACATATCCGTTTCTGCGGTAACGGCCTCTGGCGGTTCCGCTTTTACAGCGGGTCACTTGGAAAAGCCCCAAGTAACCAAAGGCTCTTGCCCCTGACATTCGGTGCCTCGCCGTGGCTCGGCATGCCCTCGCTCCGGTCCTGCTCCGTGGGCCCGCCGCCATCGGCCATCCATGGCCGGCGGCGGCTAACCCGGCATCCATGCCGGGTTGCCCACTGCGCAGAACCTGCGCTCGGCCTCATGAGGGGGCGTGTACCGCAAAAGCAAAAGCGAGGCGGCCGACCGGCCGGCCTGATCGCGGGGTTCGTTCGCTTGTGAGAATTGAGTCGGCTGACAGGCCCCATCGCGAGCCTGCTCGCGATGGGGACGCCACAAACATCCCGGAAAAAACCCGCCTGAACGCGGAAATGTCTGACGGCTCACTCGTATCCATTTGGATACGATCGAGCAATGAATTATCTTATTCAGCAAACCGCTACTTTCGCAACATGGCACGCCTCGGTTCGCGATTTGCGAGCCAAAGTAGCTATCGCTCGTCGCATTGACCGCACCTCTGCAGGTAATCTTGGCGACAACAAGGCTGTCGGTGATGGCGTTTCTGAAATGCGCGTAGACGTGGGTGCCGGATACCGGGTTTACTTCACGATGCGAGGTGGTGTCGTCATTGTCCTGCTGGCCGGAGGTGACAAGTCATCTCAAACCGCCGATATCAAACGCGCAAAAAAAATGGCAAAGGAGGTTTGACCATGAGCCAGACTTTGACGATTTTCGACATGGCGGCGCTGCTCGACAGTGATGAAGCCATTAGCGAGTACCTCTCTCAGGTACTGGCAGACGGTGACAATGAGGAGTTTCTTCGCGCTATCGGCTATGTGGTGAAAGCCCGTGGCATGTCACAGATAGCCAAAGACTCGGGAATGGGTCGCGAAAGCCTCTACAAAGCCTTCGCACCGGGAGCAAAACCACGTTTCGATACGGTCCTGAAGGTCATTCATGCCTTGGGCATAGATCTCTGCGCGCAGCCGGGGCATACCGTCAATCACTCAAATCTCTGATTTGATTCTCCGCGTTATGTCGCTGGCTTCACCACCACCCACGTAAAACACAACGGCAACTGCGCCACCTGCTGCTGATAGCGGTCATAGAGTTCTTCGCGATTGGAGTGCGGGTACTCCTTGAAGTGACGGATCTGCAGCCCTGCCGCAATGGCGGCGCTGAAGAAGTCGCCCAGGGTGTGGACAAACCAGTAGGACGCCGCCGACGGCTGTTCGACCTTGCCTTCGTAGACGATCGGTTCGTGCTGCACGAACGGTTCGCGACGGAAGTATGAGCTGGACACGCGAAAAGGATCGGCAGCCTCGGGTTCGAACATTTCCAGGAACGGGTGGGTTTCGTACACCACCAGCGCCCCACCCGGCTTCAGCGTGCACGCCACATGGCGGAAGAATTCGCCGATGTCCGGCATCCAGTTCAGGACGCCGATGGTGATCAGCGCCAGGTCAAAGCGCTCCTGCAGTTGCGCAGGCAAATGGTGAATGTCCGCTTCGATGAATTGCGGCGCATGGGGCGAGCGGGACGCCAGTTCCCGTGCCTGTTCGAGAAATGCTTCAGACTGGTCGACGCCCACCACGCTACGCGCGCCCAGGGCAAACAGCGACAGACTTTCGCGACCGTTGTTGCAGCCCAGTTGCACCACCTCCTTGCCGTCGACACTTGTCTGGGTCAGCAAGGCGGTCAAGGTGTCATCCAGGCAGGAGAAATCCGCGTGCGCCACGTCCTTCAACAAGGCTTGCCATTCGCAGGAAGCTTTGTGGTGACGGGCGGAGTCATTCCAGGCCTCGCGGTTACTGGCGATGGCTTGTTCTTTTGTCGGCAGTTCCATTGCACGCTCCAGGGTTCGGGTCGTCGATTTGACCGGCCGGAGTCTAGATCAACCTCCTCCTGGCAGGTGTTGCGAACTTGTAATCCGCACAGCACCAACGGCTGCCCAC
Source organism: Pseudomonas sp. P4_B3 (assembly GCF_056402295.1). Classification (NCBI taxonomy): domain Bacteria; kingdom Pseudomonadati; phylum Pseudomonadota; class Gammaproteobacteria; order Pseudomonadales; family Pseudomonadaceae; genus Pseudomonas; species Pseudomonas sp. P4_B3. The sequence continues at coordinate 114,933 of NZ_JBFUHR010000014.1, forward strand.
GGCGGCAGCTATAGTTAATGACCTTGGGAGAAATGTGGTTAAACCGATTTAGCAGGTGTTGCCATGAACAAAACCAATCTGACGCTTTTGCTCGCCGTCTGCCTGAGCGCGACCGCCGTCGCCCACGCCGACGACATGCCAAACACCACCAACTACAGCAGTGAATTCAACTATTACGGCGCCGACCAACCCTTCGCGCACCCCGTACCACTGTCCATGAGCATCGTGCCACCAGGTTCGTACCTCCCGACCGCACCCGGGGAGTTCATTCCGGTTTCAAGTGAGCACGTGTTCTCCGACTCGCGCCTGCCGACTGTGGCCGACGCCACGGTTCGCGTGTTTGTCCGCAGCTACGATCCGGAACATGGCGTCTACGTGAACCAGGAAGTCCAGGACTCCGGTTGCGTGCTGTCCTGCATGAGGCAAGGCCAGGTATTGCAGTGAGCCTTACCACTGGCGTTTGTCCGGGCGGGCGAGGCCGAGTTTTTCGATCCGGTAGCGCAACATGTCCCGGCTAAGACCCAGCAGGCGTGCCGATTTGGTGACGTTCCAGTCGGTCTTGTCGAGCATCTTGCGCACCATGTCGCGCTCCACTTCCGGCAGGTTCATGGATTCGTTGCCGTTGTAGGAGGGACGCGGTTCGCTGAAATGTTGCGGCTCGTGATGAAACATAGGTGGCTCATCCACCAGGCTCAGGCAGACGTTCAACTGATGGACGGCGATGGTGTCGCTTTGCGCCAGCAACACGGTTTGCTCCAGCATGTTGCGCAATTCCCGCACGTTGCCCGGCCAGCTGTAGCTGAGCAGCAAATCTTCGGCCTGATTACTGAAATGCAGGTTCGGCTTGCCGTAGCGTTTGCCATGCAGCCCCAGGAAGTGCCGGGCCAGCAGCAGGATATCGGCACCCCGGGCATACAGGCGCGGCACCTTGATCGAAATGATGCGCAGGCGGAAAAACAGGTCGCGGCGGAATTTGCCTTGCTGGACCATTTGTTCGAGATTGCAGTTGGTGGCGCTGATCACCCGCAGATCGACCTTGCGCTCCTTCACCGAACCGACCCGGCGAATGGTCCGGTCTTCCAGCAGCTTCAGCAGCTTGGCTTGCAACAGCAGGTCCATTTCACCGATTTCATCGAGGAACAGCGTGCCGCCATCGGCCGCTTCCACCAGCCCCATGCGACGCTCCTTGGCGTCGGTGAAGGCGCCCTTCTCGTGGCCGAACAGTTCCGATTCCACCAGATTGGACGGAATCGAAGCGCAGTTGAATTCAATGAACGGGCCTTTGCTGCGCGGGCCGTCGAAGTGCAGGGCCCGGGCCACCAGTTCCTTGCCGGTGCCGGTCTCGCCTTCCACCAGGACCGGCGGCAGATCACTGTTGGCCATCCGCCGTTCGGCGTCGAGCAACTGGCTGATGATGCCCTTGAGGTATGCCATCGGTGCCGACTCGCCAATCAGCGCCTGCAACCCCGACTTCTGGGCTTCGCGCTCCTGGTAAAACGACAGCGTGCGCTCCATGCGGTCGGTAGCCAGGGCCTTGTCCAGCAGCAGCTTGAGCTCCGGCAGGGCCACCGGTTTGGTGACGTAGTGAAAGGCGCCCTCTTTCATCGCCACCACGGCGTCTTCGACGTTGCCGTAGCCGGTCATCATGATCACTTTCAGATCCGGCGCGCTGACGCGCAGCTTCTGGATCAGGTCGTGACCACTCATGCCCGGCAACGAGTTGTCGGTCAGTACCACGTCAGGAGCGAAAGCACCCAATTGCTCCAGTGCGTCTTCAGCCGAGTAGCAAACGGTCACCTCGAAGCCCTTGCGCTCCAGGTAAGTCTGAATATTCTCGGCGAGGATTTCGTCATCCTCGACCAACAGAATGCTGTGCTCCATATGCCCCTCCCGTTGCCACTTTGAAATTGAGACAAACACGGGTTCCTTCCTGCTCCCGGCTGGTCAGTTCGACCGAGCCGTCAAACCGCTCCATTATTCTCTTGACCAGGGCCAGGCCCACACCCAACCCACCTTGCTTGGTGGTGAAAAACGGCTTGAAGACCAGTTGTTGCTGTTGTTTGGACATGCCCTTGCCGGTGTCGGTCAGGGTCATGCTCAAGTCGCCGGGCACAGAGGAATCGATCTCGATCGTCAGCACGCCACCCTTGGGCATGGCTTCCAGTGCGTTGGCAAACAGGCTATTGAGTATTTGCGTGAGCAGCACCTGTTGGCTGACGACCGGTGGCACGCTGACAGGAGAGAAGCGCACTTCGACGTTCGAACGTTTGATCAGGGACTCAAAGGCACTCAAGGTGTCATCGAGGGCCAGCACCAGGTCGACCGTTTCACAGTCGTCATTCATCGGCCGCAACGACACCAGCAATTCACGGACCCAGCGCGACATGCGGTCGACCTGACTGATGATGTCGCCAATGTTTTTCTGTGCGGTCTGGCTGGCGATGCCTTGGGCCAGTTCGGCGCTGGAACGGATGTTCGCCAGTGGATTGCGCAGGCTGTGGGCGACCGCCGAGGACATTTCCCCCAAGGCGACAAAGGTTTCGTTGGCGATCAGCTGTTTCTGCTGGCTCTGCAGCTGTATCGCCGCGCGCCGGACGATCCAGAACAGCCCCAGGTAAATGACCGCCCCGCCGATCAGGGTGGCCAGCCAGATCGCCTTGAAGCCACGCTGGATGCGTTCCACCAGGTCCACCGGTTCCTTGTAGATCTCCACCATGGCAATCACTTTGCTTCTGTCGGCATTGAACATCGGAATGTAGTTCTCGACGAACAGGTATTCCGGTTCGCGCAGCAGGCGTTGCTCGGGGCGCTCCTCATCGATCTCGTGGTAGCGGGTGGACACCGGCGATTTCATTTCGAAGGATTCATCCAGCTCCTCGTCGTCTTCGATGCGTATGCCAATCAACTCGGAGTTTGTCGACCAGACCACGGTGCGGTCCTGGGCGTACACCGTCGCCAGCAGGATGTCCGGCAGATGCTCCACATGGTCGAGAAACTCAACGCGCGCGGCGGCCCGGGCTTCGGGGTTGATGTCGGAATCGGCATGGTCCATGCGTGGGTCGAGCATTTCGCCCATGGTTCTGCCCGGCGAAATCCTGGCATGACGGATTTCGGCCTCGCCAATGGCTTGAATGAACTGCGCAGTCAGCATCGAATCGCGCTCGATGCTTTCATCGACCACAAAGCGCGTGGAGATGTAACCCAGCCCCAGCGCCACCACGGCGATGATGAAAAAGCTTGCCAGGGAGAACCAGCGCAGCAAGTTGAACTGCGGCCGCCAACCCTTGCGCGGTACTGCCGGAGCCTGCGGCGCAGCTACTTTTTGTTGTTCCAGTATCTGCATGGCTTTGTCCTGAGTCTTTGAGATCGAGCCTTTCCAGCCGGGTATCAAGTCAGTGTAGGTAACATTGATAGCAATTGACTGGCCCACGTAACTATTTCGACGCTATTGCACCTGGGTCATGTCGGGTTGCGCGACCGAATGATGATGTTCAGGCTCCTCGTTACCACTGGCCAATGGCACTACCGGCGGATGCTGACGGTTGGTTTCTTCCTGCAGGAAATCGATGATGGACTGGACGGAACGCTCATCCAGCCGCAAGTTGGGCATCGGGATCCTGTTGTAGCGATCGAACAGTTCCATCGCAATCGGGTCCTTTTCCGCGAGCATGCGATCCGGTTCGCGGATCCAGCGGTTGAGCCAGGCCGGATCGCGCTGATGGGTCACGCCGATCAGGTCCGGGCCGATGCTGTGCAGGCCGATGCCCTGCCCGTCCAGCGGACCGAGGCTGTGGCAAGATGCGCAACGGGTGCGGAATAGCTCTTCACCATTGCTCGGCGGACGGATTTGCGGTGCATCGGCATAGCTTTCTTCCACACTGGGCTGTTTCCAGTTCTGCAAGGTATTGGCCAGTTGGTCGGCCAGAATCCACGGGTTTTCGAACGGCGAGGCTTTCATCCAGCGGCCCGTTGCCTGGTTGCCGACGATCAGGCTGAGGTTGTGGTCCTTGTTGCGCCCGTTATCGATGCCTTCGATGAACAGCCCCAGCTTCTTGCGCAGCTCGGTGACGTCGGCGAATTCCCCGGTGAGGAATTTCCACCCGGGCCCGACCTGGAAGCGTTGCGCATAGGCTTTGAGCACCTTGGGGGTATCACTCAAGGGGTCGATGCTGATGGAATAGAAGAAGACGTCCTTGCCGACCCGATCCCCCAGCAGTTTCTGCACCTGGCGCAGGCGCGCGGTTTCCAGGGGGCAGGAGTCGCTGCACGAGGTGAAGATGAAGTTGATCACCACCACCTTGCCTTTGATCATGTCATCGAAAAAACGCAGCTGCTGACCGTCCTGGTCGGTCAGCAGGGTGTTGGGGAAATAGTCGCCTCCCCACGGGGTGGCGGCTTCAACGACAGCGGGTTCGGCAGTGGATGCAGGAGCAGGTGCGGGCGTCGACGTCGGCTGGCTGGCGACCAGCAGCTGGCTGGCCAGCAAACCGGTCACCATCATCAGCACCAGGTGCATGCCCAAGGCTCGTGAGCGTGGTGAATGCAGCCTCATGTTCATCTCGACGCCCTCCCTGTTCAGGGTTTGACAACCACTTCAGGACCCGTCCTGTTGTGGCAACGGACCAGTGGCCGCCGGTGGAAACGGCAAGGACGCGGCCGGCGTGGCGGGGTCAGGTTTTGCCGGACCGAATGCTTCGAACAACAGCAGTTGTTGCGTGGATGGCTGCGCACCGAACAACGGGCTGGACTTGTTATTGTTGGAGTAATTAAAACGGGGCTGCACGGCCGGCGGCAGGACGCTCAAGGGCGTTAACAGTCCTGAACGTTTGAAGTTGTACTGCCCTTTTTTTTCCATCACCAGCCGCCTCGATGTCGTGATGGGGGTGATGGGGGTTCTGCAAGGACCTCGCCAATTATGTAATTTTCTTGTAAAAAAGCACTAACACTTTACAAAACAATGACTTACCAATATCAATGTGCGATGGCCGTGGAAATGACCGGGGATTGAAACCCAATATTGGGGGATAGTTCATCCCCGTTTTTTCAGGGGACCAGATTAAACAACAGACGGACAGTGGTGCCCTCGCCTTCACGACTATCCAGGGTCACCGCACCGCCAAAACGTTCCATGATCCGCTTGACCAGCACCAGCCCGACGCCCAGCCCGCTCTGCTTGGTGGTAAAGAACGGCCGGAAGGCCAATGTGCGCTGCTCCTCGCTCATGCCTTTGCCGGTATCGCTCACCTTCACGCTGACGCGCTGGGCATCGCGCGGCTCGATCTGGATGGTCAGCGTACCGCCGCTGTCCATGGCTTCCACCGCATTGGACAGCAGGCTGTTGAGGATCTGGGTCAGTTGCACCTGCTGGCTCAGGACCATGGGCGTCTGATCCGGTTCGAACACCACGTTGACCTTGGCCTTGCTGATCTGATGCTCGTAAGCCATCAGGCTGTCATGCAGTGCCGCCACCAGATTCACCGGTTCAGCTTCGTCATTGAGCGGTCGCAGGGACTGGAGCAACTCCCGTACCCATTTCGACATGCGATCGACCTGACCAATGATGTCGTTGATGTTCCCGTGTGCCGGACCGCTGTCGAACTCTATCGCCAGCTCGGCGCTTGAACGGATGTTCGCCAACGGATTGCGCAGACTGTGGGCGACCGCCGAGGACACCTCCCCCAGCGCCACAAAGGTCTCGTTGGTGATCAATTGCTTCTGCTGCGCCGCCAGCAGGATCGCCGCCCGCCGCACGATCCAGTACAGACCCAGGTAAATCAGACCGCCGCCCAGGGCGGTCGCCAGCCAGATCAGCACCAGGCCGCGCTCCATGCGGTTGATCAGGTCCTGCGGTTCCTTGTAAATCTCGACCATCGCCGTGACGGTGCTGCCATCGGCGTCGAACAGGGGAATGTAGTTTTCGATGAAGATGTACTTGGGGAGCTCCACGAACTTCTGTTCCACGCGGGATTTGTCTACATCGTGGTAACTGGTCGACACGGGAAGCCTGGAGCTGAACGCCCGGTCGAGGTCTTCATCGCCATGGATCGTGGTGCCCATCAAGGCCGGGTTGGTCGACCAGATCACCCTGCGATCGGGGGCATAGATGTTGGCCAGGATCACGTCCGGCAAATTTGCGATATGGTCGAGGAAATCATCACGGGCACTGGCGCTTGACAGCGGGTCGACGTCAGGAAAGTCCTTGTCTTTTCGTGGGTCGAGCAACTCGCCCATGGTCCGGATCTTGGGAATCGACACATTGCGCACCTCGACCGAGGCAATCGCCTGAATGAATTGCGAGGTCAACAGCGCATCGCGCTGCACGCTTTCGGTAATCACGAACTGCGAGGACACCGCCCCCAGCGCCACCGCCACCGTGCCGATCACCGCCATGCTGATCAGCGAAAACCAGCGCAGCAGATCGAACGGCCGCTTGCGCGTGTTCAAGCGGGCTTCGCTTTCGGTCACAAGCACTTTGGTGATTGAGTTCATGGACACGGTTCCCGGAAACCCCCTATAGGTTTATAGCCCACTCATAGCCGTTTGCCCGAACCTGGGGACTGCGATTCCCCACCCTCCCCGCCGTCCTATCCACCCCCAATGTTGGGGACAGCTGCCCGTCTCCCAACCTCCCGGTCTGCGCCGCGACTGCGCCAACGCCTTTACTCCGGGGCTCTCCCGGGCGTTTTCGCTGATTGGTATGGAAGTTGCCAAACTCCCTGCCAACTGACCCATCCCCAAGGGGCAGGTACTTCGATAGAGGGAATACTCATGCACCCTTTACTGTGCAAAACCGCGACCGCCCTGGTCGTGGCCGCTCTAGCCCAAGGTATTGCCCAGGCAGCGCTGTTTGCCGTAGACCCCGGACCCTACCTGCCAGCCAATGGCAATTTCGCCGCCTGATATCAGGACACCCACGGCCGAACCCTTGACCTGTGTTTATCCAAGGCTGTCAGTTCCAGGGTTGCCAGCGCGCCGGGCGCTCCGACTTACATGTGCTCGTTGATCCCTGCCCTTGGTATTTTCGACGACACCCAACCGTTGGTCTTCCCGACCAATTTCCCCGACGAAGCGTTCTGGGCCACAGGTGAAACGACCATCGTCGATGCCGCCCGGGGCATCGACCTGACCGATGTCTCGGCGCTCGAAGCTGCCTTCAGTGGCGGTGATCCGCTGGAGGGCGACCAGATCAGCTTCGCCCGTATCCGTATCCGTATTCGCATCGATGTACCCGTCGCCGGCACCTATGTCATCACCCACCCCTACGGCGTCGAAGTGTTCAACGTCGACACCCCCGGCCGGGACTATCCAGACCAACCTCTTCACCCTGTCCGGCAAGGTACTCGACAACCGCGCGCAAACCGCGGTGGACATGACCCGTGCCACCTACCGCCGCATAGCCGGCACGGGCGGTAACAACACCCGGGTCGAAGTGTTTGCCCAAGCCGCCAACGGTTCGACCCTGTGCTTTCGCGAAAGCATCGCCCTGGTACCCGGCCCGCCTGTGTCGCCTTGCCAGACCAACATGCTGAGCGATAACAACGGCGTGTTCTTTGGTCAGCATCTGCTGACCAACGGCACCGTGCCTGCGGTCGTGGTGGTCACCGCCACCAACCCCGCCGGGACCACCCGCCCGACCGCGGTGTCGGGCAAGCTCTCGGACGTGGTGAAAATCCAGACCGCTCGTTACGACTGGAGCAACCACAGCCTGCTGATCGAGGCCACCTCCACCGACGAAGTGGTGGTACCGGACATGGTCGCCCAGGGTTACGGACGGCTGTCGAAAACCGGCACCCTGCAACGCCTGACGGTGGCTGACCTGACTCAACCCCCTGCAACCGTTACGGTGAAATCCGCCGCCGGCGGCGGTGACACCGAGCCGGTCGTAGTCGTCGGCACGGCACCGGACACCGGCGCGAACCAGGCTCCGATCTCTGTCGCCGATACTGCCAGCACCAGCTTCGGCGTGCCGATCACCCTCAATCTGCTGGTTAACGACAGGGACCCGGACGGCAATACGCCGCTGAGCATTACCGCGCTGACCCAACCGGCCGCCGGCCAGGGCACCGTGGCCTTGAGCGGCACTACGGCGGTGGTCTACACCCCTCCCGCTGTCGTCAACGCGCCGCTGACCACGACCTTCACCTACAAGGCCCAGGACGCCAAAGGCCTGGCCTCGACGACTTCGGCAACCGTGACCCTCACCGTGGCGCCTAACCGGCCTCCGGTGGCAGTCGCCGATGCCGTCACGACACCGGGTGTGGCGATCCCCATCAACGTGCTGGCCAACGACACCGACCCGGAAGGCAACGTGCCGCTAGCGGTCGCCAGCTTCACTCAACCCGCGGCGGGTCGCGGCACTGTCAGCAGTAACGGCGCGGTGCTCACCTACACTCCGCCGGCCACCGTCACCACGGCCTTCACCACGACCTTCACCTACATCGCCCGGGACAGCTTCGGCGCCCTGTCGACGTCGCCGGCCACGGTCACCGTGCAGGTCTCGCCACGGCCTGCTGTTGAAACCTTCGCAGTGACCACCGCAACGGTGAGTGCCCGCTCCAATAACCGCTTCACCTGGGACTTTGCCGGCACTTCATCGGTGACCACCGGCAACACCATCACCATCAGGGTGACCACTCCGACCGGACTGGTCACCCTGGGCACCACCACCGTACAGGGGAACGGTCGCTGGCGGTTGACGGTGAACACCACCACCACGGTCGTTCCGTCGGCGAACCCGACCGCCACCATCACCTCGTCCCAAGGCTCCGTGCGGACAGTGCCGGTGATCGCCAACTGAGCCCGCGCCCCATTAGCCACATTGGTTGATGGGGCCGGCTTCAACCCTATGGAAAACCGCGGCCTCAGGTGGGGGGCCGCGGTTTTTTGCCGGGTGCATTGATGGAAGCAATCCAGCGGTGGTCTGGCTGCCATCACTGGAGCGGTGCCCAACCAAGCTCAATCCATTGGGCTGGGACAACTGCAAGTGAATGGCTGGCTCGCAAGCCGCCATCGTCGGAACGCCGCCCGGAGCAGGCTCGCTCCCACATTGGGTCCCGGTTGTACCCGATGTTGTGATCACTCAAGCCCCTGAGTGCGAGCATCCGAGGCGGCATGGTTCTTCATGCGTGCGCATTTCCCTGCAGGAGCTGTCGAGTGCAACGAGGCTGCGATCTTTTGGCTTTATTACTTACAAACAAGATCAAAAGATCGCAGCCTTCGGCAGCTCCTACGCAGTGATACATCCGTGAAATCAGGTCGACTGTCAGGCCGCCATCAAGCTCGCGATGGCGACGTGGCAGGCAACGTGGGTTTTTGAGGGTGTACATATCCATTTCTTCGGTCACGGCCACTTAGGGTTCCGCCCTTACGGCGGGTCACTTGGAAGAGCCCCAAGTAACCAAGGGCTCTTGCCCCTGACATTCGGTGCCTCGCCGTGGCTCGGCATACCCTCGCTCCGGTCCTGCTCCGTGGGCCCGCCGCCATCGGCCATCCATGGCCGGGGGCGGCTAACCCGGCATCCATGCCGGGTTGCCCACTGCGCAGAACCTCCTCTCGGCCTCACGAGGGGGCGTACACCGCAACAGCGCCCGAGGCGGCCTACCGGCCGGCCTGGTTCTGATGTGTGCGTGTTTCCCTGTAGGAGCTGTCGAGTGCAACGAGGCTGCGATCTTTTGCCTTTATTTTTTACAAGCAAGATCAAAAGATCGCAGCCTTCGGCAGCTCCTACGGAGTGATACATCCGCGAAATCAGGTCGGCTGTCAGGCCGCCTTCGCGAGCAGGCTCGCTCCTACAGAAGAGCAAAGGCAGATCGGCCTACACCCTCGCTTCTCACCACTCATCAGGCCGAGCGTTAGCTCGCCTGCAGCTCTTGATCTTGATCCACCCGCCCCCTCGGAAGGCTGAGTGGAGGCGCTCATCCGGGGGTAGGCGCGCAGCGCCGTTCGGCGCAGCCGAACACATCGAGAGGAGGTCGAGCGAAGCCGACCGGAGGCGATGCCCCCGGATGAATGCCGGAGCGAAGGAACCCCGAGCCTTGGCGAGGGGCCGTACGTAAGGGGCGAGACCTTTGGTTCCTTTGGGCTGGGCCGGCACTCCGGCGTTTGCCAAAGGGACTCGCCGTAAGGGCGAAACCGCCAGCCGCCGTTACCGCAGCAACGGATATGTACTCAGACCCACAACCTGATCGACGAGTCCCGTCAGCCGCTCGGCCAACGCCTTGGCCTGGCTCGCCACGTCGGTAACGGCGGTACTTTCCCACCACATGCCGCGCAACGGCGGGCCCATGGCAAACAGACGGCGCGCGGGCTGACCCTCGGCGTTCAGGACCGCGCCATCGACCTCTGCGGCGATGCCCAAGGCCAAAGGCCCCGGCCGCACCAGGCCGCGGGCGAGCAATTGCCGGGGTAGTGGTCGCGCGACCCGGCGCCAATCGTATTCGATACCGCTGGAGTTGATCAGGGCGGCACCGCTGACCACACTGGTCTGCGCCTCGCCGCGCCGTCGAAGGCGGATACTCACCTCGCCATTGCGCGAAGGCTCAAGCCCATTGAACGAAGCCGCGTGAATACGTAACCGCCCTTCTTTATATAGGCGCTCCACCAATTCGGCGCTCAAGGGTGGCGAGCGGTGGTGATGGCTTTCCCACCACGGCCGCACATGCCGCACGAACTGCCGACGCTGCACGTCCGTCGCCTGATGCCACAAGCGGCAGATATGTGCCCGCACCGTGTCCAGTGGCGCTTGCCAGTCGATACCCTGGGCGATAGCGTCCCGGCAGTGTCGACGCAGTTCGCGCATCAGCTGGCGAGGTGTGCGGATACTCAGGTCCTCAGCGAGAAAATCCACCCAGGCCGGTGGCTGGCGACGCACATGGGGCAGCAGCCCGTGGCGGGAAAACACTTCGATCGGCCCGCGATGCCCGGCCTGTTCCAGGGACACCACGGCGTCGACCATGGTCAGGCCCGAGCCGATGATCATGACCGTCGATTGCGGATCGAGCCGCTGCATGGCCGCCACGTCCCACGGATCGAGGGCGGCCGCATTCAAGCCGCTGGATTCGGTTTGTGGCGTGCGCGCGGCGGGAAACATTCCGGTGGCCAGCACCGCAAACGCGCCCTGCACGCATCGGCCATCGCTCAAGGTCAACCGCACGGTGTCGGCATCGGTTTGCAAATCGACCGCCTCGGCCTGCACATGCTCGACCGTCGAACCGTTCAGTGCACCCACCGCCTGTGCTTCGGCCAGGCGCTGTCGGGCGTACAGGCCGAATACGCCCCGTGGTGGAAACAGTTCGCTGATCGGCACATGCTGCTGATCCGATTCCGGCCAGCCGCCCGCCGCGATGTACCCGGTCAGCCATTGGGTCAGGTCGTCGGCGTTGTCCGGATCGACACTCATCCGCGCCGCATTGCCGTTGAGCGTATGGCCCAGTTCCACCGCACTGTAGGCTTCGCCCCGCCCCAACTCGGCCCGGGGCTCGATCACCAGCACCCGGCGCTGGCCCGGCAAGCGCATCAACTGCGCCGCCAGCATCGCGCCACTGAGGCCGCCGCCGACAATCAGGATGTCGGCGTCATTGGTCAAGGTCTGGTCCATCGTGCTCTCCCTGTTCAGATCACCACGTTACGCACAAACCGCGCCGCCACCGCCCCGTCGTTGCGATAACAGTGCGGCTGGTTGCTGGCGAACATGAAGAATTCACCCGCGGCGATAGGCTGTGGCTGGTCGCCGAGCATAACGGTCAGGCAACCTTCGAAGACATAAATCTGCTCGCTCCAGCCATCGGCGTCCGGCTCCGACGGATACACCTCGCCCGGTTGCAGGCACCACTCCCACTGCTCGACTTCGCGGCTGGCCTGGGCCTTGGAGAGCAACACCGCTTTGCTGCCGGGGATCGTACCGGTCCAGGCCAGCTCATTGATACGACTGGGATCGCGGGCGTCGGGCGCCTGGATCAAATCACTGAAGGCAACGTCGAGGGCTTCGGCCACCCGGTCGAGGGTGGTCAGGCTGACGTTCTTTTCCCCCGCCTCGATCGCCACCAGCATTCGACGGCTGACACCGGACTTTTCCGCCAGCGCGCTCTGGCTCAGGTCGGCGGCATGACGCAAACGACGGACGTTTTGACTGACGTGCTGGAGGACCGAAGCCCGTTGGGTAGAATCTTTGTGCACTATATTGCTCACTGGGTGGGGTTGGGCAGTATACTGCGCAACATTCGACGCATTGTGCGTCCCCCTCCAGTAGCGTGCAAGGTCATGACGTTGGTGAACTCCCCAAAGGCTTCCTCCCGTTTCACACGGTTCAGCAAGGCTGAATGCGTGCTGGTGCTGATCACGATGGTCTGGGGCGGTACCTTCCTGTTGGTACAGCACGCGATGACCGTCAGCGGCCCGATGTTTTTCGTCGGCCTGCGTTTTGCCGCCGCCGCGAGCATCGTCGCCCTGTTCTCCTGGCGTCATCTGCGCGACATGACTTTGTTCGAACTCAAGGCGGGGTCGTTTATCGGCGTGGCGATCATGCTCGGCTACGGCTTGCAGACGGTCGGGTTGCAGAGCATTCCCAGCAGCCAATCGGCATTCATTACCGCGCTGTACGTGCCTTTCGTGCCGTTGCTGCAATGGCTGGTGCTGGGGCGGCGCCCGGGGTTGATGCCCAGCATCGGCATCATGCTGGCCTTTAGCGGGTTGATGCTGTTGTCCGGGCCGTCCGGTGCGGCGTTCAACTTCAGCTCCGGTGAAATCGCCACCTTGATCAGCGCCGTGGCCATTGCGGCCGAGATCATCCTGATCAGCACCTATGCCGGCCAGGTCGATGTGCGCCGGGTGACGGCGGTGCAACTGGCGGTGACTTCGGTGCTGTCGTTCCTGATGGTGGTGCCGACCAACGAGGCGATTCCGGATTTCTCGTGGTTGCTGCTGTGTAGCGCGCTGGGCCTTGGGGCGGCAAGCGCGGCGATTCAGGTGGCGATGAACTGGGCACAGAAAAGCGTGTCACCGACCCGCGCCACGCTGATCTATGCCGGTGAGCCGGTATGGGCCGGGATTGTCGGGCGTATCGCCGGGGAACGTTTGCCGGCGATTGCCCTGGTCGGGGCCGGGTTGATTGTAGCGGCGGTGATAGTCAGTGAGTTGAAGACCAAGGGTAAGGCTGCGACGGTTGATGAACTGCTGGAAAGCGAAAGCGGCAACTGAAACATTAAAGATCAAAAGATCGCAGCCTGCGGCAGCTCCTACATTGAAATGCGTACTTTGTAGGAGCTGCCGCAGGCTGCGATCTTTTTTGCCTCCCAATGAAACAATGTGAATCAGGGCTTTTCCGTCTACCGTGTAGGATTCTGCGACAGCTTGGCGTTTGGTGATCCGGGAGCTGGCACGTATGATGCTTCACAAACTTCCGCAGATTAGAAGCCTATGTCCCTGATAGTTCTACTGCTTCTGCCTTTCATAGGCAGCTGTTTGGCGGCCGTGTTGCCGCACAATGCCCGTAACGCCGAATCTCTGCTAGCCGGCCTGATCGCCCTGATCGGCACCCTTCAGGTCGCATTCCTGTACCCGCAGATCGCCCATGGCGGCGTCATTCGCGAAGAGTTTTCATGGCTGCCCAGCCTGGGCCTGAACTTCGTCCTGCGCATGGACGGTTTCGCCTGGCTGTTCTCCATGCTGGTGCTGGGCATCGGCACCCTGGTTTCGCTGTACGCCCGCTACTACATGTCGCCGAACGATCCGGTGCCGCGTTTCTTCGCGTTTTTCCTGGCCTTCATGGGCGCCATGCTCGGGCTGGTGATCTCCGGCAACCTGATCCAGATCGTGTTTTTCTGGGAGCTGACCAGCCTCTTCTCGTTCCTGTTGATTGGCTACTGGCACCATCGCGCCGATGCCCGGCGCGGCGCCTACATGGCGCTGATGGTGACCGGTGCGGGCGGTTTGTGCCTGCTGGCGGGGGCCATGCTGCTCGGCCATGTGGTCGGCAGCTATGACCTGGACAAGGTCCTGGTCGCCGGCGACCTGATTCGCGCCCATGGCCTCTACCCGATTCTATTGCCCCTGATCCTGATCGGTGCCTTGAGCAAAAGTGCGCAATTTCCCTTTCATTTCTGGTTGCCCCACGCCATGGCCGCGCCGACGCCCGTGTCGGCGTATCTGCACTCGGCGACCATGGTCAAGGCCGGGGTCTTCCTGCTCGCGCGGCTATGGCCTTCGCTTTCGGGCAGTGAAGAATGGTTCTACATCGTCAGCGGCGCCGGCGCCTGCACCCTGTTGCTCGGGGCGTACTGCGCAATGTTCCAGAACGACCTCAAGGGCTTGCTGGCCTACTCGACCATCAGCCACCTCGGCCTGATTACCCTGTTGCTCGGCCTGAACAGTCCGCTGGCCGCCGTCGCCGCGGTGTTCCATATCCTCAACCACGCGACCTTCAAGGCCTCGCTGTTCATGGCCGCCGGCATTATCGACCACGAAAGCGGCACCCGCGACATCCGCAAACTCAGTGGCCTGTACAAGCTGATGCCGTTCACCGCCACCCTGGCCATGGTCGCCAGCGCCTCGATGGCCGGCGTACCGTTGCTCAACGGCTTCCTGTCCAAGGAAATGTTCTTCGCCGAAACCGTGTTCATCAATGCCACCCGCTGGGTCGAACTCAGCTTGCCGATCGTGGCAACCATTGCCGGTACCTTCAGCGTGGCATACTCCCTGCGTTTCACCGTGGATGTGTTCTTCGGTCCGCCCGCGACCGACTTGCCCCACACGCCCCACGAGCCACCGCGCTGGATGCGCGCGCCGGTCGAGTTGCTGGTGTTCACTTGTTTGCTGGTGGGGATCTTCCCGGCCCAGGTGGTCGGCCCGCTGCTCGCGACGGCGGCGCAACCGGTGGTCGGCGGCACGCTGCCCGAGTACAGCCTGGCGATCTGGCATGGCCTGAACGCGCCGATGATCATGAGCCTGATCGCATTGTCCTGCGGCACCGTGCTCTATCTGCTGCTGCGCAATCAATTCAAGCGCGGACGCTTCAACCGTCCGCCGGTCATTGGTCGCCTGGACGGCAAGCACCTGTTCGAATACGCGCTGGTCGCGATCATGCGCCTGGCCCGTCGCCTGGAGCCGCGGATTGGCACCCGGCGCCTGCAAATGCAGTTGTTCCTGGTGGTGTTCGCCGCCGTGCTGGCCGGGTTGATCCCCATGCTGCACAGCAGCCTGCACTGGGGCGACCGGCCGAAAATCCCCGGGTCGATCGTCTTCGTCACCTTGTGGTTGCTGGCCATCGCCTGCGCCCTGGGCGCGGCCTATCAAGCCAAGTATCACCGGCTCGCGGCCCTGACCATGGTCAGCGTCTGCGGCCTGATGACCTGCGTCACTTTCGTCTGGTTTTCGGCGCCGGACCTGGCCCTGACCCAACTGGCGGTCGAAGTGGTGACCACGGTGCTGATCCTGCTGGGCCTGCGCTGGTTGCCACGACGGATCGAGGAAGTCTCGCCGTTGCCCGGCAGTCTGCGCCGGGCGCGGGTACGGCGGATCCGCGACTTGCTGCTGTCGACCGCGGTCGGTGTCGGCATGGCGTTGCTGGCCTACGCCATGCTGACGCGCCAGACCCCCAACGATATTTCCTCGTTCTACCTCAGCCGCGCCTTGCCCGAAGGCGGCGGCAGCAACGTGGTCAACGTGATGCTGGTGGACTTCCGTGGTTTCGACACCCTCGGTGAAATCACGGTGCTGGTGGCCGTGGCCCTGACCGTGTTCGCCCTGCTGCGCCGCTTCCGCCCACCGAAAGAAAGCCTGCAACTGCCGGCCCAGCAACGCTTGCTCGCACCGGACGTGGTCACCGACCTGGTCAACCCGCGTCATGCCAGCGACACCGCACTCGGCTTCATGATGGTGCCGGCGGTGCTGGTGCGCCTGCTGTTGCCGGTGGCGCTGGTGGTGTCGTTCTACCTGTTCATGCGCGGGCACAATCAACCGGGCGGCGGCTTTGTTGCGGGGCTGGTGATGTCGGTGGCGTTCATCCTGCAATACATGGTCGCCGGCACGCAGTGGGTCGAGGCGCAAATGAGCCTGCGGCCACTGCGCTGGATGGGCACCGGACTGCTGTTTGCCACGGCCACCGGGCTGGGTGCGATGCTGGTCGGCTATCCGTTCCTGACCACCCACACCTGGCATTTCTCGTTGCCGCTGCTGGGTGACATTCACCTGGCCAGCGCGTTGTTCTTCGACATCGGCGTATACGGCGTGGTGGTCGGTTCGACCCTGTTGATCCTCACAGCCCTCGCCCACCAATCGGTGCGGGGTCACAAAACCGCTGCCCAGCCTAAATCCGTTGCCATGAAGGAGGTCGTCTGATGGAAGAAGTCATCGCAATCGCCATCGGCGTACTGGCCGCGTCCGGCGTCTGGCTGATCCTGCGCCCACGGACGTTCCAGGTGGTCATGGGCCTGTGCCTGCTGTCCTACGGCGTCAATCTGTTCATTTTCAGCATGGGCAGCCTGTTCATCGGCAAGGAACCGATCATCAAGGACGGCGTACCGCAGGACTTGCTGCATTACACCGATCCGTTGCCGCAAGCACTGGTGCTGACGGCGATCGTCATCAGCTTTGCCATGACCGCACTGTTTCTGGTGGTGCTGCTGGCCTCCCGGGGCCTGACCGGCACCGACCATGTGGATGGCCGGGAGCCCAGGGAATGATGGCGATGACCCACCTGATCGTCGCACCCATTCTGCTGCCGCTGCTGACCGCCGCGATCATGCTGATGCTCGGCGAGAAGCACCGGCCGCTCAAGGCGAAGATCAATCTGTTCTCCAGCCTGCTCGGCCTGGGCATTGCCGTGGCGTTGTGGCAATGGACACAAACCACCGGCGTGCCCGGCTCCATCGGTGTGTACCTGCCGGGCAACTGGCAAGTGCCGTTCGGCCTGGTGTTGGTGGTCGATCGCCTGTCGGCACTGATGCTGGTGCTGACCGGCATCATAGGCGTCTGTGCCCTGCTGTTTGCCATGGCCCGCTGGGACGGCGCCGGTTCGAGTTTTCACGCGCTGTTCCAGATCCAGATGATGGGCCTTTACGGCGCGTTCCTCACCGCTGACCTGTTCAACCTGTTCGTATTCTTCGAAGTGTTGTTGGCGGCGTCCTACGGGTTGATGCTCCACGGTTCGGGCCGGGCGCGGGTGTCGTCGGGGCTGCACTACATCTCGATCAACCTGTTGGCCTCGTCACTGTTCCTGATTGGCGCGGCGCTGATCTATGGCGTCACCGGCACGTTGAACATGGCTGACCTGGCGGTAAAAATCCCGCTGGTGTCCGAAGCTGATCGGGGCTTGCTGCACGCCGGCGCGGGGATTCTGGCCGTCGCGTTTCTGGCCAAGGCCGGCATGTGGCCGTTGAACTTCTGGCTGGTGCCGGCCTATTCCTCGGCCAGTGCGCCGGTGGCGGCGATGTTCGCGATCATGACCAAGGTCGGCGTCTACACCTTGCTGCGCCTGTGGACGCTGCTGTTCTCCGCCCAGGCCGGGGCATCGGCGTTCTATGGCGGGCAGTGGCTGATTTACGGTGGCATGGCGACCATCGTCTGCGCCGCCATGGCGATCCTCGCCGCGCAACGCCTGGAGCGCATGGCCAGCCTGAGCATTCTGGTGTCGGCGGGCATTCTGTTGTCGACCATCGGTTTCGCCCAGCCGAACCTGGTCGGCGCGGCGCTGTTCTACCTGTTCAGCTCGACCCTGGCATTGAGCGCATTGTTCCTGCTGGCCGAACTGATCGAACGCTCGCGCTCGGCCAACGAAATCCTGCTCGAAGACGAAACCGAACTGCTGCCGCGGCCACTGGAATCCCTGCATCCGCCCAAAGGCATCAACCTCGACGACGAACAAAAAGCCGTGGTCGGCCAGGTGATTCCCTGGACCATGGCGTTTCTTGGCCTGAGCTTCATCGCCTGCGCCTTGCTGATCATCGGCATGCCGCCGCTCTCCGGCTTTATCGGCAAACTCGGGTTGATCGGTGCCCTGCTCAATCCGCTGGGCCTGGGCAACAGCGGCAACACACCGGTTTCCAACGCCGCGTGGGGCCTGTTGGTGTTGTTGATTGTGTCCGGGTTGGCGTCGCTGATCGCGTTCTCGCGCTTGGGTATCCAGCGCTTCTGGACGCCAGCCGAACGTCCTTCGCCCCTGCTGCGACGCCTGGAATGCGTGCCGATCTTCGCCCTGCTGGGCTTGAGCATTGCGCTGACCTTCAAGGCCGATCCGCTGCTGCGCTACACCCAGGCCGCCGCCGATGCCTTGTACAACCCGCAGCAGTACGTGATGGCGGTGCTCGACACGCGCGTTGTACCGAACCCGCCGGCCCATGCAACCCCGCAGGAGGTGCAGCCATGAAGCGCCTGTTTCCGGCACCGTTGCTGTCGCTGGCCTTGTGGCTGCTGTGGCTGTTGCTGAACCTGTCGACCAGCCCCGGCAACCTGCTGCTGGGTGCGGTGCTGGGGTTCTGTGCGCCATTGATGATGCGCAGGCTGCGTCCGCTGCCGGTGCGCATTCGTCGACCTGGAGTGATCCTGCGCCTGGTCCTGCTGGTCGGGCGCGATGTGCTGATGTCCAACCTCGCCGTGGCCTGGAGCGTGCTCAATGCCGGTCGCCGCCCGCCCCGCTCGCGATTCATCAAGGTGCCGCTGGACTTGCGTGACGCCAACGGCCTGGCCGCGCTGTCGATGATCACCACGGTGGTGCCCGGTACGGTCTGGTCGGAGCTGGCGCTGGACCGCAGCATTCTGCTGTTGCACGTCTTCGACCTGGACGATGAGGCGCTGTTCATCCAGCACTTCAAGGCGACCTACGAACGTCCTTTGATGGAGATCTTCGAATGAGCCCGTTGCTGTCGAGCGCGATCCTGCTGAGCCTGTTCTTCTTTTCTTTGGCGATGATCCTGACCCTGGTCCGCCTGTTCAAGGGACCGTCGGCCCAGGACCGGGTCCTGGCGCTGGACTATCTGTATATCGTCGCGATGCTGATGATGCTGGCGCTGGGTATTCGCTATGCCAGTGACACGTACTTCGAGGCGGCGCTGCTGATCGCACTGTTCGGTTTCGTCGGCTCGTTCGCCCTGGCGAAATTCCTGCTGCGTGGTGAGGTGATCGAATGAATACGCCATTGTCATTGTGGGTGGAAATCCCGGTGGCGATCCTGCTGGTGCTCGGCAGCCTGTTTACGTTGATTGGCGCCACGGGCCTGCTGCGCATGAAGGATTACTTCCAGCGCATGCACCCACCGGCCCTGGCCTCGACGCTTGGGGCCTGGTGCGTGGCGCTGGCGTCGATCATCTACTTTTCGGCGCTCAAGTCCGCACCGGTATTGCACGCCTGGCTGATTCCGATCCTGCTGGCGATTACCGTACCGGTGACCACCTTGCTGCTGGCCCGGGCGGCGCTGTTTCGCAAACGCATGGCCGGGGATGATGTGCCGGCCGAAGTGAGCAGTCGGCGGACCGAGAGCGGTAGTTAGACCAAAGTTTTTTGGTGTCTGAACCGGCCTCTTCGTCGGATCGCCGCCCGGACCAAGCCCGCTCCTACAAGGGGCTGTGTCGCTCACAAATCTCCTGTAGGAGCGGGCTTGCCCGCGAAAGCGATAGACCTGTCAATGTGCCTCAGCCCCAGGCCACCGTCAACAACCCCGCCCCCAGCACCACACACAACGGCGAGTAAACCCAGGTGTCCAGCCGGGCAAATTTCGAGCCTTTGACCTCTTTGAAAAAACCCACCAGCTCCGAATCGCCAATGGCCCGGGCAAACAGCAAAATCGCTATCGCGCTGATCACCCACTGCAACGACCAGTGATGCAACGGTGGCAGCCACCAACCCACCCGCAAGCACACCAGCGCGGCAATCAACAGCAACAGCCCGGCCACCACCAGCGTGATCCAGCCTCGTGGCTTGAACGCCGGTCGCAGTTGCGCGCTGCCCTCCTGCGGCACTTGCGGGACCGCCGCCACCGCCGCCCATTCACCACCCAACGCCCAATACACATGCACCAGACTGATCACTGCGAAGATCGTCACCAGCCACTGAGCCAACAGCAAAGTCATGGTTCAGAGATCCTTGAAAGGAATATGAACTGAACATTGTAGGAGCTGCCGCAGGCTGCGATCTTTTGATTTTGTTTTTTTAAGACAAGATCAAAAGATCGCAGCCTGCGGCAGCTCCTACAGGGCGGCGGAGACTTTATCCGCCACGTCCTTGGGCAGCCAGGCCCGCCAGACGTCCGGATGAGCCTTCATGAACGCCTGCGCCGCCTGACGCGGCGGTGTATGTTTCTCGCTCATCTCGGCCAGCGCTTTGTTCAGGGGGGCGATCGGGAAGTCGACCTTGGCGAAGAACTCGACAATCTGCGGATACTGCTTCTGGAAGGGTGTGGACACACCGATCGACAGCTTGGAGGCCAGGGAACGGGTCGGCTGTGGGTTGGGGTTATCGGCGTCGGTCAGGGTCTTCCAGGCTTCGGCGTCAAACGGTGGCTCTTCCAGTTGTATCAGCTTGAAGCGGCCGAGCAACGGCGTGGGCGACCAGTAGTAAAACAGTACCGGCTTGCCACGACGAATGGACGAACTGATCTCTGCATCCAGTGCCGCGCCCGAACCACTGCGGAAGTTCACGTAGCTGTCGTCCAGCCCATAGGCCTTGAGCTTCTGCTTGTTGACCACTTCCGAGGTCCAGCCGATGGGGCTGTTGAGGAAACGTCCCTTGGTCGGGGCTTCCGGGTCCTTGAACACGTTTTTGTATTTCGGCAGGTCGCTGACGCTGCGCAGGTCCGGTGCCAGCGGCTTGATGCCCTTGGCCGGGTCGCCCTTGATCACATATTCCGGCACCCACCAGCCTTCTGTAGCGCCCTTGACCGTGTCGCCGAGGCTGACGACTTTGCCTTCGGCTTCCGCCTTGACCCAGACCGGGCTGCGACCGGCCCACTCTTCGCCAATGACCTGGATGTCATTGTTGGCCAGCGCGGTTTCCAGGGTGATGGTGGTGCCCGGCAAGGTGTCGGTCGGCAGCCCGTAGCCCTTCTCGACAATGATGCGCAGGACATCGGTAATCAGGCTGCCGCTTTCCCAGTTCAGGTCGGCGAAGTGGATCGTCGCCTGGGCGGCAAACACCGGGGCGGGAATCGCCAGCAAACCGAAAGTGGCCAGGACAGCAGCCAGCAACCGTCGAAATCCGTTCATGCTTTTGCACCTCGTGCTGTTCACAGCAATAGCAGGATGGCCTGGCAGTAGACCGCCAAGCCTCTGAATACTCAGTCCAATGACTGTAGTAGAGGTTCCTGCTTTCGAGGTGCGTGGATCAGTTTTCGCAGGTTTCCTGCAAACGCATCAGCTCGCGTCTGACCATGCTGGCGTATGCCGCCGGTTGCAGTTGGTAAAGCTGTGACGCCACCCAATTCAGCCAGGCTCCTTGCAGAATGACCTTCTGCCCGAACAGCCGCCGCGCTTCGTCTTGAGCGCTGGCCAGGTTCTGTTCGTGGAAATCGGCGCGGGTCAGGGTCATCACTCGCTGGCCTTGAAGGTCACCAGCTCGCCCTTGCGCCACTTGGCCGCTTTGGCGGTCACGGCTTTGAGGGTCTTGGTCAGGCCTTCCTGCAGCTGTTGATGGGCGGCAAACACCATCACCACGCTGTGACCTTCCTTGAACACTATCCCCTGACCGTCGGCCGTGGTCACGAAGGCGTAATCGCCAATTCCGTAAACCGTCAGTTTGATGTCGCGGAACTTGATGTCCAGCTTGCCGCCTTCGCGACTGGGCAGCACGGACGCGCTGAAATGATCACCGACCTTGAGCTTGAGTCCGGGTTTGTCGTCCACCACCAGGGCTGATTCGGTGTCGATTTCGGCAATGTAGATGCCTTCAGCGTTCTGTTCGGTGATGTAAACGAAACGTGACTGAAACTGCTTGACCAGCTTTGCGCGCAAATCACCCAGCACGAACAAAGCATGCATATCGAGATTACTTACTGCCAAGGAAACATCCCCACATCTGAAAAATGGTGCCGTGCGCGAAAAATAAACGCACAGCCAAAAAAGCGGCAATGCCGAAGGTGTCGCCAAAGAACCCGGATTGAAGTCCTGAATGAGCAGTGCACTCATTCATCACGAAGCTTGAGAAGACTACTGGAACGTCACTCGCGTCGTCCTGACTGGCGTTCGTCACAGGCTGAAGGAAAACGCCCTTCCTGCTGCCAGAAAATTATGGACTATCAACTTCGGGGAAAAATCTCATCAAGAAAAAATCTTTTCCTACATATCGTCCGCAAAAAATTGCTTTAGATAAACATCGATCACCCGCCAGTGAGGGTGATTCTAGAGCAGCGATGCTCTTGGAGACTAGCCAAAACGACGTGCATACGTCGATAAAACCATGAAAAGGACTTCATATGTGCACGCTGACTCACTTTGCTTATCCGTTGGTGCCTGACTCGGAAACAGCGCCAACCGCGCATCCGATACGGTTCCGCCACCACGAACCGCATCACGATGTCCCGGCCCGCCCGCGATTTCAGGTGGTGATGGCGGGCATTGCCTTCTTTCATATCAAGGATATTTCGACAGGCTGCGTAAGAGGTTTCCGAGCCGATCATAACGAAGCCTGTGCCCTCGCCCGGTTTCTGGAATCACATTGTTGACATGCCCGTCGCACTCATCGCCATCGACGTTTCGTCTGCCCGCCGACTTATCTGAGCCGTCGACGGGCAACTACTGCCATACTGCCCGCCAAATAAAACGGATCCGCAGAAAATCGGGTCGCGTTGACAACAACAACGTATTTCCAGGGGAAGTCGGCAACGTGACGGAATTTGATATCGGCGAGTTTTTTATCCGGGGTGAAGCCAGAGAAGTCGAGGGTGAATTCCAGGCCGTGATTGTCATGCGCGCCAAACCACCGCTCAAGACCGTGACGTATTACCAGGTCGAAAAGGATCGCTGGTTCAAAACCCCGGATGTCGCCGCCATTGCGGCCCAGGAATCGGCCAGGGAACTGAAGGCGGCGGTCGATGCGGGCGCGCTGAAAGCCTGATTGTCGGGTTGGCGGTGCGCGAAGACGTAGATTGGGCGCGGGTGGTCGACGACCTGAACCTGCGTATGCACCAGACGCACTGACCACCTCAATGCAGGCTGCCAGGTTCTTCGGCGTTCAATTGCGCCAACCAGGCAGCCTTGCACTCCTCCGCTTCATCGCGACTGGAGAACGCCGTGCCCCGGCGCTCGCCATTGAACAACACCACCCAACAGACCCTGCGCCCCATGGATCGCAAATTGGCGGGCACACCGCTGCCGATCATGACCGCGACATCAACTTTGCCTTGCATGCTGACCTCTCGAAATTAATTAGCAACCTAATTAGTAGGTATGTTATTTAGTTTTTCGACGAGGAAACAGCAACTCCCTGCACAGGTTCATTGCAGGATTCGTAACAATCATCCGGCAGCCCGGGCTTTCTAGCGCGGCTTTTGCGGTTTGTAGCCCAGGCGCAAACCGCCCCAGTGCCGGCCCTTGAGCATGATCGGCACCGAGAGATCGTGCATCAACTCTCCAGTGTCGCGCGTATAGGTTTGCAGCAGCACGGCCTTCTGATGGCTGCCGCAGCGGATCCCTGTGCGGTCAGCGAACTTGCGCTTGGTCCGGTTCTGCAAGGCATCGATCTGTGCATCGCCCGTCAGTGGCTGGCTGAACGCCTTGTTATGGGTCGGCACATAACCCTGCTGGGTGCAGGCGATGGCGAACACCAATCCTTCGTGACGCGGTAACAACGGTTCCTGGATCGTTGGCAAAACCTGATCGGTGTAGCGGTCGAAACGCGTCTGGTACTTGGCCGGGCTGGTATTGGGGAGGGTCTGGTAATTGCGGTCGAACAGATCGTCGAGACTGATTCGACCGGCATCGATGTCCGCCTCGAAACGCGCTGCAATCTGGCTCGCGCCTTCCCGGGCCAGGTCATAGATCCGCTGGTGATAGTCATCCAGCCCCACCTCGGCAAGACGCTCGCTGATGGTTTCGGCTTGCCCTTCCATTTGCACCGCCGCATGGGCCAGACGTTGAGTCTGCTGGTCGCTGACAGCCAGGTCGCTGCGCATCTGTTCGATGGCGTGAAACAGGCTATCGAGTTGTTCACGGTTGGTGTCTGCCCCTTGGGCGATTTCCCCGACCTGGGACTCGACACTGGCCGCCAGACGGGCAATGTTCTCCAGGTGCTGTCCCGTCCGTTCGACCTGCTCGACGCCGGTGTCGAGGTCGCTGGACAGTTGGCGGATCTGCTCCACCACCTGCGCCGTGCGTTGCTGGATATCGGCCACCATTTCGCCCACTTCGCCCGTGGCGGTTGCCGTGCGTGCGGCGAGCCCACGCACTTCGTCGGCCACCACTGCAAACCCGCGACCGTGCTCCCCTGCCCGCGCCGCTTCAATAGCGGCGTTCAACGCCAACAGATTGGTCTGGCTGGCGATGGACTGAATCACCAGAGTCACGCGCTGGATATCATTGCTGCGCAGGCTCAAGGCTTCGATCAGTTCACGGCTGTTGCTGGCGCGCTGGCTGAGCTGATGCATGCGCGCAATGGACTCGATCAGTTCCGTACGCCCGACCGCTGCGCTTTGATGAGCCTTGCTGGCGGCACTGAGCGCCTGGCGACTGAGCGTCGAGGCGGCCTGTTCGGTGGTGATCATGACCTCGGCGTTGCTGACGATCTGTGCCGCCGCCGTGAGCTGCGATTGCAGTTTGTCCGCCAGTTGCCGAACCGAGAACGCCACACCGGCGGCTGACAGCGCGTTATGGCTGGTGGTGTAGGAAAGATCGCGAGTCAACTCGCCGATGGCATCGGGGTTGTCGGGGGAAGCCGCCTGCGGGGTCGCGCGCGAACGCAGGCGAGGCAGCCAGATAATCAATATGGCCAGGGGCAGGCCAAGGTAGAGCGACCAGTAACCCTGCGTCATGCCACATAACAACAGCATCAGGGCGATGCTTTGCAGTGTCGGTGTCAGCCAGCGGTTTTTCGGCAATAGCACTGGTGCAGGCACTGCCGCAACCAGAGACCCGTCTCTCGTCATCATCGTTACCCCGGAAAGCTTCTAATTGTTGTCTTCGCATTAAACGCCATCATAAAGCCATTATCCATGAGCCTTTAGTCGTGAGCGTTGCAGCAAATCAATAGAAAAACCGGGAAATCGAAGACGGCAGAAAACAAAGATCGCAGCCTGCAACAGCGCCTTGCGTCAATTGCGCTGGGGCTGCCGCAGGCTGCGATCTTTTCAGGGCAGCCCGGATCAAAGGGGCTGCCTTGCAGAATCAGGCCTGACGCTGGTGCTTGTCGATTTGCTCGTGACGCTCTTGAGCTTCGATGCAGTACTTGGTGGTCGGGCTGATCAGCAGGCGCTTGAGGCCAATCGGCTCGCCGCTGTCGTCGCACCAGCCAAAGCTGTCTTCCTTGATGCGCTCAAGGGCTTGTTCCAACTGAGGCAGCATGCGCTGGTCGCGATCGATAGCGTTCACCAGCCAGGTGCGCTCTTCTTCGACCGAAGCCGCGTCTGCCGGATCGGCCGGGGTGTCCAGGCTTTCGATGGCGATGCGGTTCTGTTCGATGCGCTCATGGGTTTCGACTTTCATGTTCTGCAACAGCTCGGAGAAAAAAGCATGTTGCTCGGCATTCATGTAGTCATCCGCCGGCATGGCCAGCAACTTGTCCTTTGTCATTGATATCTCTATAAAAAAACGTGCATTAAGGCGAATAAGGGAGCGTTCCGGCAGACCTGGGCAGGCCATCGGAAAGGCGCCGTTTGTTCCAAGCGCCACCCGGCACTCAATTTACGAGGGGCGGCAGTCTACGGCCGACTTGAGGCCTCAGCAACTGAAAAGACAGCGAATTTGTCCGACAAAGCCCTGAAAATGCTCTACGGCAGGCTTTGAGGCGGTAATCGGAGTGCGTTTATAGCAAGAAATTCAATCGAGCGTAGGTATATAGAAGACAAACGGCTTGCACCGGGCATTATTCACAGTCATTTGCAGGGCTGCGAACCTCAGCTAAGGTTGTCCCTCCCGAAATGGCCATATAAAGGAAAGGACCATGAAGCTGATCGGTATGCTGGATTCACCCTATGTCAGGCGCGCCGCCATTTCTGCCAAATGCCTGGGGATCACCCTGGAACATCAATCGGTCTCGGTGTTCCGCCACTTCGAACAATTCCAGCAGATCAACCCGGTGGTCAAGGCGCCCACGCTGGTGCTGGATGACGGTGAAGTGTTGATGGATTCGACGCTGATCATCGACTACCTGGAAACCCTGACCGATAACAGCCTGATGCCCGTCGAACCGAGTCAGCGCCTGCGCGCGTTGCGCCTGATTGGCCTGGCGCTGGCCGCCAGCGAAAAGTCCGTGCAGCTTTACTACGAGCGCAACTTGCGGCCGGTGGAAATTCAATTCGAACCCTGGGTGCAGCGCGTCGAAGGACAGCTGACGGCGGCCTATTCGGCGCTGGAGCGGGAGCTGGAAAAGCAGCCGCTGAAGACTGACGGTTCGATTGAGCAGGACGGCATTACCCTCGCCATAGCCTGGAGCTTCACCAACCTGGTGGTGCCGGATCAGGTGAGTGCGGCGCAGTTTCCGCGGGTTGCTGCATTCACGGCGTATGCCGAAGGGTTTGAGGTGTTTATCAGTACGCCGATTGACTGACCGATTCATTTCCCGGCTCCGGGCGGCGTTCCGACGAAACCAGGGCAGTCACCAGTGTCGCGTCCATGAACTTTTATTTAGAAAGCCTGCGACCATTTCTTGGCAAAATGCCGCACAACGTTGTGAACATTTAATCAGGCCAGCCCTATGACCCGCATCTTGACCATCGAAGACGACGCCGTGACCGCCCGGGAAATTGTCGCCGAACTGAGGAGCCACGGCCTCGACGTCGACTGGGTCGACAATGGTCGCGAAGGGCTCGAACGTGCGGTCAGCGGCAACTATGACCTGATCACCCTCGATCGCATGTTGCCCGAGCTCGATGGCCTGGCGATTGTCACCACGCTGCGGACCATGGGCGTGGTCACGCCGATCCTGATGATCAGCGCACTGTCCGACGTCGATGAACGTGTGCGCGGCTTGCGTGCCGGCGGCGACGACTACCTGACCAAACCCTTCGCCACCGATGAAATGGCCGCCCGGGTCGAAGTCCTGCTGCGCCGGCAGAACACCGTCACCGCCCAGGCCACTACCCTGCGGGTGGCGGATCTGGAACTGAACCTGATCAGCCACGAAGCCAGCCGCGACGGCCAACTGCTGACGCTGTTGCCCACCGAGTACAAACTGCTGGAATTCCTGATGCGCAATACCGGGCAAATACTCTCGCGGATGATGATTTTCGAAGAGGTCTGGGGTTACCACTTCGACCCCGGCACCAACCTGATCGACGTCCACATCGGCCGTCTGCGCAAGAAGATCGACCCGCCTGGCAATGTCCCACTGATTCGGACCGTGCGAGGCTCGGGTTATGTCATTGCCGAACCCGTCTAAAGGCTGGCGCTCTTCCAGCAGCCGTTTGCTGGCGCTCTACAGTTCGCTGTTCGTGATCTGGAGCGGGATTCTAATGGGGGTCATGTACTACGAGGTTTCCGCTTACCTGGACAACCTGGCCAAGCATTCGCTGATGCAACGCCAGCACCTTTTTTCGCGCTTCTCGGGCGAGCAACTGGTGGACGCCCTCGCCGTCAGCATGACCTTCGATATCCGTGGCATCGACGCCTACGGCCTGTTCGATGCCCGGCAGCGTTACCTCAGCGGCGCCCTGCGCTACATTCCGGATGGCTTGCCGCTCGATGGCAAGATCCACACGCTCAGCGACTGCGCCGAGTCCGACGACCCGACCCTGCCCAACGACAGCTGCGACGCCGTGGCGACCCAGACCCGCGATGGTTGGTGGCTGATTCTGGTTCGCGACAACGGCTCGCTGTTCGCCGTCACCCGGATTATCCTTCACGCCCTGTTTTGGGGTGTGACCCTGACCATCGTGCCGGGCATCGTCGGCTGGTATTTACTGCGGCGCCGGCCGTTGCGACGCATTCGCGGGATTCAGGCCAGTGCCGAAGCCATCGTCGCTGGCGACCTGAGCCGGCGCTTGCCACTGTCCAATCGGCGAGACGAACTGGACATGCTCGCCGCCATCGTCAACGCCATGCTCGAACGCATCGAACGCCTGATGAACGAGGTCAAGGGCGTGTGCGACAACATCGCCCATGACCTGCGCACGCCCCTGACCCGTCTGCGCGCGCAGCTTTACCGCATGCAGCAGCAAGCCGGCGAAGGCTCGCCGCAGGCCATGCAACTGGACCTGGTGCTGGCCGAGGCCGACACACTGATGGCTCGTTTCCGTGGATTGCTGCGAATTTCCGAACTGGAAGACCGCCAGCGCCGCTCCGGTTTCGTGCAAGTGGACCCGGTGGCGTTGTTGCAAGAGCTGCATGAGTTCTATCTGCCCCTGGCGGAAGACGACGGCCTGATATTCCAGCTGCACCTGCCCGCGTCATTGCCACCCCTCCATGGCGACCGGGCACTGCTGTTCGAAGCGGTGGCGAACCTGCTCAGCAACTCGATCAAATTCACCCCGCCCGGTGGCGCGGTGATCTTGCGGGGGATCAATGATGGCGGGCACACGCGAATCGAAGTGCTCGATTCCGGCCCGGGCATTCCCGAGGCGGAACGTGAAGCGGTGTTCCAGCGTTTCTACCGTGCCGAGGCGGGCAATCAGAAAAGCGGCTTCGGGCTGGGGCTGTCCATCGTCGCGGCGATTGTCAGCCTGCACGGGTTTACCCTGGAAGTGGGCAGCAGCGAACTGGGTGGCGCGCGGCTGGTGCTGGACTGCCAGGAGGGCTTGATTACCCAGGCCTGACACAAAACCTGTGGCGATCCGACAAGCCCCCTCGCCACAGTTACCATTCACATGACAAATGCTTCAGCCCGGATAACGCGCCCGCAACGCCTCAATCCCCCCCTGATACACACCCGCAAACAACGCCTCCACTTCCCCATCACTCACGCCAACCGGTTCAAACCGGCCCGACCAGGTCACCCGCGCACGCTCGCCAAGCGCTTCAACCTTGATGGTCGCCAAATAATCAGTGACCGGAAATGGCGAGTGCACAAACGAGTAACTGTAGGTTTTCGCCGCGTTGTCGAATACTTGTAAACGCTCGACCACTACCGTGCCATCGCTGGTTTCCAGCCGGCGTACCCGCCCGCCTTCACTCAGCTCACTTTTGGGAATGAAGGGAATCCAGTCCGGCAGCGAATTGAAACCGCCAATCAATTGCCAGATCTGATCGGCCGAGGCCGGGACTTCGATCGTTGCTGATGCCGTTGCCATGTAAGGAGCTCTCTCAAGTTTCAGGGTTCAGATGGCCAGGCTGTCGACGACAGGAAGATCCCCCGTCCCCAGCCCTTCAAGTCTAGACATACAAGCGAACCTGCTCGCGATGGCGGCAGCACATCCAACATCCATGTGACTGCCCCACCGCTATCGCGAGCAGGCTCACTCCCACAGGTTGCGCGTCTTTCCTGGACGTTTGGTGCTTTACTGAGAAGACTCAAAAAACCACCGAGAACCCCGGCATGAACCGCAACGACCTGCGCCGCGTGGACATGAACCTGCTGGTGATTTTCGAAACCCTGATGTTCGAAAAGAACCTGACCCGGGCCGGGGAAAAACTGTTCCTCGGCCAGCCCGCTGTCAGCGCGTCGCTGGCAAAGTTGCGCGATCTGTTCGACGACCCGTTGCTGGTGCGCAACGGACGAACCCTGGAGCCGACCCCGCGGGCCTTGCAGATTCTCAAGGAGTTGCAACCGGCGATGGACACCATTTCCGGAGCGGTCAGCCGGGCCAAGGATTTCGAGCCTTCCACCAGTCGCGAGGTGTTTCGCATCGGTCTGTCCGACGACACCGAGTTCGGGTTGTTTCCGCCGCTGCTCAAGCAGATTCGTGAGGAAGCGCAGAACGTTGTGGTGGTGGTGCGCCGGGTGAATTTCCTGCTGATGTCGCCAATGCTGGCCAGCGGCGAGATTACTGTCGGCATCAGCTACACCACGGAATTGCCGGCCAATGCCAAGCGCAAGAAATTGCGCGACTTGAGTGTGAAGATCCTGCGCGGCGATGACCGCCCCGGCCCGTTGACCCTGGACGAGTTCTGCGAACGCCCTCACGCGCTGGTGTCGTTCTCCGGGGACTTGAGCGGTGCCATCGACAACGACCTGGCACGGATTGGCCGTTCGCGCCGGGTGGTGCTGGCGGTGCCACAGTTCGCGGGGTTGCGGGCCTTGCTGGCGGGTACTGACATGCTCGCCACCGTGCCGGATTACGCGGCCAGTGCCTTGATCGAAGGCAGCAGCCAGCTCCGGGCAGACGACGCGCCGTTTGATATCAAGCTGTCCGAACTGTCGATGGTCTGGAACGGGGTCAACGATAACGATCCGGCAGAACGCTGGTTGCGCTCGAAAATTGCACAGCACATGGCGGCGCCACTATCGGGGCATTGATCGACTGCAGGACTATCGGCTCGGACTCGCGCAAATACACCGGCATGTCGGTCACCGGTGGCATGGCCGGAATCTCGAAGTACATCTGCACCACCCAGCCACGGTGATAGCTGGCGTGGTTGACCACGTGCATCAGCATCGCGCCGGCGCTCATGGTGCCGCTTTCGCCCGAGACAAAGGTGAATTCCAGGGGCTTGTCCAGGGAGGCATCGGTTTGCCGGGCGCTCCAGTCGCAGTACCAGCGATCGATGTCTTTTTGCGCCAGGCGCAGTTCGGACAGATCGGCATGCAGCAGGTCGTGTGAAGTCTTGAAGCCATGCCCCCGGCCTTCGAGGTGCGCCTGCCAGATGCAATCCACCACGTACACGTGATTGAGGGTGCCGATCATGTTTTTGAACACCGACACCCGTTCTTTTTTGACTTCGCCCGGAGGGAGCGCTGCGAGGCTGTCAAAGAGGCGCTGATTGGCCCAGCGTTTGTAATCGGCCAGCAGACAGGCAGTGCGTACGGTGATCATCAGAGTTCTCCGATGGCAGTAAGCGCACTCCCTAGCATAGACCCAATGCCCGCAAGGCAGTGCCAGCCCTGATCATCGGTCGTCCAGGCGTTTTACTACGTGTTCGGCGAGCGCCAGGCAACTGGTCAGCCCCGGTGATTCGATGCCGAACAGATTGACCAGCCCCTCCACCCCATGCTCGGCCCGACCGCTGATGAGAAAGTCGGCAGCCGGTTCAGTCGGCCCGCTGATTTTCGGGCGAATGCCGCTATAGGCCGGTTGCAGGCTGTTGTCCGGCAAACCCGGCCAATAACGGCGGATCGCCTGATAGAACCCTTCGGCCCGGCGGAGTTCGACGCGGTAATCGATGTGCTCGACCCATTCGATATCCGGCCCGAAGCGCGCCTGCCCACCCAGGTCGAGCGTCATGTGCACACCCAGTCCCGCGTTCTCCGGGGCCGGATACACCAGGTGGCGAAACGGCGCCCGGCCGCTGAAACTGAAATAACTGCCCTTGCACAAATGCGCCCGGGGAATGAATTGCCCAGGCAGACCGACAATAGCGCGCGCCACCCCGGGAGCGGACAGCCCCGCGCAATTGATCAATTCGCGGCAGTACAGGGTCATGGGTTGAATGCCGCCCATGCGCAGCTCGAAGCCCTGCTCCATACAACGGGCCGACAGCAGCGGTGTGCGCAAGGCCAGCATCGCTGCGAACCGCTCGGCATCGCCCTGAAGCGCCAGCATCAGGGCGTGGGAGTCGACGATGCCAGTAGACGGCGACCACAGCGCCGCGACACAGGACAACGCCGGCTCAAGCGCCCGGGCCTGTGCCCCATCCAGCCATTGCAGGTCATCGACACCATTGAGACGCCCCTGCTGCAACAGACGCTGCAAAGCCGCGCGCTGCTGTTCATCGGTGGCCACGATCAGCTTGCCCACGCGCCGGTAATCGACACCGCGCTCATCGCAATAGGCGTAGAGACGCTGCTTGCCCTCCACGCACAACCGCGCCTTGAGGCTGCCGTCCGGATAATAGATGCCGGCGTGAATCACTTCTGAATTACGCGAACTGATGCCCGTGCCGATCCCCCCGCCGGCCTCCACCACCAGCACTTCCCGCCCATTCATGGCCAGGGCCCTGGCCACCGCCAGCCCGACCACGCCTGCCCCGATCACCACGCTTTGAATATCGACGTTCAACGACCTTGCCTCCCTCTCAGCCCGTTCCTCGCTATTGCCAGGGAACTCTCGGCGACCGCCACGCATCCTAAACTATGTGGTAATTCCCTTATGCTTCATGCTGTCGGAGGACACCGTCATGCGCCGGATGTTTATCATTTCTTCCCTGGTACTTTGTTTACCCTTCGGCTCGGCTCTGGCCAAAGTGGATGCGGGTGACGTCGCCACTTCCGCCGGGGTTTCCGCTTCGCTGTACTCAACGTTCAAAGACCACAAACTCATGATTCCCGCCCGGGATGACGCTTCCAGCTTCGTCGCCAGTGGCGGTGCGATTCGTGGTGCCTATCTGGAGGCGGTGTTGAAAAAGATCCGTCAGGACAATCCCGCCCTCAACAACGCAAGCGACGAAGACCTGGCCCGCGCCATTCTCGTCCAGGAAGGCGTTGCCGCCGATCACTGAAGATCGTCATCGCCAGCGGTGGGGCTTGTGACGCCGGGATAGCGTTTCCAGCCCTACCTCGCGTGCGTGCCAGTGGACAAGCTTGCCCACCCGGCCACGAGTTGTGCGTTGATACTCACCCCGCCGCACACCACGATCACCACGTCATGGGCGTCGGCAATCGCCGGGTGATCGAGGTAGGCAATCGCCAATGAAACCCCGCACGCCGGCTCGACCAGCTGACGCAAATCATTGGCGTAACGCACTACGCCCATGATCGCCTCATCATCACTGAGCACCACGCATTCATGGGGAAAATCGCCGATGTGTTTGACCGGCCAGGCGGCCACTTGCGCGGCGCCCAGGGAGGTGGCGACAGTGTCGATTTTCGGCAATTTGACCGGGTACCCGGCCGCCACCGCCGCGGCGAACGATGCCGCGCCTTCGGTTTCGCAGGCAACGATGCGGCAATCGGTGTGCCGATGACGAATCAGACCAGTGAGCAGGCCCGCCAGCAAGCCACCGCCGCCCACCGATGCCACCAGCACATCCACTGGCGGGCAGTCGTCAAGGATTTCATCGACCATAGTGCTGTGCCCTTCCCACAACACCGGGTGGTCGAAGGCCGGCACGAATTCACTGCGTGGGTCCTGGGCGAGTTCCCGTGCCCGTTGATTGGCTTCGTCCCAGACCTTGCCGTGCACGATCACCTCGGCGCCGGTCTTGCTGATCCGCTCCCGGGTGCTTTGCGGGGTGGTGTGCGGCACCACGATGCATGCCTTGAGCCCCAGGCATGCAGCGGCCATGGCCGTGGCCAGTCCCGCGTTACCGCCGGAGGGACAGACCACCTTGCGCTTGCCCTGCTGTGCCGCCCGGCTGCACA
This sequence comes from Pseudomonas sp. P4_B3, assembly GCF_056402295.1. Taxonomy (NCBI): domain Bacteria; kingdom Pseudomonadati; phylum Pseudomonadota; class Gammaproteobacteria; order Pseudomonadales; family Pseudomonadaceae; genus Pseudomonas; species Pseudomonas sp. P4_B3. The sequence goes on from NZ_JBFUHR010000014.1 coordinate 148,455, forward strand.
GCAAGCCAATGCCGCGTATTTTGAACGAGCCGCCAGGTTGCAGGTTTTCCAGTTTCAGCCAGATACGGCGGGACGGGGTCGACAGGCCAGGGTGCAGGATCAAAGGCGTTCGGATGTGAAGCATATGGGCTCCTGTTACACGCCACCGGCTCGCGGAGCACTTCGGCCAGCCGGTGGTGAACGGTCCTCTCTCCCAAGCTTAGTTCACCCGGTCTCGGGGCGACCGTCTCAGCGGTCCGGCGCCGGTTGCGATCTTTTACCCATGGAAACTCGAAGGCCAAAGAACGATCAAAAGATCGCAGCCTACGGCAGCTCCTACGTAAGCCTGTTCGCGGAGGTACCATGAAAATCTCGGCCAAACTGGCATTTTTCGCCGTCGTCAGCACCCTCGCCTACCTCGCCCTGGCGATCTGGGGACTGGGTGGTTTCGCAGCCTATTTCAGCCACGGTTCACTGGTCGTCGTTGCCCTGGCCACTCTGATCATGGCTGTCGCTTCTCTGTTCACCGAGGTCAACCTGAGCTCGGGGGAACGCGAAGACCGGGCCAACCGCTGGGTCATTCCGGCCTTCGGTGTGATCGGCTTACTGAGCGGCTTTCTGCCGGCTTATACCGACCGCATCGATTTCTGGACTTTTGGCGGTGAAGGCGTGCGCTGGCTCGGCACACTCTTGTTCGTCGGCGGCGGCGCGCTGCGGTTATGGCCGGTGTTTGTGCTGGGCAAGCGCTTCAGCGGGCTGGTGGCCATTCAGCCGGGGCATCGGCTGGTCACCGACGGGATTTACCGCAACCTGCGCAACCCCAGTTACCTGGGGATGATGGTCATCGGCATGGGTTGGGCATTGGCCTTTCGTTCTGGTGTCGGGCTGATATTGGTGGCGCTGACGCTGATCCCGCTGATCGCGCGCATTCACTCGGAAGAAGCCTTGCTCCGGGCACAGTTCGGCAGCGAATACGAGGCCTATTGCGCCCGCTCCTGGCGGCTGATCCCCGGACTCTACTGACATACATCCCCCCTGTAGGAGCGGGCTTGCCCGCGAAAGCGATTCTTCAGTCACATCGATACTGGATGTGCCGACGCCTTCGCGGGCAAGCCCGCTAATCAAGCCACCGGCATCCACCTGAATCCGAACCAAGTCATAACCCGCCAACGTCGCATGCAACGTCTTGATCGGCTGTTCATGAGTCGCCGTCACGATCATCAAATCCGCCCCCGCCGCCTCGGCCGCCAGAATGCCCACCGTAGCGTCTTCGAAAATCAGACATTGTGCAGGCTCGACACCCAGGCGCCGGGCCGCGAGGCGGTAACCCGCGGGGTCCGGTTTTCCGGCAGTCACATCCTCGGCAGTGATCATGACGGCGGGTTCGGGAATCCCCGCCGCCGCCATTCGCCGCAACGCCAATTCCCGTGGCGCGGAAGTGACGATGGCCCATTGGCTGGCAGGCAGCGACCGCAAGAACTTCGCCGCGCCAGCCACTTCGAATACCCCGTCGACATCGTCGATTTCCGCTTCGGTAATCCACGCGGCTTCGGCCTCGGCATCCACCCCGGGCAAGCCCAGGCGCCTGATGGTGTCAACGGCGCGGGCGCCGTGAATGGTGGGCAGGAAGGTGTCGACATCGACGCCATGGCGCACCGCCCAGGTTGTCCAGACCCGCTCGGCGGCGGCAATGGACGTCAGCACGGTGCCATCCATGTCGAACAGAAAGGCACGGTAAGTCGAATTGAAAACAGTGTGATCAGACAAGGAAAAGAACCTCGCAGTTACCGGACGGATTTGCCCGGGAATGTAACACCTGCGAGTGAGTCAGTTGAGTCTCTTTGACTTGAAAGCGCCGTCGACACAATCGAGCAACGAACCGATGGCCCAGGGTTTCTTGATGAACGAAACGGCATGTCGCACCCCGGAGCTGGCCGGGGTTTCGAAACCGGACATGATCATGATCGGCTTGTCCGGCCAGCGATCGCCGAACTGGTTAGCCAGGTCCGCGCCATTGAGCGTGCCGGGCATGGTGATGTCCGTCAGCAGCAGGCCCACCTGCGGCGCATGTTGCTCCAGATACATCACTGCCGCGTCTGCACTGGTTTGCGGCTCGACGACAAAACCTTCCTCCTGAAGAATCTCACAGAGAAACTCCAGGATCAGCGGGTCGTCCTCAACCACCAGAATCAACCCGCCAGGAAGATCTCCACCCGCCGTCGGTACTCGACTCATGACCGTGCCGCTCCCTGATTGCCTCAATGATTTCGCGGGTTTTGATCCGCTACCTAAAAGGTATGAGCAGCGGAATCGGTGGAAATTCATTTTTGATACAGCCAGGTGACCGATCCGGGTTTTGTAGTGACCTTGAGGGCGCTTTCGCTGGCAAGCCAGCGCCTACGGAGATCTGTGCCGTTTGCAAAACCTGTGTAGGAGCGGGCTTGCCCGCGAAGAGGCCGTCAGCTTCAACAACACCGTTGACTGACACACCGCTTTCGTCGGAACGCCGCCCGGAGCAAGCTCGCTCCCACAGGGGGATTTCGGTTGTTTGGAATTACTGCGACATTTCGCTTTTTTTCATCGCATCCTTGGACATCGCGTCTTTTTTCATCGCGTCCTTGGACATGGCATCCTTGGACATGCTGTCTTTGGACATTGCGTCCTTGGACATCGAATCGGTCTTCTTCATCGCGTCTTTTTTCATCGCATCCTTGGACATGGCGTCCTTGGACATCGAGTCCTTGCTCATGCTGTCGTTGCTCATCGTGTCAGCTGCGAACACAGAGGCAGCGCCAACGGCCAGGCACATGGACAGAACAACGGTGGTCAACTTTTTCATGATGAAGCTCCTTGGAACGTGGGTTGTGGACGTGTGAAATGGCCGGCCCCCGTCAGCTGCCACCGAACCAGTTGTAACCCTGGTCTTCCCAGTAGCCACCCGGATAGGTGTTAGTGACGAAAATCGCCTGGATGTGTTTGGGGTTCTTGTAGCCCAGCTTGGTGGGCATGCGCAGCTTCATCGGGAAGCCGTACTCGCGGGGCAGCACGGCGCCGTCGTAAGTCAGCGTCAACTGAGTCTGCGCATGCAGCGCGGTGGCCATGTCGATGCTGGTGTAGTAGTCGTCGGCGCATTTGAAGCCGACGTATTTGGCATCGGTGTCGGCGCCGATGCGCTTGAGGAAGTCACTGAAGCGCACGCCGCCCCAACGCCCGATGGCGCTCCAGCCTTCGACGCAAATGTGCCGGGTGATCTGCTCGGTCTGGGCCATGGCGCGCAGCTCTTCGAGGCGCCAGCTGCGTTTGTCGGCGACCAGGCCGGTGACTTCCAGGCGATAGCCCTCCTCCTCCACCGTCGGCGCCTCGTCGATGCCGTAAAAGGCATTGAAGGGAAACGGCCGGGTGATCATCGACTCTGGATAGGTCGGCGCCATGGCGTTGGGGTTGAACAGCCAGCCTTGCACCCGGTCATTGAAGCGCGACATGGACGACAGCGCGGTTTCGACGCTTTCGTTGTCGGTGATGTTGCAGCCGGACAGCATGGCCACGCCGCCGAGGGTCAGGCCACGCAGCAGGAACGAACGGCGCGAGCGATCTTCGATCTGCGGGGCGAGGATCTTGCGGGCGTCGGTGAGGATCGAAGCCTCGTCCAGCCCGGGGACCTGAATGCGCTTTTTCATACCTGCTCCTTGCGGCCGACGATCATGGCCAACAGCGTTTTCGGAACCAGCGCGACCATCAGCAGATGCACTGCCACGAAGGCCACTAACAGCGCCATGGCGAAAAAGTGCACACGGCGCGCGCCTTCATAACCGAACAGCAATTCACGCAACAGCGGGAACTGCACCGACTTCCACAACACCAGCCCGGAGAGCACCAGCAGCGTGATGTCGACCATCACGAACAGGTAAGCGACCCGTTGCACCTGGTTGTAATGACTGAGGTCAGCATGCCCGAGTTTTCCGCGCAAGGCGGCCCACAGGTCATGCAGCACACCTTTGGGTGAAACCGGGAAGAAACGCCGCTTCAGGCGCCCGCTGAACAGGTTGAAGGCCAGGTAGATCAAACCGTTGATCGCCAGGAACCACATCGCCGCGAAATGCCATTGCAGCGCGCCACCGAGCCAGCCGCCGAGGGTGATCGACTTGGGAAAACTGAATTCATAGATCGGCGAGGCGTTGTAGATGCGCCAGCCGCTGGTCACCATCACCAGCACCGCCAGGGCGTTGAGCCAATGGGTCAGGCGTAGCCAGCGTGGATGACTGGACTTGGGTGAAGCAGTGCTCTGCGACATGTCCGGCTCCCGGTTGTTGTTCGTTGGAGCCGATTATGGGAGCCGGAAGATCGCCAAATCCTCACGTAAAGTTAAATTAAACGTGATAACTGCCACCGGATACTTGTAGGAGCGAGCTTGCTCGCGAAGGTGTATCAGGCGCCGCTGTGTCGACTGACACACCATCGCGAGCAAGCTCGCTCCTACAGGGTTTTGTGTGCTCCGCCGGTTGCGCAATTATGGTTAAATGCCGCCCCCGAAATTCGCCGACCCAGACCAATGAACGCTGAAGCCCTCGCCACCCTCAACCAGCACCTGCTGACCGCCCTCGCGGCCGTCCCCGCCGAAACCCGCCGCCTGTTCCACGGCCGTGGCCGCTGCTGGCCGGGGCTGGAGCAAGTGACTGTGGACTGGTTGCAGGGCGTGGTGCTGGTGGCGCTGTTCAAGGAGCCGGAAGCGGCGCAACTGGAAGACTTGAAGCAGGTGCTGATGACGATCACCCAGTCTGAACAGTGGGCAAAATCCGGTGCCCACACGCTGCTGTTGCAACATCGCTACCTGCTGCAAAGCACCACCGAGTGGCTGCTCGGGGAAGAGATCGACGAACTGACGATCACTGAGGGCAGGCTGAAGTACCGGGTCGACCTGGGCCGCAAACAGAACACCGGGCTGTTCCTCGACATGCGCTACGGCCGCGATTGGGTCCGCGCCAATGCCGAGGGCAAACGGGTGCTGAACCTGTTCGCCTACACCTGCGGTTTCTCGGTGGCGGCCATCGAAGGCGGCGCGAGCCACGTGGTCAACCTCGACATGTCGAGCCCCGCCTTGAACCGTGGCCGCGACAACCACCGGCTCAACGGCCACGACATGAGCAAGGTCAGCTTCCTCGGTCACGACCTGTTCAAATCCTGGGGCAAGGTGATTGGCAAGGGGCCGTACGACTTGGTGATCATCGACCCACCGTCGTTCCAGAAAGGCAGTTTCCTGCTGACCAAGGATTACCAGCGCGTGCTGCGCCGGTTGCCTGAATTGCTCAGCCCTGAAGGTACGGTGTTGGCCTGCATGAACGACCCGGCGTTTGGTGCCGACTTCCTGATCGACGGTGTTACCCGTGAGGCGCCAAGCCTGCGGTTCGAGCAGCGTCTGGAGAATCCGCCGGAGTTTCCGGATGCGGATGTGGAGTGTGGTTTGAAGGCGTTGGTGTTTCGGCAGTAATACCGAGTCGTGTCCTTCGCGAGCACTCACAGGTGTTCAACGCGGCCGCAACACCAGCGCAAACAACTCGCCGTGCCCGTTCACGTTGAGCTTGTGATAGAGGTTGCGCCGGTGCACTTTCACCGTCTCCGGGGAGATGCCCATTTGCTGGGCGATGGCCTTGCTGGAAAAGCCCTGGAGAATCAGGCGCGCGGTTTCGATCTCGCGCACTGTCAGGCGTGCGTCGAAGCGATCGAGCAAGGTCGCCAGATCACCGGCCGGTGGTTCGGCGACCGGCCCTTGCGGCGGCAGCAAATCCAGGTGTCGGCGCATCGCCGCCAGCACCCAGTCACGCACGCAAATTAGGCGGCCCTGCTCCTCGAGGATGAAGCGCGTCGAACGCCCGAGGGACAGGCCGAGCACAGCGCCGTCGACGTTGACCATGAACTGCAACTCGTCCCCACCGACCACGGTGCTGAAGTAACTCAGGTAGTACTCGCTGTGCTGGAACTGGTCGGGGGCCACCGATTCGAGGCTGTGCAAGCCGTCGGCGATGCCGGCGCAGGCGGCTTGATAGAACGGATCGAGCAGGTACATGCCAGCGCTGTAGTCCGCCAGTTCTTCATGCTCGTCGGGGCTGCCCTGGGCATCGAAGTCAATCAGCAGGCGCGGCACGTGACCCGGGCGCATCAGCGCTACCAGCGCGTTGTCCAGCGGCACCAGCAAGCGCAAGGTATCGACCAGCGCACGCCAGAAGCTGTCCCGCCCCACCGCCGTGAAAACCCGCGCCAGCCCCTGGTGCACCGGCAACTCTTTCAACAACGCGTCCACGCACTACCCCTTTCGAGTAACCCATGATGGGAATGGGTGAAGGCCACCCCGGTCGATACGCTGCAAACTCCTGATTACCACCGGCCGCAACAGGCCAGGAGTGCCGCATCATGAGTCGTCACCGCTTGTATTTCAATCTGGGGTTTGGCGCCTGCCTGACGGTGTCGCTGTCGGCCTTTGCTGTCGAAGCTCCGACCGTGCACGTGTACAACTGGTACGACTACATCGGCCCCACCACCCTGCAGGACTTCAAGCGTGACACCGGGATTGCACCGGTCTACGACACCTTCGACAGTGCCGAAGTGCTCGAGGGCAAGTTGCTCACCAGCCGCAGCGGCTACGACGTGGTGGTGGCCAGCAACTTCAGTTTGCCCACGCTGATCAAGGCCGGCGCCCTCGCCCCCCTGCCCCGTGCGCAGATGCCGGACTTCAAGAACATGGACACCGATCTGCTGGCGAAACTGGCCAACAACGATCCAGGCAACCAGTACGCCGTGCCTTACCTGTGGGGCACCAACGGCATCGGCTACAACATCGACAAAGTACGCGCGGCGCTGGGCGACAAGGCGCCGGTGGATTCCTGGGACCTGGTGTTCAAGGAAGAGAACCTGGCCAAACTCGGCGAATGCGGCGTGGCCATGCTCGACTCGCCGTCGGAGATGCTGCCGGTGGCCCTGCACTACCTTGGCCTGCCGCCCAACAGCACCAACCCCGAGGACTACAAGAAGGCCGAAGCGCTGCTGCTGAAATTGCGCCCGCACATCGCCTACTTCAACTCGTCGAAGTTCATCAGCGACCTGTCCAACGGCAACATCTGCGTGGCGGTCGGCTGGTCCGGTGCGATGCTCGAAGCCAAGTCCACCGCCGAGCAGGCCGGCAACGGCGTGAAGATCGCCTACAGCCTGCCCAAGGAAGGCGCGCCTGTGTGGTTCGACACGCTGGTACTGCTCAAGGACGCCCCGCACCCGGAACAAGGGATGGCCTTCATCGACTACCTGATGCGTCCTGAAGTCATCGCCCCGGTCAGCGACCACCTCAACTACCCCAACGGCAACCGTAGCGCGACCACGTTGGTGGCCGAAGCCACCCGTAGCAACCCGGCCGTCTATCCGCCAGCCGAAGCCATGGCCACCCTGTTCACCCTCCAGCCCCTGCCGCCGGCCACCGAACGAGTGCGCACGCGGATCTGGAGCAAGGTCAAAAACGGCCAATAACCCCCCCCTGTAGGAGCTACCGAAGGCTGCTCCTACAGGTGTTGACCGCATTTTTCTGCCAAAAATTGAAAATGAGAAAACCCATGAAACCACGCGCCCGCAACTTGAACATTCCTATCGGCCAACTGCAATCCGGCCCGCTCAATGCCATCACCGACGTCCCCGGCGTGCGCGTCGGCCACAGCAATGTACGAGGACGCACCGCCACCGGCCGCGACATCCTCACGGGCGTCACCGTCATCGAACCGCGTGCCGGCTCCACCAGTCAGCAACCGTGCTTTGCCGGTGTGCATGTGCTCAACGGCAACGGCGATGCCACGGGGCTGGAGTGGATTCGCGAGGCCGGCTTGCTGACCAGTCCCATCGCCTTCACCAACACCCACAGCCTGGGCGTGGTGCGCGATGCGCTGATCGTGCTCGACCGCGAGCAGCAACCGGATGACGGGCGCCTCTACTGGAACATGCCGGTGGTACTGGAAACCTTCGACGGCCTGCTCAACGACATCAACGGCTTTCACGTGAAGCCGGAACACGTGGCCCAGGCCGTGCGTTCGGCGGCGGGCGGGCCGGTGACCGAAGGTAATGTCGGCGGTGGCAGCGGCATGATCTGCCACGAATTCAAGGGCGGCATCGGCACCGCGTCGCGACGCTTGAACAGCGCCCAGGGTGGCTGGACGGTCGGCGCGATTGTCCAGGCCAACCATGGCATTCGCAATGAACTGCGCGTTGATGGGTATCCGGTCGGGCGCTACATGGAACAGGTCGATTCGCCGTTCCTCAAGGCCTCGTTGCCCCACCCGGGGATGGGCTCGATCGTGGTCTGCCTGGCCACCGATGCGCCGTTGCTGCCGCACCAGTGCACCCGCCTGGCCCAGCGCGCCAGCCTCGGCCTGGCCCGCACCGGCGGCGGCAATGAAGACCACAGCGGCGACATCTTCATCGCCTTCGCCACCGGCAATGAACACGTGCCGCCGGCCGCCTATGAGAGCAAGAAAGCACCGACCACCGACAACCTGAGCATGGTCAACAACGATCACATCAGCGAGCTGTTCCTGGCGGCCACCGAAGCCGTGGAAGAAGCCATCATCAATGCCTTGCTCGCCGCCGACACCGCCGAAGGCAACGGGCATGCGGTACCGGGGCTGGATGCCGAAACGTTGCTCAAGGCGTTGCGTCGCGCCGGCTGGCCGGGGGATGCGACTAGCGGTACTTGAGTGAAACACTCGGTCTTTCTAGGATGAACTTACGCAGCCGCTTGCTTGCTCAAGCCGCTGCGTAGGTGGTGAGTGAACTGAACCACTACCAAGCTCACCGCTTGTTTTACGCGCATCTTGAGCCTCACGGCTCCACTTCCTCCCCATCAAGAGCTTTGAGGCTCTTTTTTTACCTCTGAAAACCACACATTCCTCCTGCAGGGGATTTGTGGTGTTAAACAGAATGCGGTCAGACCAGGCGCAACCGAGGGCCGGCGGCCGGCACCGCATCGTCACCCAAGCGCCCCCGCACAAATTCATTGGCCTTGCGCGTCAACTGGTCCAGATGCCGGTCGCGCTGTTTTTCCGCGTCGGTCATGGCCCGCTTGCCGTGCTTTTGCAGCAGGTAGGTATGAATCTGCCGCACTTCCAGCGAGCTGTAGATCGACGCCACATCCAGCAAGGCCATCAAGCCATCGGTGGCGTGGTCGCGGGTGTTCATCAACACCTGGGTCGCACGCACGCCCAGCACCTCAAAGCCCATCGCCTCGAAATACGGCACCTTGGCCACCGCGCAGGTCAGTTCGGCATGGGGATAGCGGCCGACCATTTCCCGCAGCATCCGCCGGGCCACGCCCTGGCGCCGATACTCGGCCTGCACCGCCATGTACGCCACGCCACACGCCTCGGGGTCGTCCTGCACCGGCAGGTACAGCACAAAGCCAATCACCTTTTGCGGGTCGTCTTCATCAGTGGCGACGATCAGCTCCACGGCAATGCCTTTTTCACCGTTCAGCGCCTCCAGATACAGGTGCACCTCATAGCCGATCGCGTATTGATAAAGGTTGTACAGCAGGTTGCTGGGCGGGATCGCGACCATGCTGATGTCGGTCAGGTTGTCGACCACCATCTGCAGGATCTGGCTATTGATGTGCTCGGGGCACGGGGTCTTGAAGTGGCTGATCAGGGGCATTGCGGTGACGGGCTCCGGGGGCAAGGGCCGCCTATCATAGCGCGCCTGACCTCGCCAGCGTTTGCGTTACTACGGGAGGCGTTGCGTTTTCGAGGCTGACAGCAGTGAGTCAGGCACACTTTGTGCTGGATGAACTGTGCTATTCGCGAGCCGGCTCGTCCCCACAGAGGGACAGCGGTTTTGCCCACAACTGGTTTTTCTGTGGGAACGAGCCTGTTCGCGAAAGCGTCCACCATCACACCGGCCTGTGGTGTGAGTGGGGGGGAATGGGTGGGTGAGCCCCCCAACTTTGAGGATTCCCACCCACTGCGCCACTACGACCAAAGTCCAATCCATCAAGCGTTTGATATCAATCAGCTATTTGTCTCCCCCGGATCTCCCCGCGCTTGGCGCACCTCTTGCATCGAGCGTTTTGCCAACGTCAGCCACACCGGCGCGCCCCGAGGGCAACAAAATGAAAAACACGCCTAACCTCAAGTCGCTCGGCCTTTTCAGGAAACCGAGCATCGCCGCTGTGATGCTGATCAACATCAGCCTCGGCAACGCAAACGCCGTACCGCTTGACGATGTCAGCTATCCGCCTCCAACGGATCCATCGGCGTATACCAACCCGCCGGCCGATCCCAAGGCCGCGCTGGATTCGATACTGACCATGCCGCCCACCAATCAGGGCGCCATCGCCCTGCCCAACGGTATGTACGGCACCCGCACCACGCCAACGACCGACAACGTGCTGCAGCCGGCCCAGCAAACATCCTTCAAGATCCCCACCAATGGCAAGCCCAGCCCATTGTTCGGGGCCGCGCCGTACTCTCAGCAGCTGCTGCTGTTCGAAGAATTCGGCACGGAGAAACTCGACCCGACACTGCCGCCGCCCACGCTGACCTTCCCGGTTCCGACCGTCGGCCCGGCTCCCGTGCAGGACCCGAACAGCATCGCCCGCAGCGGCCCTTCGGCCGCGGCGCTGGAAGCCTTCATGCGCCAGCCGGGGCTGTACCCGTATCCGTCGCAGTATTCCAACTCGCTGGACCGCAACCCGTGGAAAGCGCAGATCGAAGCCTTCCTCAACCGCCATCCGGTCGGCTCGCCGGCCGAAGGTCGTCCACCAGGAAAAGGYTGGTCGCACCAGCGCTGGAACGAGTTTTACCCACAGGTCGCCTTTAAAACCGCTCAAGTGGGCGCCAAGCTCAACGGCGGCATGCGCGATCGCCGGCAAATGCACAACTACGCCGTCGGTGAGTTCGGGCCTGGCGGGCTCTACAACCAGACCTCGGACGCCCCGGTCATAATAGGCACCACCAAAGGCATCGATACCCGTTTTCACCCCAACATGCCGATTCAGAACCACAAGGCGCTCTGGACCTTTGACGGCACCTTTCCGCCAAAACTGTTGATGGTGCGTTACGGCCAACCGGTGCTGATGCGTCACTACAACGCCCTGCCGATCGATCCGTCAGCCAACATGGGTTTTGGCCTGCACACCCTCACCACCCACGAACACAACGGCCACTCCCCGGCTGAAAGCGACGGCTATGCCAATGCGTTTTTCTTTCCGGGGCAGTACTACGACTATCGCTGGCCGATCCAGTTGGCCGGTTACGACACCATCAACACCAGCGCTCAGGATCCGCGCGCGGCGTTCCCCTGCGCCCCGGGCGAAACCCTGTTTGTCGACGACGCCACTCCGGGCCTGAAGACGTGCAACAACGGCAGCATCAAGATCCGTGGCGACTGGCACGAAACCATGAGCACCCACTGGTTCCATGACCACATGCTCGATTTCACTGCGCAAAACGTCTACAAGGGCAACGCGGTGATGATGAATTACTACAGCGCCATGGACCGCGGTAACGAAGCCTTCGAAGACGGCGTCAACCTGCGCCTGCCCAGCGGTTCGGCGTTGCCCTGGGGCAACCGCGACTACGATGTGAACCTGATGATTGCCGACAAGGCCTGGGACGCCAATGGCCAGCTGTGGTTCAACCCGTTCAACACCGATGGCTTTCTCGGCGATCAGATCCTGGTCAACTGGCAGTACCAGCCGCGCCTGAACGTGCGGGCGCGCAGCTATCGCTTCCGCATCCTCAACGGCTCGGTGTCGCGTTTCTTCAGGATCGCGCTGGTGCGTGAAGTCGTCGGCACCGGTGGCGAATTCCCCGGCCCGGCAGGCTCCGGCCTGTCCTATACCCGCGTGCCGTTCCACATGATTGCCAACGACGGCAATCTCATGGAACACGCCGTGCCGTTCGACGGCAGCATGGACCTGGACGGTGACGGCGACCTGCAGGACCACAACGCCATCCTGCCCACCATAGGCATCGCCGAACGTTACGACATCATCGTCAACTTTGCGAAAAACGGGATCAACACCGGTGACAAGCTGTACTTCGTCAACCTGATGGAGCACCAGACCGGCAAGGGTCCGGAGATTACACCGCTGAGCCTGGCCGATGTGCTGTCCGGGAAGTACAAAGCGGTGCTCAAGTCGGGCAGCAAAGGACTGGAATGGGACAACGGCGACCCGGTGGTGGGCAAGTTCCTGCAGCTGGTGGTCAAGCCTTATGCCGGCCAGGACGTGAGCATGAACCCCGCCGACTACGAACCCGCCAAACCGGGTAAAGCGGCCGGCAAGGTCATGATCCCGCTGACTCTCAACCGCGACGATCCGGTGGTGCAGGCCACGCTCAAGGCAGCGCGGCATCGTGAGTTCATCTTCGGTCGCTCCGACGGCACCGACGCAGCCCCCTGGACCATCAAGACCGACGGCGGTTTCGGCTACACAATGGACCCACGCCGGATCAGCGCCGCTCCGCAACTGGCCAACGGCCCGACCGATGCCGGGTTCTCCGGCGACGGCACCCTGGAAGTGTGGAAAATCAAGAACGGCGGCAACGGCTGGAGCCACCCGGTGCACGTGCACTTCGAAGAGGGGATCGTCCTCCACCGTGATGGCAAGGAGCCACCAGAATGGGAAAAATGGGCCCGCAAGGACGTCTATCGTATCGGCGAGGGCATCGACAGCTCGCAGGAAGTGGAAATGGCGATCCACTTCCGTGAATTTGCCGGGACCTACATGGAGCACTGCCACAACACCCAGCACGAGGACAACGCCATGCTGCTGCGCTGGGATATCGAGCACCCCGGCCAGTTCCAGTTGATGCCAACGCCCCTCCCAGGTTGGGACGGCGTCACCTATGTCAACTCCGCTGCGCTGCCGACCTTCCGCACTGGCGATACCCGTGTCAACGATGGCGATAACAAAAACCCGATCGCCAACCCCGACAGCGCCGTCAGCGACAACGGCCAACCACTGACCATCAACGTCCTGGCCAACGACAGCGACCCTGACGGTAACGTGCCACTTAAAGTGGTGGGCCTGGCGCAACCGGATTCCGGCAAGGGCACGGTCAGCACCGATGGTGCGCGCGTGATCTACACACCACCGGCCACGGTCCCCGCGCCGTTCACCGCGACCTTTACCTATAAAGCCGCCGATACGAAGGGCGCGGAGTCGGCATCGGCAACGGTGTCCGTGGCGGTCTCGGCAGCGGTCAACGAGAGCCTGATCGTCACCAGCGCTACCGTCACCGCCCGCAGCAACAGCCGCTGGTATTGGGTCCTGTCCGGCACCACCTCGCGTGGCACGGGCAATACCATCACGGCGACTGCCACGGTCGCAACCGGTACGGCGAACCTTGGCACCGCCACCCTGACGCCTACGGCGACAGGCGCGCGCTGGAATATAGCGGTGACGACCGTCGGCAGTGGCCCGTCGGCTAGCCCGACGGCGACTATCAAATCAGCCTTCGGCAAAACCGTGACGGTGCCAATAGTGGCGAACTAGAGCGGATTGATCAGCGCCCGGTCCATGCAATGTGGATCGGGCGCTTTTTTTGTCCGGCGTACTCGCTCCCACCATTGAATCGGCGTCGTACACAGATTTGGCATTCACCAAGGATCAAATGTGGGAGCGAGCCTGCTCGCGATGGCGGAGTGTCAGGCGACATCTCTTCGACAGTTCTGCCGTCTTCGCGAGCAGGCTCGCGCCCACAGGAGGAATGTCGTCGACCGGAAGTTAACGTTCAGCCCGAGTCACCGCTGCGGCGCCACCATCCGAAAGCGGATATTGATCTCGTTGGACACCACACTGTCCGCCCACTCGCCATCGCCGATCTTGAAGTCGTCACGCTTGAGCACCAGTTGGCCCTCGAAGATGCCGATGGCGCTCTCCGATTTCAGCAGCACCGGTACACTCACTTCCCGAGTGAGCCCCCGCAGGGACAGTTTGCCGGTGATGGTGTAGCGGTTATTGCCCAGGGCCTTGATGGATGTCGACTCGAACGTCGCCACCGGATAAGTCGCGGTGTCAAACCACGCCGTTTTTTGCAGCTCGGTGTTGGCGTCGCTGCTGCCGGCGTCGATGCTCTTCAGGTAGATGGTCAGCGCGGCATGGGCGGCGCCAGGGTTATCGGTGTCGAAGTCGAGATTGGCCTCGAACTTGCCGAAAGTGCCGTAGCTTCGCGAACCCATCTGCTGATAGGTGAAACTCAAGGTGCTGGCCTTGGCGTTCACTTTCTTGTATTCCACGGCTTCAGCGAACGGCACCAGGCTGAACGGCACCAGGCCGAACACCAACGTGCCGGCCAGAGCGACACAACGCGCGGATCGAAGGTTCATGACACTCTCCGGGAGGGCTCCCGTGTTGAGTTGGCGTGCCGCACACGAGGGGTGGCATCAGTTGACTAAAGCAAACAACCGGCCTTTATTCCACCTCACGCGGCGATTTGCGACCACCTGCAGATGGCCGCCAGCGCTACCCGCACTCCCCGCGTTGCCACGCCCGCTGCAACAGCTCGATCACCTCGGCATCCGAGGTCTGGGTAAAATCCATGTACCAATGCCCAATCGAAGTGAACCACTCGGGCAGCAGCGGGCAGACCAGTTCATCCACCTCGCCGCGCAGCGCCTGCACCGTCTCGATCGGTGCCACCGGCACCGCCACCACGATGCGCGAAGGCGCCTGCACCCGCAGCGCCTGGATCGCCGCCCTCATTGAAGCGCCGGTGGCCAGGCCGTCGTCGATCAGGATCACCACCTGATCCTTGAGCTGCACCGGCGGCCGCGTGCCGCGGTAGACCTTCTCGCGGCGCAGCAGTTCGCCGGTTTCACGTTCGACCACGGCGTCGAACGCAGCGCGATCAATCGGGTGCACCCGCAGTGCCTCTTCATTACGAATCTGGATACCGCCGCTGGCAATTGCGCCCATGGCGTACTCCGGGTGGGACGGCACGCCGAGCTTGCGCACCAGCATCAGGTCCAGGCGAACCTTCAGCGCCGTGGCCACCTCATAAGCCACCGGCACGCCGCCACGGGGCAAGGCCAGAACGATCACATCGGGGCGGTTAGCGTAAGGCTGCAGCGGCTCTACCAAACGCCGCCCGGCCGCTGGCCGGTCTTGCAGGATGGAATGGGACAAGGGGTTCATATGAAAACCTCCCCAGGCAGGCATGCCTGTCGTGCACAAGTACTACGAACACCGCTACCCCTGTGGGAGCGGCGATGCGGCGATCCGACTTGCCCGCGAAGACGTCAGTACAGTCAACCTCTACATCAACTGAACCACCACAATCGCGAACAGGCAATCAAAAAAACCACTAAACCAACCGCTCAATCTTCTGATGCTGCCACACCAGTTTGTAATACAGCGTCTGCAACACCAGCATCCCCAGATACGCCACCGGAAACGCCATCCACACCCCCTGCAACCCGAACTTCGCATCCAGCAGATACGCCGCCGGCAACTGAATCCCCACCACGCAGACAATGGAAATCGCCACCGGCACCATCACCGTGCCACTGGCGCGCATGATGCCGCCGATGATCGCCTGGAAACCAAACACCAACAGGCTCCAGAGCATGATGTGCAACAGGTGCTGGGCCATGGTTCGCGTCGCCTCTTCGGTGAGGAACGACGCCAGCAACCAGTGCGACAGCAAATACCCGAGCACCACCAGACCACCGGTCAGGCACACATTGATCATCAGCCCGGTCTTCAAAATCGGCCCCATGCGCTCGATGCGCCCGGCCCCGATCGCCTGCGCCCCGAGGATCGACGCGGTAATCGCAATCGACAGCGCCGGGAACTGCACGTAATTGACGATCTGCGTCACCGCACCATACGCCGCCGTCGCCTGGGAACCGTGCTGGTTCACCAGCGCCAGAATCACCAGCTCCGACAGCGACAACACCACCATCTGCAAGCCGGTGGGCAAACCGATGCGCAGCACCTTGCCGAGAATCGCCATGTCCAGCTTCATCGCGGCAAAGAACTCCCGGTCCGGCGCCAGTGGATGGCCCTTGCCAATCAAGCGCCACGCCAGCAACCCCATCGCCACCAGGTTACCCACCAACCCGGCAACCGCTGCACTCTGAATCCCCATCGGCGCGAAACCCAACCACCCGCGAATCAACGCCGGCGTCAGCGCCAACCCGACCATGGTCGACACCACCAGCGCCAGCAACGGCGACAACGTATCGCTGACTCCACGCAGCAACTGCGTGAACAGCACAAACACCAACAGCGACGGCATGATCCACAACATCACATGGGCATACGCCACCGCATCGTCCAGCACATCCGCCGGCGTCCCCAACCCCACCAACGCCGACCGCGCAAACACACTCCCCACCACCGCCGCCACCAACCCGATCAACAGCCCCAACAACACTGTCGCCCCGGCAATCGCCTTCACCAGATGCGTCTCCCGCGCACCCCATGCCTGCCCGATCAACACACCCGCGCCAGCGCCGAGGCCGATGACCAGGGCGATGAAGAAAAACACGATGGGGAACATCCCCGACACCGCCGCCAGGGCTTGAGTGCCGAGCATTTGGCCGATGTAGATGCTGTTGACCGTGCCGGACATGGATTGCAGGAAGTTCGACAGGACCATGGGGGCGAGGAACAGCAGGTAGGTTTTCCAGAGGGGGCGTTGGGGGGTTGGGGTTTGCATTCGGGAAGATCCATCTCGACGGCGGGAGCGATGATTAAGGATAGCGTTGGTGGCTGAATCCAAGGGGCTGTGAACATCCCAGGTCGGTGTTTATATTTCCAGTGACGTTATGTGAAAGGTCTGAAGTTTCATCATCAAAGGTCCTACACAAAGCTCGGAATGCCTCACCTTCCCGCGCTGATCTCATGGGGCTTATAGTCGGCGCCGTCGCCCTAAATGGCGATTCGGGTTTGGCGACCTGATCATAGAGAATGCGAAGGCTATCCGCTTTATTGCAGGTATCATCGCACCCGCAAAGCCGCTGTCATGGCGGCTGTGCGCGGGAGACCTTCGGGTCTGCCGGTTTTCTCTATGCCGGTTCGCCAACCTGCGCACAGCTGCCACCCTCGTTTGGCGACGACTGAGTGACGGCTTAAGCCAATCAAATAGAGATCTTCAAAATGAATCGATACATGCCTCTCACCGGAATCGACCTGGTTCCGGCCTCCCTGCTCATCGACACCCAAGCCCCACTCGACGTCCTGCAAGCCATGGCGGATTACCGCATTCGCACAGTCACGCAGGTACTGGAAAACATCGCCTACCGATCCGAACTCGGTTGCGACACCGTGGTGCTGGAGGACTTCTCCAAGTTGCTGGTCATTCCTTTGCGCGATGGTTGTGATTTGATGGATGTGATTGGGCGGCGGTTGCGGGCGCAGGCTGCGGAGTAAATGAAAATGGGTGCTCTTGCGCCCATTTTATTGCTACTCCAGAAAGGGGTTGCCCCTCAGCTTGATTCGAGGCTGCGAAAAACCAATCAGGCGAAGCTACTCAATATGCCCGTAACAAAGAGAAGAGCCGCTGCAGCAGCGGCTCAACCCGGGAAACCTTCGATGATTTAAACGACCGGACAAGGGAACCGGACGACCACGAATTGATGGCGACTGTCACCGTTCTCTGGCACCTGCGTTCAGGCACTTGGTGCTGTCAGTCAAAGGTATATTTGCCTTCTAGCATGAATGCCGGCTCTCTCCAGTTGGGCCCTCTCACAACTCCGCCCCCACTATATTTGATAAAACCGGCATCACACATTTTATGGACAAGGTTCAATAACCCTATGTTGTTCTCCACATGCGCCCAGTTAGCCAGATTATAAAGGCCATCAAGCCGAGGAAAGGAGATGCCTAATTCATTTTTGGTAAGAAATAGAATTACCTCTTCAGGTTTTTCGTTAAGTACGATGGTTGCAATGACGCTCATTATTTTACCCCTCCAAGTTCCTTGTACTCTCGTTCACTTTGTTTTCGATCCGCTTCTATAGCATCAGGCGTATAGAGCAGTTCAAAAGCATCTTTGACTTTGTAGTCCTCCAGCGTCGCGGCGTGAGTATTGTTCCAAATAACACCGTCATCCGAGTTTACACCGTCAGCTACACCTAATGCTCTGAAACGTTCGAGCTCTCTGATTTCATGAGTATAGAAGCGTTTGTCCACATCTGTGATGACCAATTCACCCAGCAGAATTTTTTTCAAGCGATCAATCATGATGGCATTGGCATCCGAAGACCTGAAACGTCCCGTATGTAATTTGACCAGGTCAATACCCGTTTGGGTCACGGCAGCACTTGTCCATTCGAGATCGAGTATTGGGCCTCCAGCTTTTGCGGGATTGTAAAATCGACCGCTGTATTTTCCCCTCGTGGTTGCTCCTTCATAAGGACTATTAAAAACAACGTAGATTGGCGGTAGACCGCTTTCAATCGGAAAGCAGTAAATGCAATCCCTGAAATCAGGCAATTCGACCGCGGGTAAGGTTTCAGGCTGCACAAGCAATGGCGACAGCGTAACTCCAGTGTAAGTCGGTACTTGCGCAGGTCGGGCGGGCGAAGTTGTCGATCCGTTTCCCAAGTGCATAATGGGAAAACTGAGGATAATGGGCGGTGTATCGTTTGACGTGAAACTGTAGCTGCTGGCCGTTGGATCGAATGCCAATGCTCGCACTGGCACTTTTGCCGAGACACTCCCTCCAGCTGGGGTTGCAACGAGTGTGTATTGGTTAAGGTCGCCAAAAATCCTATAAGGAAGGTCAATGGTTCCTTCGGTAGCGGCGATTTCATTCAGGTTTGACGGCGGCTTTGGCAAAAAATTGCTACCGGGAAGTGTGAGAACGGTTTGAGGAAAGCGTTCGCCGTTAGCAAGAGCAGGTGAATAGAACAAGGCCCCGATCCCAACAGCAGCGGCCCGACTGATAAGTGCCTCCCCCAACCCTGCCAACAACTTAATGCCTTCATGGATCACTGCCCCGAAGGTCCAACCTTCGGCGACATGGATGGCAATGGCACCCGCCACAGTGCCCGCCTCTATGCCATTACCAATGTGTAACCTGTAGGTGTAAGCGACTTCGCCCCTTGCCAAGGCGCTATGGATTGCCGCGTCTGCAGTTGTGGAAGCGTCCTCCAGAATGGAGATAGCTTCGACAAGGATTCGTTTAACGTAGGCGGCAGTTAGCGATAATAGATATTCTTCATAAAAGCTTTGTCGCACTGCCATATCGTCTTCTGCATCCGCATTCGATGCAAATACCGCGGCACTCATTTTTCTGTCTAGCGACAATGCGTCTAAACCATTATATAGTAGTGCATCGAGCCAACATCTATGGATTCTGGCTCTTTGCAGAAGTTCTACAATGATCGCTTTTTTTTAAGGCAGCTTCCAACGCATTGAACCCCTGCCCGTCAATGGCTGCGACCATGCGTCTTTCTAGATAATCTCGAACATTCGGTGTAGCACCAGAAAAAACACTCGTTATCTGATCGTGCACCGAAAGTCCTATCGCCTCCAATTTTTGGTATGCGTTACTGGGGTTTTTGGTACTCTCAATACTATGGGGCGTAGTAACTGCCGGGACAGTCCCATCCCAAAACAAAACACTATCGAAGCTTGAAGGAAAAACTTGGGCTTCTGTAGCTTGAACCTGTCGAGACTCAGGCGTTATTAAAGGTGAATAATGTGTAATTGGTTCTTGCATATAGCGCTCCATGCACAATATCAATTCCATAAAATAGACAGAGCAAAAGTTATGCCGCAACAACGTAGCATTTTCAATACTTCAATATTTACTGTATACGTCGCGCACGAAAGATGATGGGCGGCAGTTGCGGGCGCAGGTGGGAGAGTGACTACATTTGGGCGCCGAGGGCGCCTGTATTCTTCTTTTGGTCTAGTCCTGAAACAGATTTACACCTGTTTCACCCAAACGCCCCAACCATCGGCGCAAGGGTAAAAGACTAGACCAGTCGGACTACCAGGGCGGCGACAACAAAGATTGCCAGTGCCAGGGCGGCACCGATGCCGAACGGCACCACAGTAGAGCGGATCGCGTTCGGGGCGGGACTACGCATCTCCTCGACAAAAGCTGCAACGTCGCGGTGCAGTTGTTCAATGCTGGCTTGATTCGTAGGTTGTGTGGACATGCTGCTACTTCCTGTGTGGGTCACGAGTCGTATCTGTTGTGGCGGGTACGAATGCTCAAAACTTCGCCCATAGGCTGACAGCAGCGACGATAGCGGTCACCATACCAGCCCCTACCGCGATCGGGTACCAGAAGGTCTCTTGCCTGAGCTTGCGTTCTTCTGCCGTGAGTTTTCGGGTTTCGGCCATGGACCTTCGGATTTCGAGTTGCAGCTTATCGAGTTCCAGATTGTCGCGGTCGTTTTGTAGCATGGCTCATCCCTTCGCGCTTTGCTGTTCAAAAGGTTCTCCCCGAACAGCCGGTGATCCCCCCTTTCTACGCCGTCAATATTTCCCGTTTTTCATCTTTGGAATAGCGGGATACTCCTGCCGAAGTTGTAGGCAAAATCCGAGGATTGCGTAAGGGGGTCTATCAATGGGGCTGAAAACAAAAGCCGATCGCTCACAACACACGCCCCAAGAGCCAATCGACCCAACCCACAGTCAATTAGCTAAACTTCATCAGTAAACCACTTCGCGAATCCCTGAAAATTCAGGAGGCGAACCATGAGCAAACAACCTCAACCCCAAAGCCGCTCCAACCCCCAACCCAGATCCCGTCCGCTGGTGCCGAACCTGCCGAGCAAAACCACCGGCAAAAAGTCCGGTCGCTTGCGCAGCAACTATCCGCCGAAGAAATCGTAATTGCCTCGGATGTACGGCAGGCTTTGCACTGGAGTCTGTCGTACTCCCCCCGTCAATTCGGCATTACTGCCTCTATATCGGACATTGTTTTTCCACAAGCGGCGTCGTACCCGCCTGGAATGACGGCCAAGGGCTACGCCCTCCACTGTTTCTCAAATACACCTCGACCACGCCGGAAATCGATTTGCTTAAATGGCTCAGCGTTAAAAGACCTGTGGCGAGGGAGCTTGTCGGGCGCTTGCAGTCGGTGCAGAGCATTGCGCAGAACACGGCGGATGATGTGCAGACGCTGGCGTTGAGCAGTCGGCGTTTGCCGCCTATTGCGACTCGGCTGAATGCACTGGGGCGGACGTTTCATCAGTGATGCAGTCGTGGGCGCGGCGTTTATTCCCAATGGAAAAACGGCGGGCAACCCGCAGGCCAGGCAAGTGCAGGCGCTACTTGAGGGCGTCGCAGCGAAGTAATTGAATACGGGCGCCTGATTTGTATTTGCTGGCGATCGGCATTCCAGAATCCTGGAGTTTTTTAAATAAAAATGTGAAATAAAACGCGAAGGCAACTCAGTTAAATAGCTCCACAAAGCCATACAAAAACCAACAAAGTAAGGCTTTTTAAACGATTATCTATATGAAATAAAATGTGAAGACAATTCTGACGATACAAACTGCCGTGTCCTTAATCACATCGAAACCCTGGCTGAACCCGGCTCCCCCCGGAGTCGTTGCCTCCATCGATCATTGATAACGAGTTATCCAGGCTTATAAAAGTCGGCCTGGTAGAAAGCCGGACGCCAAAATCCAGAATCGTGACCCCCGGCCTGCCCGCCTGGTTTGCCCAGGATGTCTTTCCAGACCTGCATCGTCGGTTTCAGTAACACATAGCTTCAGCAAGATCGCGGCCCTATTGCATTGGCATGTTAGGCCCACCCGTCGCACCAACATTGCTCTACAGACTCAATAAATCTACATTTGAATCTATAGATGCAACCCAAGGACACGAACATGGCCGTCCCCCTGCAACCCCAATCCTTCAGCAAAAACCAATGCGTCACCGGCCTGCGCGCCGCCGTGAGCATTCTGGAGAAGTGGAAAGCCACCAGCGACCAGGCCTGCCGCATCTTGCGCATTTCCCGCAGCACCTACACCCGCGCGCGGCAGCGTGATGTGGAGTGGGCGGTGGCGCTGGATGCGGACCAGATGCAGCGCATCAGTTTTGTGCTGAACATTCACGCGACGTTGCGGCTGGTGTTCGACAACCCGGACAACGTGTATGGCTTTGCCTCAATGGCCAATGACAACGAGTTTTTCAACGGGCGTTCGCCGCTGGAGATCATGGCGCAGGGCGACATGATTGCGCTGTATGAAACCTTCCGCCGCATCGACATGCTGCGGGGTGCGTTATGGTGATGGCGAATGAGCTGGCCGCGTTTGCCGGTCAGTCGTTGCAGGCTTATCGCCTGGTCAATTCGAAGTTTCCGCCCATTGCGTTGTTTGATGATGTGGCGGACGCGGATGAGTTTGAGCTGTTGTTCGAGATTCAGGCGCTGACCAATCCGCGGTTGAAGAATGAAGTGGGTCAGCTGGAGTTGATTGCGCGCAGCGAGATTCCGTTCGGGATCGCGGGTTGCTCCTACGCGATTGCGCCCTTTACCCACGTCAACCCGGCGGGTTCGCGTTTCAGCGATGGTCGTTTTGGCGTGTTGTACCTGGCGGATTCGATGGAGGCGGCGCTGGCCGAGGTGCGGCATCACCAGGCTCTGTATTGGTCGAAGGTGCCGAGCCTGAACTATGAGCGGTTTGTGTTTCGTGGGTTGGCTTGTGCATTTGGCGATGACGGGATGAAGGACGCTGCGGCCCTGCCGATGAGCGATCCGGTGTATGCGCCGGACGACTACAGCCATTCCCGTGTTCTGGGGCGCGCGGTGCGGGATGCCGGTTGTCCTGGGTTGCGTTATCACTCGGTGCGGATGCCGGGCAGTCATTGCTGGGCGTTGATGACGCCGAGGCCAGTTTCGTCGATTGTGCAGACGGCTCATTACGAGATGGTCTGGAATGGGCAGATCACCAGCGTGAGTCAGATCAGTGAGGCTTGACCCCGTTGTCAGGTGCATGAAAACCTGTGGGAGCGAGCTTGCTCGCGATTGCTGTGTGTCAGTCGACACAATTGTTGAATGTGAAACTGCCATCGCGAGCAAGCTCGCTCCCACAGGGGGGTTCGATCCATTGACTGCGTCGATAGTCACCATTGATTCAATGAAGTTCTCTTAAAAAATCCCCGGCGTAACATCTGCTCCATACCAACCCATAAGCACCCCGGAGCACACCATCATGAAACGCCAGACCCTCCTCAGCATCGCTTTCTCGGTTTTCGCAGTTAACGCTTTCGCCGCAAACTCTGCTCAATCTGTGGTCGCTGAAGGCGGCTCGGATCGTCTGATTGAAAGCCGTGTGGCCGAAGGTGGTTCGGATCGCCTGCTGGAAAAACGTGTTGCCGAAGGCGGTTCCGACAAACTGCTGCAAAACCGCGTCGCTGAAGGCGGTTCCGACAAGCTGCTGGAAAACCGCGTTGCCGAAGGTGGCTCCGACAAGCTCCTGCAGAACCGCGTCGCTGAAGGCGGTTCCGACAAGCTCCTGCAGAACCGCGTCGCCGAAGGTGGCTCCGACAAGCTCCTGCAAAACCGCGTCGCTGAAGGCGGCTCCGACAAGCTCCTGCAAAACCGCGTCGCCGAAGGTGGCTCCGACAAGCTCCTGCAAAACCGCGTCGCCGAAGGTGGCTCCGACCGCCTGATCGAAAGCCGCGCTGTCTGAATGCAGTGCTTGACCGCAGGACTCAACGAAAAGCCCGGCCTCACCCGCCGGGCTTTTTCGTGTGGGTCATCAATGGGTCGGTTGTTCGTGCACTTTCGCGTGTCGAGAGAGGCCGATCTTGATGCCAACCAGCATGGGCGCGGCAAAGACGAACAACAGGGCCACGGCGAAGAACGCCGTATCGAAGGCAATTACCGTGGCCTGACCTGACACCGCTTTGCCCAGCAGGCTCGTGGCTGCGCGGCCAGCGGCCACCTGATCCATACCCTTTCCCGCCAGCATCGCGGTTGTGGTCATCAGCCGTTCGATGAGCGCGTTTCCTCCCGGGGTGACGTTGGCGCCGAGGACCACGCCATTGCTGACAACCTGATGGTCGATCAAGGTCTGCAGCCCGGCGACGCCCATCAAGCCACCCAGTTGCCGCCCCGTATTGAACAGGCCGATGCCGCTGGCCAGGTTGCGGCTGTTGAGGTGGGTGAAAGCAATCAGGGTGATCGACAGAAACAGCAAGCCAAGGCCCAGGCCGCGCAACAGGATGGCCGCCATCATGTCGTCGCTGCCGCTTTCGCTGGTGGCACCGGACAGCATCCACATCGCCGCCATGATCAGCAGGATGCCCAAGGGCACGGTCGCCACCGGTGGTACGCGGCGGACCTTGATCAACCAGGCAGCGATGAGCAGCGATCCGACAAAAAAAACGCCACTGGGCAACAGGAGCAGGCCGGCATCGGTCGGTGTGAATGCGAGTACCGACAGGGCGAACGCCGGGATCAGGTAGGCACTGCCGAACAGCGCGGCTCCGGCGACGAAACTGACGATAAAGGCAAAGGTGAAATCGCTAGTTTTGAACAGGCTGAAGTCGAGCAGCCCCTGGCCGTTGGCCAGGACCTGTTGGCCGAGAAAGGCCAGCAGCGCGGCGCCGCCGATCACCGTCAGTATCAGGATGCGCGGCTCCTCGAACCAGTCCCAGCGGCTGCCCTGGCTGAGCACGTAAGTGAAGCAGAACAGCACAGCACCGATCAGTGCACAGCCGAGCCAGTCGAACGAACGTTGCCGGACCCTGGCGGGCACGGGGTGGTCAGCGATGAGCAAGAGCCCCGTCGCCGCCAGGGCCAGCGGCACCACGCTGAAGAAAATCCAGGTCCAGGACTGGCTGTCGATCAACCACCCTTGAAGGGCTGGCGCGAGGGTCGCCGACGCGACCACGGCCGCCATGGCGAACAGGGCTTGCAGGACCGGCTGAAGGGCACGCGGATAGCCGCGGAAAATGATTGCCTGGCCCGCCACCAGCAGAGCACCGCCGGCGAAGCCTTGCAGGATACGCAGTGCGATCAGCAGCTCCAGCCGGGCGGTAACGGCGGCCACGCAGCACGCCAGGCCCATGACCAGGGTGGCGCCGATGATCACGTTGCGCGCAGAAAATCGCTGCATCAGCCAAGGGGCAATCATGAACCCGATCAGCTTGAACGCGATGTAGCCGACATCCAGCCAGGCGAACTCGTCAGGCGTGGCATAGGTGTCGCCGATGATGTCGCTGCGGCCGAGGGCCAGCACGGTGCTGGCGATCGCTTCCGTCAACGTCGCCAGCACGATGCCCACCATGAGCAGGACGCCGTTCGTCGTTCTGGCGCTGCTCGGCGTGGCACAGGCAACGCTGCTCATGAACCGGCCCCTTGCGCAACCTCCACCCGCGCGGACAGGCCCGGTACGATGCGCCCCGGCAACGGATTGTGGGCCAGGCGAATCTTCACCGGCACGCGCTGCACGACACGCACAAAGTTCCCGGTGGCGTTGTCGGGCGGCAGCAGGCTGAACGCCGAGCCACTGCCCGGTGCAAAGCTGTCGACCACGCCAGCCAGTGCTGTATCGGGGTAGCCATCGACCGTGACGCGCACGGGCTGACCGGGGCGAATCCGTTCGAGCTGGGTTTCCTTGAAATTCGCCACCACCCACACATCGTTGACCGGAACGATATCGAGCAGGGAGATGCCCGGCGTGACGAAACGACCGAGGCGAACCTGACGGTTGCCGACCACGCCATCCACCGGCGCGTGCACCACGGTGTGATCGAGATCGATCCGGGCGAGATCCCGCGCGGCCTGTGCCTGGGTCACGGCGGCCACGGCAGCCTCGCGCTCGGCCACAAACACCGCGATGCGTTGCTGTTGTGCCTCGACCGTGGCCGAAGCGGCCGACACCGAGGCCACGGCTCTGGATTGCGCCGTGCCGGTTTCATCGACCAGGGCCTGGCTGACCGCGTTGCTGACGATCAGTTTGCGGCTGCGGTCGTGGGTCTTGGCCGCCAGGCTCATGTCGGCGGTGGCAGAGCGCCTTTGCGCTTCGGCCTGCCTGATCAGCGCATGCTGAAGCTGGATCTGCGCATCGACATGGGTCAGGCGCGCCTGGGCGGCGCTGACATTGGCCTCGGCTTGCGCAAGTCTGGCGCGATAGTCGCTGTCATCGATACGAAACAGCACATCACCGGCGTGCACGGCCTGGTTGTCCTCGACCTCGACCGCTGTGACATAGCCGGCGACCTTGGCGGCGAGCGAGGTGACATCCCCGCGGACATAGGCGTTGTCGGTCGAGGTCACAGCACTTGAAAACGCCAGCGCCCCCCAGGCTGCCACGACCACCAGGGCACCGACGCACAGCATCAGGCCGATGGTTTTGTGCAGGTTTCGTCGTGCCACGACGCTTGGGGGACTGGCTGCAATGGCGGCCTTGTCCAGGAGCGAGTTCATTTTTTCATTTCCTGTTCAGTGCCAAGAACTGACGCAGCCACTGGGCGGCAGGGTCTGCCGCCCGGCTGTCGAGCCTTCATGAGCGGGTTGACCGGCTCACTGTTTGATCGGTGTGACGAGTACCTTTTCCTCGGTGTCGAGGACGAACACCGCCAACAGGCGTGCAGGTTGGGTGTCGCTGGCGTTGGCGCTGACCAGGTGCACGGAACCCGGCTCTTCTACGAAGTTTTCGCCGGCCTTGTAGATCTTTTCCGGCTGGCCTTTGACCTGGATGCGAAACGAGCCCTCCAGCACCGTTGCATAGATGAAGGCCGTTTTCGGATGGGTGTGAGCCGGCGACGCGGCACCCGGCCCATACTCGACGACCACGCCTCTCATGCTCTTGCCAGGGATGTTGGGAATGGGACGGTCAAACACCACCGTCACCTTGCCGGGAGGTGGCTCGGCGGCCGCCGCTGCGCTGATCGAGAGCGCGGCGAAAACAGCAGCCATCAGCAATCGGGTAACCATGGGATTTCTCCTGGATTCGTAGGGATATGTGAGGGTGCGATCCGTTACTGCGCCGTCGACCGGGCCAGCCAGTCGTCGAAGCGGATCGCACCCAGGCGTGCGTTCTTGCCGGTGACCAGCGATTGATCGTTGAGCACGGCACCGAAGTAACGCGCATGCACGTCCGGCACGACCTTGCGGTTGTCCTGGGTCGCCCGCAGATAACGCCTGGCCAGTTCGTCGATCGGCATGGCTTCCGGGCCGCCGACTTCCACCGTGCCATTGACCGGTGCTGCCAGCACGACATCGGCCAGCGCCGCTACCACATCGTCGGACGCAATCGGCTGGATCAGCGCCGGCGAAGCATGAATTTCCTCGCCAACGGCGAACGACTGGACAATGCCGCCGGCAAACTCGGAGAACTGCGTGGCACGCAGAATGGTGTAAGGCATGCCGGACGCCTTGATAAGGGCTTCCTGCGCGACCTTGGCGCGGAAATAGCCGGTATCGGGAAGCCGTTCGCTGCCGACAATCGACAGGGCAACATGATGACGAACCCCGGCAGCGGCTTCGGCGGCCAGCAGGTTACGGCTCGACGTTTCAAAGAAATCGAGAACGGCCTGGTCCTCCCACGACGGCGCGTTCGCCACGTCGACCACCACATCAGCACCATCCATCGCTTCGGCCAGGCCTTCGCGGGTGATGCTGTTCACGCCGGTGCTG
Organism: Pseudomonas sp. P4_B3; assembly: GCF_056402295.1. Taxonomy (NCBI): domain Bacteria; kingdom Pseudomonadati; phylum Pseudomonadota; class Gammaproteobacteria; order Pseudomonadales; family Pseudomonadaceae; genus Pseudomonas; species Pseudomonas sp. P4_B3. Next base: position 176,021 of record NZ_JBFUHR010000014.1, read on the forward strand.
GGGCTGGCGGCGAGCGCGTCGTGGCCGCGCTCGCGGAGTGTATTCACAAGTTTCGATCCGATGAGGCCGGAGCCTCCGATGACGACGATCTTCATGACTTTTCTCCACTTGTCGACTGCAACCATTGCGTCGGTGTAGAGAGATTGCCTGCGCGCATCAGGCAAGTCCTTGCGCCGGGCTTGGGTTTACCTTGGCGAGCGCTTGGATTTATGTCCAAAGCTACTGAGGTTCTTCCAGGCTCCCTTGCCGCTGACGGTGCAGCGGGTGTCGAGCTGCCGTATCATCTGCCTCAGTTACCAACCACCCGCCGCCTGGGACACGGAGTTGAGGGCGCTTTGCCAGGGGATGCTCAACTTGCCATTTGCGTTTGAAGACTACGTACTCGATCAGGAGCGCCGGGAGCTGACCTTGCGCGGGCAGGTCGTAGCCGTCGGCCCGCAGGTCTTCGACCTGTTGCTGCTGTTCGTCAACAATCCCGATCGAGTCCTCAGCAAGGACGAATTGCTCAATTCAGTGTGGAGCGGCCGGATCGTTTCCGAATCGACGATCACCAGTCACATCAATGCGGTGCGCAAGGCCATCGGTGATACCGGTGAGGAGCAGCGCCTGGTGCGTACCGTCGCCCGCAAGGGCTACCGTTTCGTTGGCCGGATCAACGGCGCCATGACCGGGGAAGCGCGACAGCCTGACATCGACGAACGCTCGACCGCTACCCCGAAACAAATCCCCTCCTCTACGCTCGCCCTGCCGGATAAACCCTCGATTACCGTCCTGCCGTTCCAGAACCTGAGCGGCGATCCGGAGCAGGAGTACTTCGCCGACGGCGTCGTGGAGGACATCATCGCCGCCCTGTCGCGGATTCGCTGGCTGTTCGTCATCGCGCGCAATTCGAGCTTCACCTACAAGGGCCAGGCCGTGGACGCCCAGGGCGTTGGCCTGGAGCTGGGCGTTCGCTACGTGCTCGAAGGCAGCGTGCGCAAGTGCGGGAACAAGGTGCGCATTACCGGACAACTGATCGACGCGACAAGCGGGGCGCACATCTGGGCAGAGCGCTTCGAAGGCCTGCTCGACGATATCTTCGAACTGCAGGACCAGATCGCCGAAAGCGTCGTCGGCGCGATCGCGCCGCAGCTGGAGCGGGCAGAAATCGAACGCGCCAAGCGTAAGCCGACGGACAGCCTGGACGCCTACGACTATTACCTGCGCGCCATGGCCAAACTGCACAGCGGCACCCGGGAAGCCATCGAGCAGGCGCTGCCGATGTTCTACCAGGCCATCGAACTCGATCCGGAGTTTGCCTCGGCCTATGGCATGGCCGCCTGGTGCCACTTCTGGCGCAAGCTCAATGGCTGGATGGTCGATCGGCCTGCAGAAATCGCCGAGGGCATACGGCTGGCGCGGCTGGCGGTGACCCTCGGTCGCGATGATGCCGTCGCGTTGACCCGAGGCGGACATGCGCTGGCTCACCTCGCCGGCGAAGTCGACGGCGGCATTGCACTGCTCGACCGGGCGCGCCTGCTCAATCCCAACCTCGCCCCCGCCTGGTTCCTGGGCGGTATCCTGCGGGCGCTGCACGGTGAAACAGACGCTGCCATCGAGCATTTGAACCATGCCGTTCGCTTGAGTCCGCTGGATCCGGAAATGTTCAGGATGCAGGTCGGGATGGCGCTCGCGCATTTCTTCGCCGGGCACTTCAATGCCGCTGCGGACTGGGCGGAAAAGGGACTGGGCAACCTGCCCAGTCTGCTGGTTGCGGCGGCGCTGGTGGCGGCCAGTCATGCGCTCGGCGGACGAATGGATAAAGCGAAGTGGGCGATGCAACGTCTGCAAAAGCTGGATTCTTCTTTGCGCCTGGGCACCCTCAAGGACTGGCTACCCATTCAACGGCCTGAAGACTTCGCCCGTTTCGTCGACGGACTGCGGCTGGCCGGGTTGCCGGAGTGAAGGCGACCAACCCTGTAGGAGCGAGCTTGCTCGCGATGGTCGTCAACGATGACGCGGGGGTTCTGATTAATCGCGGTGTCTTCAAGTCCATCGCGAGCAAGCTCGCTCCTACAATTGCAACGGTAGGCTAAGCTTTGAGCAACTCGTTGCTCATGATGCTCGGTTCTGCAGGTTTTGGGTTTTTCTGGAGAGCGTCTGCAACAGCTATCCCAGACAGGCCCCAACCTTTCACGCAGGATTGCCGTGATGACCGAGCCCCTTCTCAGTTTTGATGCACTCAAGCGCGCCGCGGCTGCCGGCGAAATCGATACCGTGCTGGTCTGCATGGTCGACATGCAGGGACGCCTGGTCGGCAAGCGCTTCCAGGTCGAGTTTTTCATCGACAGCGGCCACGAAGAAACCCACTGCTGCAACTACCTGCTGGCCGATGACATCGACATGGAGCCGGTGCCGGGTTACGCCGCGGCCAGTTGGAGCAAGGGCTACGGCGATTTCGTGCTCAAGCCCGACATGTCCACCCTGCGGCGCGTGCCCTGGCTTGAATGCACGGCACTGGTGCTGTGCGACGTGCTCGATCATCACCATCGCCAGGACCTGCCCCACAGCCCGCGGGCGATTCTGAAAAAGCAGGTCGAGCGCCTGCGCGAGCGCGGCTATACCGGCATGTTTGCCTCGGAACTCGAGTTCTATCTGTTCGATGAGAGTTACGAAGCGATCCACGAGCGCAACTATCACAAACCGAAAACCGCCGGCCATTACATCGAGGACTACAACATCCTGCAGACCACCCGCGAAGAGCCGGTGCTGCGGGCGATTCGCAAGCACTTGCAGGCCTCGGGCATTCCCGTGGAAAACTCCAAGGGTGAATGGGGCCCGGGCCAGGAAGAGATCAACATCCGCTACGCCGACGCCATGACCATGGCCGACCACCACGTCATCATCAAGCACGCCTGCAAAGAGATCGCGCAGTTGCAGGGCAAGGCGATCACCTTCATGGCCAAGTGGCGCTACGACGCCGCCGGTTCCAGCAGTCATATCCATAATTCGCTGTGGGACAAGAACGCCAAAAAGCCGCTGTTCTTCGACGCGAAAGCCGAGTTCGGCATGTCGAAACTGATGCGTGCCTGGGTCGCCGGGCAGCTCAAGTACGCCAACGACATCACCTGCTTTCTCGCGCCCTATATCAACTCCTACAAGCGCTTTCAGGCTGGCACTTTTGCGCCGACACGGGCGGTGTGGAGCCGCGACAATCGCACCGCCGGCTTTCGCTTGTGTGCTGAAGGCAGCAAGGCCATTCGCATCGAATGCCGCATCGGCGGTGCCGACCTCAACCCCTATCTGGCCTTCGCCGCATTGATCGCGGCGGGTTTGGCGGGTATCGACGAGAAGCTCGATCTGGCGCCGCCGTTCGAAGGCGACGCCTACCTCGATGAGCATTTGCCGGAAGTGTCCAAGACTCTGCGCGAGGCAAGCGCCGCCCTCAAGAGCTCAAGCATGTTGCGCGAGGCGTTTGGCGACGAGATTGTCGACCATTACGTGCACACCGCCGAGTGGGAGCAGAAGGAGTACGACCGGCGAATCACCGACTGGGAATTGCAGCGCGGTTTCGAGCGCTACTGAGAACATCATGACTGAGAAGGTACAACTGATCTCCCCGGTCGATGGCCGGGTGTATGTCGAACGCGAGGTGGCCGATGCGGAGCAGGTCGAGCAGGCACTGACGGCCGCTGCCAATGCACAGGCGTCATGGCAACGCCGCTCACTGAGCGAGCGTGCGGCTTATTGCAGTGCCGCGGTGGACGCGATGCTGTCGATGCAGGCGGACATCGTGCCGGAGCTGGCCTGGCAGATGGGCCGCCCGGTGCGTTACGGCGCCGGCGAGCTGCGCGGTTTTGCCGAACGCGCCCGGCACATGATCGCCATCGCTCCACGGGCCCTGGCCGCTGTAGAGCCTGCGCCCAAGGCGGGTTTTCGACGCTACATCAAACGCGAGCCGCTGGGCACGGTGCTGGTGGTCGCCCCGTGGAACTACCCCTATCTGACGGCGGTGAACACGATCATCCCGGCGCTGATGGCCGGCAACAGCGTGATCCTCAAGCACGCGTCGCAAACCCTGCTGGTGGGCGAGCGTTTCGCCGAGGCCATGCGTCGCGCAAAACTGCCCGAAGGGCTGTTCCAGAATCTGCTGCTCAACCATGTGTCGACCGGGGCGATCATTACTTCCGGGCGCGTGCAGCAAGTGAACTTCACCGGTTCCGTGGAGGCTGGCAAAGTCATGGAAAGCGTCGCCAGCGGACAATTTCTCGGCATGGGCCTGGAGCTCGGCGGAAAAGACCCGGCCTATGTCCGGGCAGACGCCAACCTTGAACATGCGGTGGAAAATCTGGTGGACGGCAGCTTCTTCAATTCCGGGCAGAGTTGCTGTGCCGTGGAACGCATTTATGTCGACCAGAAAATCTTCCCGGTGTTTGTCGAGCGCTTCGCCGAATTGACCCGCCAATACGTGCTGGGCAACCCGCTGGACGAAGCCACCACCCTCGGCCCGCTGGTGACACCGGGCGCCGCATTCTTCGTTCGTGGCCAGATCGCCGAAGCTATGGCCCAGGGCGCCAAAGCGCTGATCGATCCGAAGTCCTTTCCCGCCGACGTGCAGGGCAGCGCCTACCTCGCGCCGCAAGTGCTGGTGGACGTGACCCATCAAATGTCGGTCATGCGCGACGAAAGCTTTGGCCCCGTGGTCGGCATCATGCCGGTGGACAGCGATGAAGAAGCCATCGCCTTGATGAACGACAGTGAGTTCGGGCTCAGCGCTTCCATCTGGACCCAGGACCTCGCAGCGGCCGAACGCCTGGGCAACGAGATCGCCACCGGCACGGTGTTCATGAACCGCTGCGATTACCTGGACCCGGCTCTGGCCTGGACCGGCGTGAAAAACAGCGGGCGCGGCGTCACCCTGTCGCCATTGGGCTACGAGCACCTGACCCGGGCCAAATCCTTTCATCTGCGTCACGAGGTGTAGACCATGAACCTGACAGGAAACTGGAGCTACCCCACGAGCGTTCGGTTCGGTGTCGGGCGCATCGCCGAGCTGGCCGACGTCTGTCGCAGCCAGGGCATCCAGCGCCCCTTGCTGGTGACCGACAGCGGCCTGGCGCGCGCGCCGATCACCACAGCGGCACTGGATGCGTTGCGCGCCGCCGGTCTTGGCGTGGCGCTGTTTTGCGACCTCAAGCCCAACCCGGTGGAAGCCAACCTGGCCGGCGGGCTCGACGCCTGGCGTGCCGGCCAGCACGATGGCGTGATCGCGTTCGGCGGCGGCAGTGGCCTGGACATGGGCAAGCTGATTGCCTTCATGAGCGGCCAGACCCGCCCGGTCTGGGATTTCGAAGACATCGGTGACTACTGGACCCGCGCCGACGACAGCCGCATCGCCCCGATCATTGCCGTGCCGACCACGGCGGGAACCGGCTCCGAAGTCGGTCGTGCGGCGGTGATCATCGACGAGCGTACCCACACCAAACGCATCATCTTCCACCCGAAAATGATGCCGCGCGTGGTGATCAGCGACCCGGCCCTCACCGTCGGCATGCCGGCGAAAATCACCGCCGGCACTGGCATGGACGCGTTATCCCATTGCCTGGAAGCCTACTGCGCCCCCGGTTTTCACCCCCTGGCCGACGGCATTGCCGTGGAAGGCATGCGCCTGGTAGCCAATTCACTGGTGAAGGCGGTACACACGCCGTCGGACCTCGAGGCGCGCGCACAAATGCTCGCGGCGGCGGCGATGGGCGCCACGGCATTCCAGAAAGGCCTGGGCGGGATGCATGCGCTCTCGCATCCGGTGGGTGCGCTGTACGACACCCATCACGGCATGACCAATGCCACCTTCATGCCCTATGTCCTGCAGTTCAATCGCACGGCCATCGAGGAGCGCATCACCCGCCTGGCGGCGTACCTGCGCCTGCCCTCACCCGGCTTCGACAGTTTCATGGCCTTCGTCCTCAAGCTGCGCAAGGACATCGGCGTGCCCCATACCCTGTTTGAACTGGGCGTGGATGACCGGCAGGCCGACCTGATCGCGGACATGGCGGTTGTCGACCCCTGCGCCAGCGGTAACCCGCTGCCATTGACCCGGGACGGCGTGGCAAAGATTTTCGACGCGGCGTTTCACGGCCGTCTGTAGGAGCGAGCTTGCTCCTACAGAAAACCAAGGTCGAGCCTACGGCGGCTCAGTTCGACCTGTCCAAAACCTGAAGGGGCACACATCATGAACCCAGCAAGCCAGCCGGGCACCGAAACGCACGACGATGACGTCAAGGTGCTGCACAGCATGGGCTATGCCCAGCAACTCTCACGACGAATGGGGGTTTTCTCCAACTTTGCGATTTCCTTTTCGATCATCTGTATCCTCTCGGGTGGCATCAACTCGCTGGCCCAAGGCACTTCGGGCGCGGGGGGTATATCCATCGGCATCGGCTGGCCGATCGGCTGCCTGATCTCCGGGGTGTTCGCCATGGCCATGGCGCAGATTTCCTCGGCCTATCCCACCGCTGGCGGCCTGTACCACTGGGGCTCGATTCTCGGTAACCGCTTCACTGGCTGGCTGACCGCCTGGTTCAACCTGCTGGGACTGGTCACGGTGCTGGGCGCGATCAACGTCGGCACCTACTACTTCTTTTTCGGCGCCTTCGGACCGGCACTGGGCATGGAGGATACGACCACGGTCAGGGTGATTTTCCTGGCGATCCTCACGGGCTTGCAGGCCTTGTGTAACCACTTGGGCATCGGCCTGACGGCCAAGCTCACCGACTTCTCCGGCTACCTGATCTTCGCCACCGCGCTGGCACTGACCATCGTCTGCCTGATGTCGGCACCCAGCTATGAATTCGCGCGGTTGTGGACCTTCAGCAACTATTCCGGTGAGGCGGGTGGCAGCGTCTGGCCGCAGGTCTCCAATGGCTGGGTGTTCATGCTCGGCCTGCTGTTGCCGATCTACACCATCACCGGCTATGACGCCTCCGCGCACACCTCCGAAGAAACCCGCAACGCGGCCATGTCGGTGCCGCGCGGCATGGTCATGTCGGTGGTCTGGTCGTTGCTGTTCGGCTGGCTGATGCTCAGCGCGTTCGTGCTGATGCTGCCGAACATGGATGAGGCGGCCAAGCAAGGCTGGAACGTGTTTTTCTGGGCCATGAACACCCAGGTCAACCCGACCTTGAAACTGGTGCTTCACGTGGCGATTTTCATCTCGCAGGTGCTCTGCGGGCTGGCCACCGTGACCTCGGTTTCACGGATGATCTTCGCGTTCTCACGTGACGGCGGCCTGCCCTGTTCCAAAGCCCTGGCCTCCGTCTCGCCGACCTTTCGCAGCCCGGTGGCGGCCATCTGGACCGGTGCCACCCTTGCCGTCCTGTTCGACTGGGGCTCGTCGGTGATCTCGGTCGGGGCAACGCCGGTCTATACGATCGTGGTGTCCTGCACGGTGATCTTCCTGTTCTTCTCCTTCGCCATTCCCATCGTGCTCGGCCTGTTTACCTATGGGACGTCGAAGTGGCCGATCATGGGACCGTGGAACATGGGGCGATTCTGGTACTCGGTGTTCGCCATTCTCTCGGTCTTGTCGATGGTGATCATCTTCATCATCGGCATCCAGCCACCGAACGATTGGGCGCTGTACATCACCATCGGTTTCCTGATCCTGACGGCCATCGTCTGGTTTGGTTTTGAAGCCCGGCGCTTCCAGGGGCCACCGGTGGGCGACATGATCGTCAAGCGCCAGGCCGAAATCGCCGCGGCGGAAGCGGCATTGAACAGCAAATAAAGGGCCTGTAGGAGCGGGCTTGCCCGCGAAGGCGGTATGTCAGGCGACATTGATGCTGAACGTGCCGGCCCCTTCGCTGGCAAGCCAGCTCCTACAGGAATTGCGGTGTGTCGGTTTTTTATGGCGATGATCTATCCTGTGCCCCCCGATTTCACACCGGAGTCACCTGTGCCCGCCCTCACCGCCCGCGAGGTTTACCAGCCGTTGCGCGATGCCGCCCAGGGCATTTGCACCTTCAAGCGAGTCGACGACGCTTGCGAGTCTGGCCATGTACGGGTCGACATCGACGGCTGGCGCCTGACGCTCGACGTCGACACCGGCCACTTGCGCCACTGCCTGCACGGCCAAAGCCCAGAGGGCCGTGAATATGTGTTCGACAACGGGCAGCGCTTCGGCACCGACCCGGTGAGCCTGCTCAGCACCTGGGAGCTGGCGCAGATTGAACGGCTGCTGGCCTGAATCCTTCGCAACCTGTCGTTCCCTGGCCGCACTTGTGATACACAAGCCGCAGTGATTTCTGCGTCCAAGGAGGTTCTGCCCATGCCCCGTTTCCCACGCCTGTCGCACTGGCTGACCTGCGCCCTGCTCGGTTTGTTCGTTGGCGGTGCCCAGGCCAGCGCGACGCCCCCGGCGCCCGATGCCTTGCAACCCTTGCTGGCAACGATGAATGAGCGGCTGTACATCAGTGAGCTGGTGGCGCTGACCAAGTGGGACAGCGGTAAACCGGTCCAGGACAACGCCCGGGAAGCGCAAGTCATCGCCAACGCCCGCCAGCAAGCCACCCAGCGCCAGCTCGACCCCGACGATGTCGCCGACCTCATCGCTGCGCAGATCGAAGCCAGCAAACTGGTGCAATACGGCCGGCTCGCGCAATGGCAAGCGGCGCACAAGGCGCCGGACACACCACGGCCGGACCTCATTAACGACATCCGGCCCAAGCTCGACAAGTTGCAAAACCTGCTGCTCCAGCAGTACGCCGATTTCCTGCCCTACCGCAAAGACCCGAACTGCCCGCAATGGCTGGCCACCGAACGCTCCGCGCTGATCAAGGATTACCTGCATGGCCAGGCGATGATTCGTGCGACCGGAGAGCTGTGCGTTGTAGGTCGATGACAGCGAAGTGATCCAGACGAAGAGCCCGGCCCAATCGGCCGGGCTTTCATGGACGCTCTTTCTTCTTCAGTTCGCCGCCGCTTGAAACCGCTTGCGGTAAGCCGCCGGCAGTAGCCCGACGCGTTGTTGAAACAGCCTGCGAAACGAGTTGCCATCCTCGTAGCCCACGGCATAGGTGATGCTGTCCAGCGTCATGCGTGTGGATTCAAGCAACTGTTTGGCCTTTTCCAGACGCAAGGTCTGCAGGTAGGTAATCGGCGTGTAGCCGGTGGCGTCCTTGAAACGTCGCTTGAAGTTGCGCACGCCGAAGCCGAATTGTTGGGCCACATCATCGATCAACAACGGCTGATCGAAGCGTTCTTCCAGCCAGTTTTGCACCCGCAGGATGTCGCCATCACCATGGCTCTTGGGCATTGACCACATCACATACACCGACTGCTCGCTGCGCACCGAGTCGACCAACAGGTACTTGCCACACTTTTGCGCCAGTTCCAGTGACGCAAAGCGACGCACCAGGTGCAGCAACAGGTCCATGGCCGCACTCGCGCCGCCACTGGTGACCACGCGATTGTCCTCGCAAATGATTTGCCCTTCGTCCAGCAACGCTTCGGTATAGCGGCGACGGAAAAGCTCGGCAAAAGCCCAGTGCGTGGTCGCACGGGTGCCGTTCAATAGCCCGGCCTCACCCAACATGAACGCCGCCGTGCACATGGAAGCCACCACCGCGCCTTGGGCGTGCTGCTCACGCAGCCAAGGTCCATAGGCGCAAAACGCCGGTAAGGCGTCCTTGAGGGTGAAGAGGAATCCCGGGATCAGGACCAGATCGGTTCGCGGGATCTCGCGAGTGGAACGGTTCACATGCAAGCGCTGCCCGCCCCAGGCGGCCACATCGGCGCCATCGAGCGAAGCGCTGACCACCCTGAACGGTGGTGGGTCGCTATCGGCGAACAGGTTGGCGGCACTGAGCACTTCCAGGGCCATGGTTGCGCTGGCGGCGGAGCATTGATCGGCCAGTAACAAGGTGATGTGCATAGCGACTCCATTGCACTTTCCGCATGAAAAATGTCATTTGCGCACCTACCTTAGCCGATTTCCATGGCCTAAAGTGCAGCCATCAACCCAACGGTGGCGCACTTATGAATCTCTGGTTTCGACTTTTCCTTATGCTGTTGCGTCGCCCGTGGCGCAACCCCGTGGACGCCTCGGCGACCACCGTTGTGTGCATGCGCGTGTGGCCGCTGGATCTGGACCTCAACCGGCACGTCACCAACGGTCGCTATTTCACGCTGGCAGACATCGGGCGAATGGATTACGTACTGCGCAGCGGCGCCTTTCGCGTGGCGCTTCGTCATAAGGCCGTGCCGATTGTCGGCGATACCTGGGGCAAGTTCCGCCGAGAGTTGCGCCTGTTCGAAGCCTTTGAAATACATACCCGCATGCTTGGCTGGGACGACAAGTGGACCTTTATGGAGCACCGTTTCGTGAGCAAGGGCTGGGTGGTCGGCGTGGTGGTGATGCGCGGTCTGTTCCGCGCGGGCAGAGGCACGGTGGCACCCGGTGAATTCGCGCTGGAACTGGGTTTGCCAGAGCAATCGCCGTCGATGCCGCCATGGCTGACGGACTGGTCGCGTAACTGCAACGACATGAGCCATCAGTTGCGTACACAAGAGGCTCCGCCTGCGCGGCAACCGGAGACAGTCGGCTGACCGCCAACCTGTGTACGCTCTATTCTGTGCCTACCTCGCGCAACGGGCGAGTTGTGTGTTGTGAGTCGATCACAGCGAAGTGATCCAGACGAAGAGCCCGGCCCAATCAGCCGGGCTTTTTCATGGGCTGGCCTAACAATGTAAAACACCCTTTACATTCGTGAAATCTCCGGCGAATATGTAAAGGGGCTTTTACATCAGGAGGATGCATTGAAACGCTACTACATCGAAATGGGCGTCGCGATTACGTTGTACGCCGTGTTGTTGCTGGTGTCGGTGATCTTGCTTAAAGACCAGCAAGAAATGGCAATGATGCTGAAGATCATCATCACGCTGTTGCCTGTGATTCCTGCGGGGCTGATGTGTTGGGCGGTGGTGCGCAATATGCGCGCGCTGGACGAAATGCATTTGCGTATTCAGTACGAAGCTCTCGGTTTTGCCTTTGCCGCTTCGGCATTGCTGACCTTCACTTACGGTTTTCTGGAGAATGTCGGCTTTGCGCACGTGTCCTGGGTCTGTGTGTGGCCAGTGATGGGCCTGATGTGGATGATCGGGCTCAGACTTGCCAAGCGGCGCTACCAATGAAAAACCGTCTCAAGGAACTGCGTGCCGAACGCAAGTGGTCTCAGGTCGATCTGGCGGCGTTGCTGAATGTTTCGCGGCAGACCATCAATGCCATCGAAAATGGCCGCTATGATCCGAGCCTGCCCTTGGCGTTTCAGATTGCCCGGGCATTTGCGCTGCCTATTGAGAGCATTTTCGATGATGAGTTCGCTGGATAATCTCCCTCTTCAATCAGGCGCCCGTCCATGAGCCATACTGAAATCCTCGCTAAAATCTTCCTCGGCCCGGTGTTGCTGGCGCAAGGTCTCTACACCAGGCGGGTGACGCCGAGGTTGCCGGAGGCCGAAGGCGAACGTCAGGGCGATGCCGGCAGCGGCGACGTTCTGCGGTTGTTGATTGTCGGCGACAGCGCCGCTGCAGGCGTGGGTGCGGCGACTCAAGGTGAGGCCCTCAGCGGTCGGTTGGTGGAGCGCCTGGCCGATGATTATCAGGTGGCGTGGAAACTCTGGGCGCGCTCGGGCCTGGATTCGCAAGGGTTGCTGGAGCTGCTCGAACAGCACGCCCCCGAGCCGTTCGATGTGGTGCTGTTGTCGATTGGCGTCAACGATGTCACCAGCTCACTAAACCTGGATCAGTGGCTCGCCCGGCAACGGCGCTTGATCGCGCTGCTGTGCGACAAGTTCGCGGTGAGGCAGATCGTGATGTCGCCGCTTCCGCCGATGCATCTGTTCCCCGCGCTGCCGCAACCCTTGCGCTGGTTTCTGGGGTTCAGGGCGCGTCGTTTCAATGCACATTTGGCGGATCTGGCCGCACGCCTGGATCAATGTACGATGCTCACCACCCCGTTGGCACCCGAACCGGGCTTGATGGCCAGCGATGGTTTTCATCCGGGGCCGATGCTCTACCGTCAATGGGCCGACGATGCTGCCAGGGCTATCGACCAACGCTTTCGCACCACAACAATAAAAACAGGAGTTGAAGATGTCTGAGCTGAACCTGAACCCCAATGTCGCAGCGTCCCTTAAGCAGTGGCACGCGATGATCGGCAAGCGCGACTTGAGCGCCTTGCCCGAACTGCTCGATCCGCAGGCGGTGTTCCGTTCGCCGATGGCGCACACGCCGTATCCGGGAGCGCCGGTGGTGTCGATGATCCTCAACACGGTCATGAACGTGTTCGAGGACTTTGCCTATCTCCGCGAGTTGGCGACGGCGGATGGCTTGAACGTGATTCTCGAATTCAGCGCCAAGGTCGGCGGGAAAGAGCTGAAGGGCATCGACATGATCCGCTTCAATGAACAAGGCAAGATTGTCGAGTTTGAAGTGATGGTGCGACCGTTGAGTGGCTTGCAGGCGTTGGGTGAGGAAATGGGGCGGCGGTTGGGGGCTTATCTGAAGGCCACAAAAGCCTGACTCAGCAAATTACCCTGTGGGAGCGGGCTTGCCCGCGAAGGGGCCGGCACATTCAGCATCAATGTCGTCTGACACTCCGCCTTCGCGGGCAAGTCGGATCGCCGCACCGCCGCTCCTACAGGTTTTGTGTATAGCCTGGAAACTTCACACCATCGGTTGATGACTGGTCACGCAGTGAATCCCTCCACCACCGGCGGAGATCGCGTCGATGTCGACCTGCACCACCTCGCGGTCCGGGTAGAGTTTGGACAACAGGTCGAAGGCTTTGGCATCCGCTTCCTTGTCACCGAACTGCGCAGCGATGATCGCGCCGTTGATCACGAAGTAGTTGATGTAGCCGGCGGCGAAGTCCTGATTGTCTTTGCTGAACTGGCTGTTGCGCGGGTTGAGCGGCGGCGACACGGTATGCACCTGCAATTTGCGGCCATCGGCATCCGTGGCGTTTTCCAGGACTTTCAGATGGGCGCGGGTGACCTTGTAGTCGTAGGACTCAGGGTCGTTGTCGAGGTTGGCGATCACCACACCAGGCTTGACGAAACGCGCATAGAAGTCGACATGGGCGTCGGTGATGTCCTTGCCCTTGATGCCCGGCAGCCAGATGATTTTACGCAGGCCCAGCCGTTCTTTCAGTTCTGCTTCGACCTCGGCCTTGCTCCAGTCGGGATTGCGATTGCGGTTGATCCAGCTGCTTTCGGTCATGATCCCGGTGCCGTGGCCATCGACTTCGATGCCACCGCCCTCGCCCACCAGTTCGCTGCGCAGGTAATCCGCCTTGGCGTTTTCAGCGACCAGGGCGGCCAGTTGCGCATCGTCCGCATGCTGCTGTTTGTTGCCCCAGCCGTTGAAGTTGAAATCCACGGCACCGAGGTCGCCGTTGCCATCGACGACAAAATTGGCGCCGATGTCGCGCATCCAGATGTCATCCAGATCGGCGATCACGAAGGTGGTGTTGTGGCTGCCGCATTTGGCTTCGGCCAGGCGCCGCTCGCTCTGGCGACAGAACACGGTGACCGGCTCGTATTCGGCGATGGTGCGGGCGATCCGGCCAAGGGCGTCTTGCACGTGGGGCGTGAAGTCCTCCCAGATCGCGGCCTGTGCCCCGAAGGCGATGAAGGCTCGCTGGTGTTTGTCACCTTCATCGGGCATGTACCAATTGCCTTTACCGGCCGCTCGCGCCGACATGGACCCGAAGCCCAGTCCCATGGACGCCACCGCGCCCAGTCCGGCGATGACCGATACCTGCTTGATGAATGTTCGACGTGTCGGCATGTGTTTTCCTGAAATCCGGGGTTTGGCCGGCCCTCGGGCCGGCCGCTGATCATTTGACTGTAGCGGTCTTGAACTTGGTCCAGGTGCGCATGCGTGCCCGCATGTCGGCCTGGGGAATGTCCTTGCCGGGAATCAGCCGTGCGTAGGTGGCGTCATCGAGGTAGATGTCCGGGTTGTTGCGCATCGCGGCATCGACGTCCGGGCGGGCCTTGGCGTTGGAGGTCGGGTAGCCGGTGAAGTTGCTGATGGCTGCCATGTTCTGCGGGCGCATGACAAAGTTGATGAAGGCGTAGGCGTACTCCGGGTGCCGGGCGTCGACGGGAATGGCCATGGTGTCCATCCACACCGTGGTGCCTTCGCGGGGAATGCGGTAGTGGAAGGTGGTTTTCTTGCCGGCACTGTCCGACGTGCGTTGCGCCTGGGTCATGTCGCCGCTGTAGCCCAGGGACACGCACAGGTTGCCGTTGACCAGGTCGGTCACCGGTTGCGACTGGAACTTGCGGATGTACGGCCGCAACTTCATCAGCAAGTCACTGGCCGCCGCCAGGTCCGCCGGTTTGGCGCTGCGCGGATCGCGGCCGAGGTAGTTGAGCACCACCGCCAGCACTTCGTCCGGCGAGTCGATCATCGAGATGCCGCAGTCGGCGAATTTCGCCGCCAGTTCCGGTTTGAACAGCATGTCCAGGCTGTTGACCGGCGCGTCCGGCGCACGCTGGGTAATCTGCTCGGCGTTGTAGGTCAGGCCTATGGTGCCCCAGGTATACGGGACCGTGGCTTTGCTCGAATGCTCATAGTGCGAGCGCAGCTTTTGCAAACCGGGCTCGACGTCGTTGATGGCGGTGATTCTGGACTGATCCAGCGGTTGCAGGCTGCCGGCGCGCATCAGGCGTTCGGCCACGGTGTCGCCGGGGAAGATCAGGTCGTAGCCACTGCCACCGGCAAGCATCTTGGCTTCCAGGGTTTCACTGCCGTCCATGACGTCGTAGATCACCTTGATCCCGGTTTCGGCGGTGAACTTGCTGAGGGTGTCCTCGGCAAAATAATCGGCCCAGTTGTACAGCCGCAGGGTTTTCTCCTCGGCGTGCAGCGCAGGCACCGCACAGCTCAGCGCCAGCCCCATGGCCAGACACAGCCTGTTGATCATGTTCATGTCACACCCCTTGGGTTGCCCAGCGTGAGTGGATCTGACGACCGTCCTGGGTCAACAAGGCGCCGTACATTTCCGGACGGCGATCGCGGTAGATGCCCCAGGTCAGGCGGTCTTCGCGCATGGCCGCCAGGTCCAGGCTGTGGACCAGCACGCCGGTGCTGTCGCGGTCGGCTTCGGCGAGCAATTTGCCCTTGTGATTGCAGATGAACGACGAGCCGTAGAAGCTCATTTGCAGGGTCGGGTCGGTGGTCGCCGCTTCCCGGCCGACACGGTTGGCCACCACTACAGGTAGCAGGTTGGCGGCGGCGTGGCCGCGCATGGTCATTTGCCAGTGATCCCGGGAATCGAGCGTGGCGCAACCCGGCTCGGAGCCGATGGCCGTGGGGAACAGCAGCACTTCGGCGCCCATCAAGGCCAGGCAGCGAGCGGTTTCGGGGAACCACTGGTCCCAGCAGATGCCCAGACCGATGCGTCCGAACGCGGTGTCCCAGACCCGGAACCCGCTGTCGCCGGGGCTGAAGTATTCCTTCTCCTGATAGCCGATGGCGTTGGGGATGTGGGTCTTGCGGTACACCCCCAACAGGCGCCCGTCGGCGTCGGCCACGCTCAGTGAGTTGAAGTAGGCATTGCCGGCCTTCTCGTACCAGCTCAGCGGCAGCACCACGCCCAACTCTTTGGCCAATGCGGCAAAGCGCTGGAGCACGTGGCTGTCGCGATACTCCTCGGCCAGTGCCAGGTGCTTGTGGTGTTGCTCGATGCAGAAATACGGCGTGGCGAACAGTTCCTGCAACAGGATGACCTGCGCGCCCTTGGCTGCGGCTTCGCGGACCAGTTGCTCGGCCTGGTCGAGGTTGTGTTTCAAGTCCCAGGTGCACGGCATCTGGGTGGTGGCGATGGTGAGTAAGGTCATGGCATCAACCCCGCACCGGCCAGGCCGGCTGTTGCTGGGTGATGCAATGCACTCCGCCACCGCCATGAGCCAGATGGTTGATCCGCACCGGCACCACTTCGCGCCCCGGGAATGCCTGCGCCAATACTTCGGCAGCGACCTTGTCGGCATCGATGCCATAGGCCGGCATGATGATCGCGCCGTTGGCGATGTAGAAGTTGGTGTAGGAGGCGCAGAACACTTCGGCCTCGGTGTCCACCGCATCGGAGGCTTCATAGAGTTCGATCAGCTCGAACTTGCGGCCTTGGGCATCGGTGGCCAGTTCAAGAGCGCGACGGTTTTCCCGTGCGACTGCGGCATACACAGAGTCCTGGTCGTGGGTGGCGTCCACCAGCAACACGCCGGGGCGGGCAAAGGCGCACACGCCGTCGACGTGGCCATCGGTCATGTCGCCGGTCACGTAGTCCGGATCGCCCGGCAGCCAGATGGTTTTCTTCACGCCCAGCAGGCGGCTGAAGATCTCTTCGATCTCGGCCTTGGTCACGCCCGGGTTACGGTTGGGGTTGAGCAGCACCGACTCGGTGGTGATCAGCGTGCCCTCGCCGTCCACGTGAATGGCGCCGCCCTCGTTGCTCAGCGCGGTGCCAAAACACTCCAGGCCCAAATGGTTGAGCGCACGGCGGGCCAGGCTTTCGTCCAGATCGTGGGCCGACTTGCCGCCCCAGGCGTTGAAGCGCCAGCTCACACCAGCCAGACCTTGCTGTGGATGGCAAACGAAGCTCGGGCCGGAGTCACGGCACCAGCTGTCGTTGACCGCCAGTTCGATCAACTCGATGTTCGGCCCGCACAAGGCCTTGGCGCTGGCGACGGATGACGGATCGACCACCAGTTTCACCGGCTCAAAACGGGCGATGGCGTTGGCCACCCGGGCGAAGTCCTCTTGAACCTGTGGCAGCGTCACCCGCCAGCCTGACTCCCAAAGGGTCTTGTTATGCGGCCAGACCATCCAGGTGGCGGCGTGGGTGACCCACTCGGCCGGCATCCTCCAACCGCTGTTTTGAATTTCGTTCTGCTGCATGACAAGCACCTCTGAGTTAAGTCATTGTGTTCAATGAAAACGGCCTTGGCGGTCTTGGCATGCATGCTACGGCTGGAAAAACAGGCAAACAAACGATGGATTTTGCAGGCAACTGATTAGAGGAACTTATCGATATGCTCAAACACTGGCCGCCCCTGAGCACCCTGCGCGGCTTCGAAGCCGCCGCCCGGCTGGGCAGTTTTCACAAGGCTGCCGATGAGTTGCACCTCACCCAATCGGCGATCAGCCAGCAGATCCGCAGCCTTGAGGCCTACCTGGAACAACCGCTGTTCCATCGCAGCGGGCGCAGCGTCAGCCTGACCGATGCCGGGCACGATCTGCTGAGCACCACCCAGGCGCTGTTGCAGCAACTGGCGGTGGGCATTCGCCGGTTGGGGCAATACCAGAAACCCAATCAACTGGTGCTCAACACCACCCCGGCGTTTGCCCGGCACTGGTTGTTGCCGCGCCTGGGGGATTTCCGTCGCCAGCATCCGCAGGTCGATCTGTGGATTTTCAGTACCGATGAAGTGCCGGACATGGCCAGCCAGACCATCGACCTGGCGGTGCGCGACGACATCGGTTCCCAGGCCGAATGCAGCTTCAAGGTGCTGCACGCCGACCGCCTCTACCCGGCGTGTCACCCGAGCCTGTTGGCCGTGCCCGTGGAACAGCGCACCACCCTGCATGGCGAGCGGGAAATGGACTGGAGCCACTGGGCGGTGGAGTCCGGCATTGATGTGGGGCAGATGGATCAGGGGCTGAATTTTTCCGATCCGGGGTTGCTGCTGGACGCGGCCTGCACCGGGCTGGGCATTGCGCTGGTGAGCCAGTTGCTGAGTCGGCAGGCGCGGGCCACCGGGCTGTTGCTGCCGATGGTGGAGCAAACCATCCGTGGCCCGAACTGGGCACTGCTCACCCACCGCGACAGCGAGAACATCCCGATGGCCCGGGCCTTCACCGAGTGGCTGGCCGACAACCTGGCGGCCGAGCCGCAGACCACGGCGTGATTACTGCGCCGGGAAGGTTTGCAGGTAGGCCAGCAAGTCTTCGATTTTTTCCGGGTCGCTGAGGCCCCAGAAAATCATGCGGGTGCCAGGGACAACTTTCTTCGGCGCTTCGAGGTAGGCGATCAGGGTTTCGCGGTCCCAGACCAGGTGGGCGGATTTCATCGCGTCGGAATACACGTAGTCCGTGGTGACGGCGGAGTGGCGACCGATCACGCCATTGAGTTGCGGACCGAAGGACGCACGGGCCGACTCGCCGATCTGATGGCAGCCGCTGCAGAGGCGCTTGAACAGTTTTTCCCCGGCTTGTGCATCGCCCGCAGCTAGGGAGGGAGTGCTGAACAGGCCAGCGGTGAGCGCCAGGGCGAGGGTCAGGGCGGCGATTTTCTTCATGTTGCGTTTCCAGTCTGCGAGTGCTCGCTATTGGAACATGTCCGCCAGCCCTGTGCATTCTGTAGGAGCGGGCTTGCTCCGGGCGGCGTTCCGACGAATGCGATGGATCAGTCACCTTCTCTGCTGGATGTGATGGTCTCTTCGCTGGCAAGCCAGCTCCTACAGGGGTTATGCGCACTGGTTTATTTTTTGGTGCGAGATGTATTGAGCGCCACGGCTGCCTGAATCAACGCTTTCAGCGCCTTTTCATCGATCTGCTCGCCCTCGTGGATATCGATGGCACGCCGGGTATTGCCTTCCAGGCTTGAGTTGAACAACTTCGACGGATCGTCCAGTGAAGCGCCCTTGGCGAAGGTCATCTTCACCACCTGCTTGTAGGTCTCGCCGGTGCAGATGATGCCGGCATGGGACCACACCGGCACGCCGCGCCACTTCCACTCTTCGATCACTTCGGGGTCGGCCTGGCGGATGATCTGGCGGACGTGGGCCAGGGTTTCGCCGCGCCAGTCGGCCAGCTCCCGGATTCGCTCGTCGATCAGCGCCGAAGCTTCGTTTGGGTCAACCTTGTCCGTTTTCATCACCGTTTCGACCCTCATCAAGATGGTTGTGACCGATGAGGGTAGACGGTGCTCCAAAGTTTTCAGGAATCGCTGACTGACGGCGCCTGGGGCACGGGGCGGGTTTTCACGGTGACAAACATTTTGATGCGGTCGCCGATTTCCTGGAGGGTATGACGGAATGGGTCGTGTCTTTCGCTGGTGGTCGGGTCTTCGAAGCTCCAGACCATCACTTCACCGGTAAACGGTATGCGCGAGACCTCTTCGGAGGACTTGTCGCACAGGGTGATGACGTAGTCGAACGCCTGACCTTCGAAATCTTCGAGGGACTTGCTGCGCAGACCGCTGGCATCGACGCCGATGTGATCGAGGGATTCGAAGGTGCGTGGATCGATCCCGGTGGCCTCAAGCCCGGCGCTGAAGGCCTGGAAATCGGCAGGATCGGTATGGCGCAGCAGGGCTTCGGCCATGGGTGAGCGGACATCGTTTCTGGCGCAGACGAACAGCACGCGACGTGGGTCGGTCATGGGGTTACCTCGGCTGGCAGGGTTTCAGTGTTTGCTCATCAATCCATGCAGCACGCCGAACCGCAAACCCGGTTCCGACGCAATCATATGCGTGATGCCAAACACCTTGAACGCTGCCAGCATCAACACCAGGCCGCCGGGCAAAATGCTCAGGCGATGGGTGGGCAACCCCGCCAGCTTGAGGTGTTTCACATGTTTGACTTCCAGCAGGCGCAACGACAGGCGCAACAGGCCACCGTAGGTGATGCCGCTCTGGTCGTCATCATTCAAGCCATTGGCCTTGAGCACCTTGGCCAGCATCCGCGCCGTCCCGGAAGAACCGATCGCCTGCTGCCAGCCCATGGCGCGGTAACGGCGGGCAATGCGCTCGAACTGCACGGTGGCCGCGCGTTCGGCCTCCAGCAGCGCTTCGGCCATGATCCGCCCGCCGTGGAAATAATGCGCACCGAAGGTGCCGCTGCCGATGGCAATGCTCTCGGTGACCAGCAATTGGTCGCCACGGCCAATGATCATTTCCGTGGAGCCACCGCCGATGTCCACCACCAGCCGTGTGCTTTGCGCCGGCAAGGTGTGGGCCACGCCGGCGTAAACCAGTTGCGCCTCTTCGTGACCGGAAATGACGTCGATGCGAAAGCCCAGGTGGCGCTCGGCACTGGCCAGGAACAGCGGCGCGTTGTCCGCTTCGCGCACGGCACTGGTGGCCACCGCCCGCACGCGCCCGGCCTCGAAGCCGCGCAACTTTTTGCCGAACCGCGCCAGCGCCTGCCAGCCACGGTCCAGCGCCAACTCATCGAGTGCCCCACCCTGCAGGCCTTCGGCCAGACGTACCGGTTCACGCAGGGTTTTCACTTCCTGGATGACCATCTGCTGGTTCCGTCTTACCGACTGGCCAATCATCAGGCGAAACGCATTGGAACCCAGGTCGATGGCGGCAAACAGCGGGGCGTCTTTCATAGGGGGTTCCTTGCACATTCATCTGCCGGCGGACTGGCGGCCGTCGGGCACTCAAGACGGATTGCGAGGATCTTGCCATTGCTTCGATGACACCCAGATGACACCGCCTGGAGATCTGACCCACACCACAAGTGGCAGGATTTGCGGCATCCGGATGAATGGCCATCAAACCGTCATCGAATCGTCATGAACCGGGCGGCATAATCAAGTCATTCAATGCGTGCTTTACTTTTCTGCTGCCAATTCTGGTGGCTTTTTTTTGCCTGAAATTCTGCTTACAGACACTCCTGCGCCGCACGCTCGAACGTCGACGGCACGAACGCCGAGGCCAGCAGCTTGCGCTCGTACAGGAACACCTTGCCGCCATTCGAGGCTTTGTAGGTTTCAAGCACATTGTCCGCCGCCACTTTGCTCGGGACGACGATCCGGTAACTGCGCTGGGTCTGCGATACCGTGGGCACCAGCGCATCGTGCTGCAACTTCGGCACCACGCAATGGGTGTACTCCTCGGGCGACTTGCTGGTCTGCAAGGTCAGCGTCGGATCGTTCGGCGTGGCACAACCGGCCAGCAGCAGCGAAGCGAAGGCCAGGGTCGGGGCAAAAAAAGTGCGCATGAATCAGGTCCTGAAAAGAAATCGACGATGGATTGGGTTGCCCGCCGTTCAACGGACGTCGGGCTTGTTAATTGGTTGCTGCGGTTAATCCGGCGGTTACCAGCGCCTTCAACGACACATCGAACTGTTTCAATGCACTTAGTTGCAGGTCGCGTTGTTGTTCGATTTGTGCGGCGATCTCGGGTGCGGCCTTGTCATGCACCCACACCGACGGCAGTTGTTTTTCCACCGCGCCTTCGGCCTTGCCGATGTACTGCAGGTTGGCGTCGTAGAACCGCGCGGCGAAACGCGCCTCAACCCGATCGTTACGCTGGGTCAGCAACTGGTTGTGGGTATCGAGCATCACCACCACGTCCGGGTGGGCCTGCACCAGGGCTTCGAGGTTGTCGTAGACCGTCACCGACACAAAGGTGTGGTGCAGCGAACTCATCAGCCAGTCGATGGCCAGGTCCGGATCGGAGCTGTTGACGAAGGCTTGGCGAATCCGCGCATCCAGTGCGTTTTTCGCACCATTCACGGCCACCGAGTGGTATTGCGCAAGGTATTGCAGGTTTTCCACGGTGTTCTCGCTGTAGAGCACCCCGACCGTCTGTCCGTATTGCAACCCGCCCTGGCTCCCGGTTATGGGCGGCAGATGGCAGGCGCGTGCGTCCTCGGCGTAGGCCGATGCGGTGGATGCAACACTGCCCAGCAACAGGGCAATCACAGCCAGTCGGGTCAAGATTTTCATCGCGCAGGTTCCTTGAGCAGCGTGTTCAATGCAGGCAATTTTCCGCCTTTGCGCAAAAAACAGAACTTGCGATTCTTGATGGTGACTATTGACTGAACCAATAGTGCGGCGACGCCAGCGCATGCCTCTGGCGCAAAGTTACCGGTCAATGTCGAACAAGCGGCTGTGCCGGGCGCCCACGGTTGATTACAGTGGCGACTGCCCTCAAAACCTGATCAAGGAACGAAACAATGGTGACCTGCTACCTGAAATACGTGCTCGATCCCTACCAGCTCGAAGCGTTCGAGCACTACGGCAAGTTGTGGATTCCCTTGGTGGAAAAGTTCGGCGGCCAGCACCACGGCTACTTTTTGCCGTCGGAGGGCGCCAACAACATCGCCCTGGCGCTGTTCACCTTCCCCAGCCTGGCGGCGTACGAACATTACCGGCAGCAGTCGATGAACGATCCGGAGTGCATCGCGGCGTTCAAGTACGCCGAAGAGAGGAAGTTCATCTTCAGCTACGAGCGTTCATTCATGCGCCCGGTATTTGGCGAACAGGATCGCTGAGTCAGACTTTTTTCAGATCCAGGCAATAGGTGTAGTAACCGGGGTCGCGCACCCAGCCCAGGGATTCATACAGGCGTTGGGCAGTGAAGTTGTCGGTGGCGGTTTCCAGGGTCATGCCTTTGCCGCCGGCCAGCTTCGCAAAATCCCGGGCGGTGTTCATCAGCAACTTACCGACCCCTTTGCCCCGGGCGGCGGGCGTGGTGAACAGATCACCAAGCAGCCAGGTGCGATAGGCGTCGATAGAGGAAAAAGTCGGGAACAGTTGGACGAAGCCGAGGTTTTCACCGCCGGGGTCCCGGGCAAGAAAAATCACCGATTCATCCCGGGCGAGTCGCTCAGCGATGAAGGCGCGCGATTGCGCAAGGTTCGACGGCTGCTTGTAGAACATCCGGTAGGCGTCAAACAAGGGGGCGATCTGGTCGATGTGCGATGCGTCGGCGCGCAGGGCCTGAATAGCCATGAGGGTGCTCCATTGCGGTCTCGAGGAATTACAGACTAGCAATGGTGTGGATTAGGAAGGGATATTTTTCCAGGCAAGATCAAAAGATCGCAGCCTGCGGCAGCTCCTACATTGGAATGTGTTTCCCTGTAGGAGCTGCCGCAGGCTGCGATCTTTGCTTTTGGATCAGACCCGCACGTTCCGACCCGGCAACGAAGTACGTTGGCTGCTCTCCCAGCCCTCGACCAGACCCACCGGCACATCCGACGCCGGCAGCATCTTCACGCCACGCACCAGATCCGAGGCGCGCTCGGCGAGCATGATGGTCGGTGCATTGAGGTTGCCGTTCGGCTCGGTCGGGAACACCGACGAATCGATCACCCGCAGACCGGCGATACCGCGCACGCGCAGCTCGGAATCGACCACCGCCATGTCGTCCTCGCCCATGCGGCACGAACCGCAGGGATGGTAGGTGCTTTCCAGGTTGTCGCGCACGAAGGCGTCGAGGTCTTCATCGCTGGTCACCTGCGCGCCCGGGGCGATTTCGCCGTCTCGGAAGCGGTCCATGGCTTTCTGGCCGATGATCTCGCGGGTCAGGCGAATGCAGCGGCGGAAGCCTTCGCGGTCCTCTTCCCGCTCAAGGTAGTTGAAGCGGATTTCCGGATGCTCGTACGGATCCGCCGAGCGCACCCGCACATAACCACGACTTTTCGGTTTGTTCGGCCCGGTGAGCACCATAAAGCCATGGCCCTTGATCGGTTTGTTGCCGTCGTAGCGCATCGCCGCCGGCAGGAAGTGAAACTGGATGTCCGGCCAGCGCAGGCCCTTCTCGGAGCGGATGAAACCACCGGCTTCGAAGTGGTTGGTGGCGCCCAGGCCGTCCTTGAACAGCAGCCAGCGCAGACCGATCATCAGCTTGCTCAGCGGGTCCATCTTGCTGTTGAGGGTCACCGGTTCCTTGCAGCCGAACTGGATGTACACCTCGGCGTGATCCTGCAGGTTCTCCCCTACTCCCGGCAGATCATGGCTTACGCCGATCCCGGCCTTGCGCAGGACGTCCGCCGGGCCGATGCCCGAGCGTTGCAGCAGGTGCGGCGAGCCGATTGGCCCGGACGAGATCAGCACTTCGCGATTGCAATACACCTGGTGGGTCTGGCCACCGTGGTCATACATGACCCCCACCGCGCGCTTGCCTTCAAGAATGATCTGGCGCGTCATCGCGTGGGTGATCACCGTCAGGTTCGGACGGCCCATGGCCGGGCGCAGATAGGCGTTGGCCGTGGAGCAGCGCACGCCGTTCTTCACGGTCATGTGCATGGCGCCGAAACCTTCCTGCATGTAGCCGTTGCAGTCTTCGGTCTTGATGTAGCCCGCCTCCGCACCGGCTTCGACCCAGGCACCGTACAGCGGGTTTTTCATGTGGTTGCCGTTGGTGGTGTGCAGCGGCCCGGTTTGCCCGCGATAGCTGTCGCCACCCGACTCATAGCTTTCGGCGCGCTTGAAGTACGGCAGGCAGTTGCGATAACCCCAGCCTTCGGCACCCAGGGATTCCCACTCGTCAAAGTCCAGCGCGTGGCCACGGATGTACACCAGGCCGTTGATCGACGACGAACCGCCCAGCACCTTGCCCCGTGGGCAGTGAATGCGTCGGCCGTTGAGGTGGGTCTCCGGCTCGGTTTCGTAGCGCCAGTTGTACTTCTTGGTGTTCATCGGGATCGAGAATGCGCTCGGCATCTGGATCACTACGCTCTTGTCACTGCCGCCGAATTCCAGGACCAGCACCGAGGTGGCCGGGTCTTCGCTCAGACGGTTGGCCAACACACAACCTGCCGAGCCTGCGCCAATGATGATGTAGTCGTATTTTTGCGTAGCCATGGTCATCTCCCGACCGTCGATTCAGTGAATACCGGCAGTGGTTGCTGTTTGTGGGTCAGCGTGTCGCCGGTGGTGTATTGCGGGGAGGTTTTCTCGATCTGCTGGATCACCGCTTCTTCGCGTTTCAGATCGATCGAGCGGCTCAGCCAGTAGTACGCCAGGCCCGACACGATCAGCCCGACCAGCCAGGCGATGTCGATGCTGCCCAGCGCCTTGGCGAGCGGGCCGACATACACCTCGCGCTGTTCAACGCCGTCGAAGATGTAGAAGAACGGGATCATCGAGATAAAACCGATGGCATAGGCGGCGATACCGCGCAGGCCCCAGCTGCCGTAGATGTTGCCGTGGGGCATGAAGAAGTGCGGGATGGCGTAGCGGCCCTTGCGCACGAAGAAGTAGTCGGTGAGGTTGACCGAGGTCCAGGGCACCAGGAAATACAGCATCACCACCAGGTAGATCCCCAGCACCGACAGGCCTTTGCCGGAACTCTGGATGCTCAGGGCCACGCCCAGCTGCAGCAGGATCACGAAGCCGATGGCCAGGATGCGCGCCTTGCGGGTGGGTTCGATGTGCTTGATCGAATCGACGCAGGTCAGCGTGGTCAGTTTGGCGCTGTAGATGTTCATCGCGATCACCGGCAGGAACGCCAGGATGGTGACGATCACCACCGCCGTGCCCACCAGCGGCGACACGGTGTTGCCGACTTGCCCCAGGGCCACCAGCACGTCTGTGGAGTGCAGGTGATCGGCCAGCCAGCCACCCACGGAAATCATCCACGCGCCAGACAGCGAAGCCCCGAGGAACACCACAGCGATCAACTTGCCGCTGGAGGTGTTTTTCGGCAGGTAGCGCGAGTAGTCCGACACATAAGGCGCATAGGCGATGTTGTAGCTGGCGGCCGCCGCAAACTGCGCGATGAAACCGGTCCAGTTGAAACCCAGCGGCTCCCGGGCCACTTCGCCCTCCGCTAGCGCCGGCAGCACTGCATCCGGCACCCAGCCCATCACCACCGCCACGGTCACCAGGCCATACAGCGGCAACGACAGGTACAGCGCCCATTTGAAGCTGCGGTGCATCCAGTCATGGCCGAGAATCGCCAGCACCGCCGCCGGTATGGTCACCGCCACCGCGATCACCGCCGGGTTGAACCCGAATAGCGTATGCAGCCCCTGCATCATCAGCACCAGGTTGACGATGTTGAAGCCGGCGAACACGAACAGCGTTGCGAGCAGTACCAAAATCACCCCGCGATAGCCGAACTGCGCGCGGGACTGGATCATCTGCGGCAGGCCAAGGTGCGGGCCCTGGGAGCCGTGAAACGCCATGAACAGTGTGCCGAACATGATGCCCAGCGTACCGGCGAGCGTAGTCCACAGCGCGGTCAGGCCGACGCTTGGGCCAACGAAGCCGATGGTCATGGTGAAGAAGGTGAAATTGCCGAGGAACCAGAACGGGCCCTGACTGGCCAGCTTGTCAGTGCGCTCGTTCTCGGGGATGAAGTCAATCGAATGCCCCTCGACGACGGATTTTTCGTCGAGGCTGGACACGCTCGTGGCGGACTTGGCGTTAGTGTTCATGATGGACTCTTATTGTTGGAAGATCATGACGAGATAACCGCGTTCTTTCGGGTGAACGACTCCCCTGTGGGAGCGAGCCTGCTCGCGAAAAAACGTTAACGATGACGAGG
This sequence comes from Pseudomonas sp. P4_B3, assembly GCF_056402295.1. Lineage (NCBI taxonomy): Bacteria > Pseudomonadati > Pseudomonadota > Gammaproteobacteria > Pseudomonadales > Pseudomonadaceae > Pseudomonas > Pseudomonas sp. P4_B3. Next base: position 202,296 of record NZ_JBFUHR010000014.1, read on the forward strand.
GCTGCCTGGGTGAGCGCGGCGCTCTGACGTCTTTCGCGAGCGAGCTCGCTCCTACAAGGGCTGAGCTCACGCGTGCCTACCTGGCGTTGTTGCTGGAACCGTACAGGACTGTAGGAGCGAGCCTGCTCGCGATGGTCTCAAGAGCGCCGCGTTTAACCGGCAAGCACGCGTTTTCGTTAACGACCTTCGCGAGCAAGCTCGCTCCTACAAAGGGGTGGCGTCAGCTTGGCAGCGTGATCCACACCGCCTTGGTTTCGAGCAGGTAATCGAGCTGCTCGGCGCCCAGATCCTTGCCGAAACCGGACTGTTTGTAGCCACCGAACGGCATCGACGGATCGAGGGTGCCGTGGGCGTTGACGTAGACCGAGCCTGCTTTCAAGCGTGGAATCAGGCTGTGCACCTTGCCCAGGTCGTTGGAATACAGTGCCGCCGCCAGGCCGTAGGGCGAGTCATTGGCCAGGGCCAGTGCGTCTTCTTCATCGTCGAACGGTGCGGTGACCAGCACCGGGCCGAAGATTTCTTCCTGGACGATGCGCATGTCATTGCGGCAGTTGGCGAAGATGGTCGGCTCGACGAAGAAGCCAGGGCCATCGACCGGTTGGCCGCCGTAGACCAGTTCGGCGCCTTCAGCCTTGCCGGTTTCGATGTACTCGGTCACGCGCTGCTTTTGCAGGGCAGAAACCAGCGGGCCGATGAAGCAATCAGGATCCAGGCCCGGGGCCATTTTCAAGGTGCGCGTGTAGGCGATCAGCTCACGCAGGAATTCGTCGTAGACACTGCTATGAATATAGGCCCGTGTACCGGCGTCGCATACCTGCCCGGAGTTGAAAAACACGCCATTGGCGACCGCTTGGGCGGCGGCCGGGATGTCGGCGTCGGCGCAGACGATGACCGGTGATTTACCACCGAGTTCGAGGGTCAGGCGCTTCATGTCATCCAGCGCTGCGCGGCCGACAGTCTGGCCGACCGGGGTAGAACCGGTGAAGGTCAGTTTGTCGATACCAGGGTGGGTGGCCATGGCCGCACCGACCACGCTGCCGCGCCCGGTGACGATGTTGATCACGCCGTCGGGAATGCCCGCTTCCTGCACCAGTTCAGCGAAACGCAGGGCCGACAACGAAGTCAGTTCGGCAGGCTTGACCACCACGGTGCAACCGGTCGCCAGCGCCGCGCCGAGCTTCCAGGCCATGGTTTGCAGCGGGAAGTTCCACGGCACGATGGCGCCGACTACGCCCACCGCTTCCTTGCGGGTATAGGCCAGGTAATTGCCCGGCAGCGAAGGCTCGACGGTACGGCCGTGCAGCTTGGTGGCCCAGCCGGCGAAGTAACGCAGGGTATCGACGGTGCCCTGGATGTCCACGTCCTTGGCGAAGGCCACGGACTTGCCCATGTCGATGGATTCGATTTCAGCCAGCTCGGCGGCGTTCTGTTCGATCAGGTCAGCCAGGCGCTGCATCATGCGCTCGCGCTCGGCCGGTTTGGCCTGGCGCCAGGCGCCGCCGTCGAACTGCGCGCGTGCGGCTTGCACGGCGCGGTCCAGATCATCGGTGGTGCCCATGGGAATACGGGTGATCAGGCCTTCGGTCGACGGTTCGATCACATCGGAAGTCTGGCCGTCGCTGGCTTCGACCCAGGCGCCGCCGATGAACATTTTCTGGACCTTGCTGAGGAAGGTCTGGGTGGCTTCGCTGACGCCGAATTTTTGCAGGTAACTTTTGACGATCGTGTCCATTTTTGTTCTCTCTGCCCGGCAGTCAGAGCCTGCCGGGTCACTGGTTTCGATGATCAGGCTGATGCGGCTTCGCTCTCGGCGGCTGCCCGCACCTTGCCACGCTCGTGGAAGATGAAACCGATGCTGTTGAGCAGCAGTTGCGCGGCCAGGATCGAGGTCATGCCGGTCGGGTCGTAGACCGGTGCCACTTCCACCAGGTCCATGCCGACGATGTTGCCTTTGCTGCGCTTGGCCAGGGCCTGGATGATTTCCAGCACTTCGTAGTAGAGGAAGCCGCCGTGGCTCGGGGTGCCGGTGCCAGGGGCGATGGACGGGTCGAAACCGTCGATGTCGATGGTGATGTAGTAGTTGATGTTCTGCGGGATCAGCGCCAGCACACCCTCGACACCGAGGCGGCGCACATCGCGCACCGAGAGGATTTTCGAGCCGGCTTCGTGGGCCGCTTCGTAGTCGTCGCGGTTGGACGACGACACGTTGCGGATGCCCATCTGGGTCATGCCGACAATGTGGTTCATTTCCGAAGCGCGGCGCAGCGGGTTGCCGTGGCCGTAGCGCACACCGTGGCGTTCGTCGACGAAGTCCAGGTGCGCATCGAAGTGAATGATGTGGATCGGGCCGCGGCCTTCGAAGGCCTTGATCACTGGCGCGTGCACCGAGTGATCGCCGCCGAGCACCACCGGCATCACGCCGGCATCGAGGATCTTGCGCACGGCGTATTCGGTGTTCTTGTTGCTGGTGACCATGTCGGTGTGGACGATGTCGGCATCACCGACGTCGACCATGCGCACGTCCGATGCGGTGAGGTACATCACGTCATCTTCGTGGTCGTAGGCGCCGGCGTGGCCGAAGGAAAACAGCGTCGATGCTTCGCGAATCCCGCGTGGTCCGAAGCGTGCGCCGGAGCGCCACTGGGTGCCCATGTCGTTGGGCACGCCGAGCACCGCGACGTCGGCATCCAGTGCATCCCAATCGGTGCACACCGGGGATTTGCCAAAGGTGCAATGACCTACGAATGGCAGGTTCAGGCGACCGGATTCATAACCGTTGTTCGACATTTCTAGCCTCTCCACTTCTTGTTATCGGCCTGGCGGACTGCAAGGCGACCGCCGTTGGAAAGACTATGGGCGCAGGTTTTCGTGGAAAAAATGCTAAACATCAGATACTCATATCGGCATTCCCGATGCATCCACAGGCCGGAGGTCCAAGATGATCCAGCTGCACGATGTCGACCTGAAACTGCTCAGGGTGTTTGCCACGATTGTGCGCTGCGGGGGGTTCTCGGCCGCGCAGGCGGCGCTCAATGCCGGTCAGTCGACCATCAGCGAACAGATGACCCACCTGGAAACCCGCCTCGGGGTCAAACTCTGCCAGCGCGGGCGCAGTGGCTTCCGCCTGACCGAACAAGGGGTGGCGATTCATGAAGCCACCCAGCGCCTGCTGTCGGCGGTGGAAAACTTCTGCATGGACGCCGACGTGCTCAAGCAGCACATCAGCGGCAAGCTCAACCTGGGGATCATCGACACCACGATCACCGACCCGGACTCGCCGATCCCGCGTACCACCCAGCGCTTCGTCTCCCGCGGGCATGACGTGCACCTGAACGTGTACGTCGGCACCCCGGCGGAACTCGAAGAACGGGTGCTCGACGGTCGCCTTCATCTCGCCATCGGGCACTTCCCGATCCATGTGCCGGGGTTGCTGCAATCGCCGCTGTACCAGGAAGCCCTGGGCTTGTATTGCGGGCGGCGTCACCCCTTGTACGGCAGCCACGCCGAAGGTGAGGAACTGCTCGAAGAAGTCGCTGCCGGGCGGATCGTCGTGCGCGGCTACATGCAGCAATACGACCTCGAACACCTCGGCGTGAGCAAGGCGGCCGCCACCGTGGACAACATCGAAGCCACGGCGATCCTGATCATTTCCGGTGCCTACCTGGGCTTTCTGCCTGAGCACTTCGCCGCCCAGTGGGTCAAGAGCGGTGAGATGCACCAGTTGGCCCCCGGGAGTCTGCGTTTGAAATCGCCGTTCGACGTGATCACCCGACGCGGCACGGCACCGCCACCGATCCTCCAGGCGTTCCTTGAAGACCTGGCCGCCAGCGCCCGTAAAACCGGACAGCCGTGATGTGACACTCGCCAAATTCAAATTTTGCCGGGCATACTGATTCGGTTCGCCAACCTTGCAGGCCCGTCATGCGCATCCACGTCACCTTCATCGACCGCGTCGGCATCACCCAGGAAGTGCTGGCCCTGCTCGGTGGTCGCAGTTTCAACCTGGACGCCGTGGAGATGGTGCCGCCGAACGTCTACATCGATGCGCCGACCCTGGGCGCCGAGGTGCTCGAAGAATTGCGCGAAGCCCTTTTTGATGTGCGCGGCGTGCAGGCAGTGACCATGGTCGACATCCTTCCCGGCCAGCGTCGGCGCCTGCAACTGGACGCGTTGCTGGCAGCCAGTTCCGACCCCGTGCTGGCGGTGGATGACCGAGGTCACGTGTTGCTGGCCAACCCGGCGCTGATCGCTCTGTGCGGACGCGAACCGGCCGGTGAATCGCTGACCGCGCTGTTCGACGATGCCGATTTGCAGCGCACCTTGATCGCTCAGCATTTCCGCCTGCCGATGCACGAAGTCAGCCTCGGTGGCCAGACGCTGCTCCTCGACGCGATGCCGATCACCGACGCCGGCGCCCTGCTCACCCTGTATCAACCCAATCGCATTGGCGAACGCCTGTCGGCGCTGCACCATGACCATGCCGAAGGCTTCGATGCGCTGCTCGGCGAATCGCCGCCGATCCGTGCGCTCAAGGCCCGCGCCCAACGGGTGGCGGCCCTCGACGCGCCGTTGCTGATCCAGGGTGAAACCGGCACCGGCAAGGAACTGGTGGCCCGCGCCTGCCATGCCATCAGCCCACGGCACGATGCGCCGTTTCTGGCCCTCAACTGTGCGGCGCTGCCGGAGAGCCTGGCCGAGAGCGAGTTGTTCGGCTACGCCCCCGGCGCCTTCACCGGCGCGCAACGGGGCGGCAAGCTCGGCCTGCTGGAACTGGCCGATCAGGGCACGGTGTTCCTCGATGAAGTAGGGGAAATGTCGCCGTACCTGCAAGCCAAATTGCTGCGCTTTTTGAGCGATGGCTGCTTCCGCCGGGTCGGTGGCGACAAGGAAGTCCGGGTCAATGTGCGGGTGCTCAGCGCCACCCACCGCGACCTGGAGAAAATGGTCGCCGAAGGGCGTTTTCGCGAAGACCTGTTCTACCGCCTCAACGTGCTCAACCTGCAGGTGCCGCCGCTGCGCGAGCGCGGGCACGACATCCTGCTGATGGCCAATCACTTCATGCAACAGGCCTGCGCGCAGATCCAGCGACCGGCGTGTCGTTTGGCACCAAGTACCTTCAGCGCCCTGCTCGGCAACCGCTGGCCGGGCAACGTGCGGCAACTGCAAAACGTGATCTTTCGCGCGGCGGCGATTTGCGAAAATCCGCTGGTGGACATCGATGACCTCGACATCGCCCGCACCGCCGTCGAGCGGCAAAACGACGGCGAAGTCGGCAGCCTGGAAGAGGCTGTGGGCGACTTTGAAAAGAACCTGCTGGAACAGCTGTATCGCAGCTACCCGTCCAGTCGGTTGTTGGCGGCGCGGTTGCAGACGTCCCATAGCGCGATTGCGATTCGCTTGCGCAAGTACGGGATTCCCGCCAAGCCCTGAAGCCATTACACGGCTCTTTGTAGGAGCTGCGCGACGTCAGCGTCTTCAAATCGATACAGCGTAGCGAAATCAAGACAAAACCTTTCCCACACGCAATTACGGCGTCTGCACCCACAGCCCTGCTTGCCTGTATTGATTTCAATACGGATGAAATCTCTCGCACTTAATAAAATAACTCCAAGCCATTGATTTAAAACAAATAAAAAACATTGGCACCGCCCTTGCTATCACTCCTCCAACCCCGCTCGTCGCCCCGCCACGAGCCTTAAAACAATAAGGAGTTGATATGAGCCAATTGCGTTTTACCGTCGATCACGAATGGTTGCGCCTTGAGAGCAATGGCCTGGTCACCGTCGGTATCACCGCATTTGCCCAGCAGGCGCTGGGGGATGTGGTGTTCGTTCAGGTGCCTGAACTGGGCGCCTTCGATGCAGGTGCTGAAGTGTCGGTGCTGGAATCGGTGAAAGCCGCCAGCAGTATCGGCATGCCGCTGGACGGTGAAGTGGTCGAGATTAACGCGACGCTGGAGAGCACCCCTGAACTGGTCAACGAAGACCCATTGGGCGAAGGCTGGTTCTTTCGCTTCAAACCGGTCGATGCCCTGGCGTTGAGCGATTTACTCGATCAAGACGCCTATGAACGCCTGACTGCAGAACACGCCGACGCTTGAAGCCCCCCCGAATCCGCAAAAGGACCACACCATGTTCAGCAAGCACGACCAGATCAAAGGCTACGACGACGAACTGCTGGCGGCGATGAACGCCGAGGATGCGCGGCAGGAACACCATATCGAACTGATCGCCTCGGAAAACTACACCAGCCAACGGGTGATGCAAGCCCAGGGCAGCGGCCTGACCAACAAGTACGCCGAAGGGTATCCGGGCAAGCGTTACTACGGCGGCTGCGAGCACGTCGATGTGGTCGAGCAACTGGCCATCGACCGCGCCAAACAACTGTTCGGCGCCGATTATGCCAACGTCCAGCCGCACTCCGGCAGCCAGGCCAACGCCGCGGTTTACCTGGCCCTGCTGCAAGCCGGCGACACCGTGCTGGGCATGAGCCTGGCCCACGGCGGTCACCTGACCCACGGTGCCAAGGTGAGTTTTTCCGGCAAGCTGTACAACGCCGTGCAGTACGGCATCGACACCAGCACCGGCCTGATCGACTACGACGAAGTCGAGCGCCTGGCGGTCGAGCACCAGCCGAAGATGATCATCGCCGGGTTCTCGGCCTATTCGAAGACTCTGGACTTCCCGCGTTTCCGCCAGATCGCCGACAAGGTCGGCGCCTGGTTCTTCGTCGACATGGCCCACGTCGCCGGTCTGGTGGCCACGGGTCTGTACCCGAACCCGCTGCCCTTCGCCGATGTGGTCACCACCACCACGCACAAGACCCTGCGCGGCCCGCGTGGCGGTCTGATTCTGGCCAAGGCCAATCCCGAATTGGAGAAAAAGCTCAACGCCGCGGTGTTCCCCGGCGGTCAGGGTGGCCCACTGATGCACGTGATCGCCGCCAAGGCCGTGTGCTTCAAGGAAGCGCTGGAGCCGGCATTCAAGACCTATCAGGCGCAAGTGATCCGTAACGCCCAGGCCATGGCGCAGGTGTTTATCGAGCGCGGTTACGACGTGGTGTCCGGCGGCACGGATAACCACCTGTTCCTGGTCAGCCTGATCCGCCAGGGCCTGACCGGCAAGGACGCCGACGCCGCCCTCGGCCGTGCCGGCATCACCGTGAACAAGAACGCCGTGCCCAACGATCCGCAATCGCCATTCGTGACGTCCGGTCTGCGCATCGGTACGCCAGCGATCACCAGCCGTGGCTTCAAGGAAGCGCAGAGCATTGCGTTGGCCGGCTGGATCTGCGACATCCTCGATCACCTGGGCGATGCCGATATTGAAGCCAATGTCGCACGGCAAGCGGCCGCCCTGTGCGCGGACTTCCCGGTCTACCGCGACTAAGCACACCACACACACCCCTGTAGGAGCGAGCTTGCTCGCGATGGTCGCCAACGATTACGCGCGCATTCAGGATTAACGCGGTGCCTTTGGGTGCTTCGCGAGCAAGCTCGCTCCTACAGGTTCTGTGCACAAGGAAATAACGATGAATGCCATTGTCGAATCGGCCGGCAACAGCCCGGCCAAAGTGGAGGTCGGCACCAAACTGCGCGGCGCGGAAAAGGTCGCGCGGATTCCGGTGAAGATCATTCCCACGGATGAATTCCCGCGCAAACCCGACTGGATTCGCGTGCGCATGCCGATCTCCCCCGAGGTTGAACGGATCAAGCAACTGTTGCGCAAGCACAAGCTGCACAGCGTCTGCGAAGAAGCCTCGTGCCCCAACCTCGGTGAATGTTTCTCCGGTGGCACCGCGACCTTCATGATCATGGGCGATATCTGCACCCGCCGTTGCCCGTTCTGCGATGTCGGTCATGGCCGCCCCAAACCTCTGGACACCAACGAGCCAATGAACCTGGCCGTGGCCATCGCCGAACTGCGCCTGAAATACGTGGTGATCACCTCAGTGGATCGCGACGATTTGCGCGACGGTGGCGCCCGGCACTTTGTCGATTGCCTGCGGGAAATCCGCAAGCTGTCGCCCGGCGTGCAACTGGAAACCCTGGTGCCGGACTATCGCGGACGCATGGACGTGGCCCTGGCGATCACCGCCCATGAGCCGCCGGATGTGTTCAACCACAACCTGGAAACCGTACCGCGCCTGTACAAGGCCGCGCGGCCGGGTTCGGACTTCGAGTGGTCGCTGGACCTGCTGCAAAAATTCAAGCACGCGGTACCCCATGTGCCGACCAAGTCCGGCCTGATGCTGGGCCTGGGCGAAACCGACGAGGAAGTCATCGAGGTCATGCAACGCATGCGCGAGCACGACATCGACATGCTGACCCTCGGCCAGTACCTGCAACCGTCCCGCAGTCACTTGCCGGTACAGCGCTTCGTGCATCCCGACACCTTTGCCTGGTTCGCCGAGGAAGGCACGCGCATGGGCTTCAAGAACGTGGCGTCCGGGCCGCTGGTGCGTTCGTCCTATCACGCCGATCAACAACTTCATGGAGGTACGGACGGTTTCAAGCCATGATGGAATGACTGGTCATGCATGGAGCCGTTCCCGATGTCGCGTTCACCCTGTCTGTTGCTGCTGTGCCTGAGCCTCGCCACGCCATGCATGGCCGACGAGGCGAAACCCGGGCACATGGTGTATGTGCGCAGCGTCGCCCCGGGCATCGAGCAGGACATCCGCTACACCAGCGCGCACAATTTCACCGGGCACCCGCTCGACGGTTATCAGGCGGCGGAGTGTCTGTTGTCGGAGGACGCTGCAAAGGCATTAGCCCGAGTGCAAAGCTCACTGAAAGCCGAAGGCTACGGCTTGAAGGTATTCGACTGCTATCGACCCAAGCGCGCGGTGGCGGACATGGGCCGCTTCGCCACCGAACCTGGCGACCCGCTGAAGACCGAGTTCTATCCACGGGTCGACAAGCAGGACTTCTGGCGCCTGGGTTATGTGGCCCGGGTGTCCAACCACTCCCGAGGCAACACCGTCGACCTGACGCTGACCGGCCCCGACGCCCTGCTCGCCGACACCTGGACGCCTTCGGTCACGCCAGTGGATTGCACCGCCCCTTACGGCCAGCGCTGGCACGACGGCGCGCTCGACATGGGCACCGGTTTCGATTGCTTCGATGAGCGGGCCCACACCGACTCGGCGCTGATCAACGCCACGGCCAAAGCCAATCGCCAGCGCCTGACCAGTGCCATGACCAAGGAAGGCTTTGTGGGTTATTCGGCCGAGTGGTGGCACTTCACGTACAGCGGGAATCCGCAGAAGCCGGACGTCATGGACTTCCCCATCACGCCGCTTGCACCATGAACATTCTGCTCAAGACCCTGTTGGTGACGTTTTTTCCGCTGGCCGCAATGGCCCAGGGACTCGACGGCAGCGACCAACTGATCGTGGTCACCAGCAAAAACTGGGATGACGTTCAGGCCACTGCCCAGCGCTATGAACGGCGCGGCAAGACCTTTGAAAAGTTCGAAGCGCCGTTTGCAGTGGTGCTCGGCAAAAACGGCATGGGCTGGGGCAAAGGCCAACTCGACACCGGGCAACCTGAAGGCCCGGTCAAACAGGAAGGCGACGGCAAGGCACCGGCTGGAATGTTCAAGCTGGGTACGGCATTTGGCTACGAGCCTTCCGCCGACACCCGCCTGCCCTATCTGTCGCTGACACCGACCATCGAATGCGTGGATGACAGCCAATCGGCTCGCTACAACCAACTGGTCGATGGCTCGGTGGTTGCCAAGGACTGGAGCAGTTCCGAACGCATGCGCCGCAGCGATGACTTGTACCACCAGGGCATTTTCATCCAGCACAACACCCCGGCCACTCCCACCGCCGGCTCGTGCATTTTCTTCCACATCTGGCGCGGCCCCACGGCGCCGACCCGTGGCTGTACGGCCATGGACCCGGCGAACATCGCACGGTTGTTCGATTGGCTCAACCCAAGTAAATCCCCGGTGCTGGTGCAACTGCCTGAAGCGCAGTACGAACGGTTGCGTGAGCGCTGGAAACTACCAAAGCGCTAGTCAACGCTGGCCCCCTCGCCACAAAAGCTGGTATTAACCCCGCTCAACCACCACCGCACTCATTGACGGCTTGGCCAGCGCGTAATAGATCACACCCGGCACCAGCAGCCCGACGATCCAGGAAATGTCCACGCCGCCCAGTTGCGCAACCATCGGCCCGGAGTAGAAATGGGTATCGACAAAGGGCAACTGGATCAACACGCCGATCACGTACACGCTGATCCCCAAGACGTTCCAGCGACCGTAGCGCCCTGCCGGGTCGGACAGCGCCGGGATGTCGTAACGCTCCTTGTTGATGAAGTAGTAATCCACCAGGTTGATCGCGCTCCACGGGGTGAAGAACGTCAGCAAAAACAGGATGAAGTACTTGAACGAGCTGAGGAACGAGTACTGCCCCAGCAATGCCAGCGTGGTGGATGCCGCGATAATCAGCAGCACGAACAACATGCGCTGGCGGGCGGTGATCTCCAGGCGACGACGAAAGCCACTGATGATGGTGGCGATGCACATGAAACTGCCGTAGGCGTTGAGGGTGGACACCGTGACCTTGCCGAACACAATGCTCAGGTACAGCAAGGACGCGATCACCCCGGTGCTGCCCAGGCCGACAATGGTCGCCACTTCGTGCCCACGGAAATTCGCCCCGGCCAGTGCGGCGGCGAACACCCCCAGCACCATCGAAGTCTGCGCTCCCAGCACCGTGCCGAGGCCGACAGCGGCGAAGGTTTTCCACGACGAAGTCTTGCTCGGCAGGTAGCGCGAGTAGTCCGCCACGTAAGGGCCGAAGGCGATCTGCCAGGACGCCGAGAGCGACACCGCCAGCAGGAAGGTGCTCCAGCCGAAATGACGATTGTCAAGCAGCAGGCCGATGTCGTTGAGGGTCATCAACCGGGTGAACAGGTAGGCGAACGCGATGATGCCCAGCACGCTGGCCACCCGCCCGACCAGGTGAATCACCCGATACCCGAAGATCGTCAGGAACGCGATACACGCGGCGAAAATCAGGATGCCGGCGCTGTCGCTGACACTGATCAACTGCGCAATCGCCTGCCCCGACAACACTGCGCCGGTGGCGCTGAAACCCAGGTACATCAGGCACACCAGGACAATCGGGATCGCCGCGCCATACACGCCGAACTGCACTCGGCTGGAGATCATCTGCGGCAGCCCGAGCTTCGGCCCTTGTGCCGCGTGCAGCGCCACCACGGCACCGCCGAACACTTGCCCGATCAGCAAGCCGATCAGCGACCAGAACACATCGCCACCCAGTACCACCGCCAGGGCACCGGTGACGATAGCGGTGATCTGCAGGTTGGCGCCGAGCCACAGGGTGAACTGGCTGTAGAGGCTGCCGTGACGCTCAGCCTCGGGAATGAAATCAATCGAGCGAGTCTCGATCAGGGGACTGCGTTGCGCACTCATGACGATGTTTCCTTTGAGGAACTGTTTTTGTTGTCGGGGATGAACTTAGAAGGTCTTGGTGGCACTGGCAACGACCGTGGCCGAGCACAGGTCGTCATAGCCGTACCAACTGGCGCACTCGCTTTTCGACAAGTCCGTGTCGATATAGCTCAGGCCCCAGGTGACGCCGACGAAGTCGCGGGTCAGCTTGGCTTCCCACTCGTAGTAAGACTCACGGCTATCGCCACTGGCGGACCAGAACGCGGGGTCATTCACATCGTTGCGCCCAAAGCGCAAGTCCAGACCGACTTCGGCCGGCAAATCGATTTTGTAGCCCAGGTAGGTGTAAAGGGTGTCCTGGTCCTCGCCGAAGAAATTCGGCGTGTCCTTGGAGTAATAGGCACCCAGCTTCACGCCGTACAGGTCGAGGACGGCGTAGACCTCGCTGAGGTTGAATTCTGAATTCTTCGGGTAGTCGTACTTGATGTAGCCCAGATCCAGGCTGATCGCGTCGGTCGCCTGCCAGTAGTAACCCGCGTAGTACTCAAGCTCCTGCCGGGTATCGAAGCCGCCACCGAAATCAACATTGGAGGTCCAGGCGCCGATGTACAGGCCGCTGCTGTGCAGCAGCGTTGCGCCGCCCTGCACCGCCGGATCGCCCAGGGTTTGCGAGATGCCGCGGGTACGGTAGTCGCTGACGACGCCCAGGGTCATGTCCAGGCTGAAATCATCGTTGAGGGCCAGGGCCTGGCTGGTCAGGGGGGCCAGTGCCAGCGCGGCGAGGGTCAATGCTGAAAATGCGTTCATACAGTTCTCTTGTTGTTATGGCGTACGGGGAATTTCAGGCATGGCGATGCCAGGCCCCTCGCGCTACGAGGGGCTGGCAGTTTTTTGCGTGTGCTGGGTGTACGCAGGTCAGGACGCGGGGGCGTAGACCTGCTTGCCGGCGAAGAAAGTGTTCAGGACTTTGGTTTCGAACAGGTCGTCATCGCTGACCTTGAACACATCACGGTCGAGGATGATCAGGTCAGCCTGTTTGCCCGGTGCCAGCGAACCGATCTGTTTGTCCAGGCGCAGGGTTTTCGCCGCGTTGAGGGTGTAGGCGTAGAACATGGTCTGGCGGTCGATGCTTTCCTTGGCATTGAGTACGCCCAACGGACCTTTGCGCGTGCTGGCCTGGGCAATGGCGTTGAACGGGTTGGCGCTCGACACCGGCCAGTCGCTGCCACCGGCAATCGTCGCGCCGGCGTTATGCAGGGACCGCGCGGGATACTGGTAACCGTAGGCAAAGGCGCTGATGTAGGGCTTGACCAGTTCGACGGTGTAGGACTCGCCGGTGGCCCACAGCAGTTGCATCGAAGCGATCACGCCCAGTTGCTTGAAGCGTGGAAACTCCTTGGGATTGACCAGTTGCAGGTGCGCGATGCTGTGGGGCACGGGCGTCGGGCTGAGCTTGCGCGCATAGGCCACGCCATTGAGCGCTTCACGCACCGCACGGTCGCCGACGGCGTGCATGTGCACGATCCAGCCGCGTTTTTCCGCCGCCACCACCAGTTCGCCAAAGTGCGCTGGGTCGGTCAGCAACTGACCATTTTTATGGCTGTTCTTGAACGGCACGATGACCGCAGCGGTCTGCCCCGGGAATTCGAGAATGCCGTCGACAAACACCTTGATGCCGGGGAACGTCAGGTTAGGCACGCCCTCGAATTGCTTCATCACCGTGGCGATCACTTCCAGGTCGGCAGGTTTGCTCTTCGGGTTGGTGACCATCAACGCGGCGACGTGGGCGCTGAGTTCGCCGTTCTGCGCCAGTTCCTTGTACAGCGGCAGCACGCCGACACTTTCTGCGGTGGCATGGAAATCGAACAGCGAATCTTCACTGCCGCCGTTCGCCGCCGCGTCCATCCAGGCGGTGACGCCGAATTGATTGTTGATCTTCACCGCCTCGCGAGCGGCCTTGAGCATGGACTCCGGGCTGGGCGCCGGAATACCGTTGCGCACCACGTCCCAGCGGGATTCGGCGAAGTAGCCGTTCGGTGTGAAGTCTGCTTCATGGCCGATGTAGCCGCGTTCTTTTTCCGGCAGGCTCTTGACCAGTGCCGCGTCGATGCTCAAGCGCTTGAGCATCGCGTTGTTGGCCCAACCGGTGTGGCCGTCGATGCCGCTGAACACAATCGGTTGTTCTGCCCAGCGTCCCTGGTTGAACACCTTGCCCAGTTCACGGCTTTTCTCCCAGTAGGCCGAACTGACCCCCGCCACGCTGATCACATCACCGGAGCGGGCACGCCCGGTCTTGTCTTCTTCGATCAACCATTGCTCCAGTTCCGGCAAGGGTTTGACCTCGTCCAGCAGGTTGGCCTTCATGCTGTCGAAGGCGCCCGAGACCGGGTGGCTGTGGGTGTCGATCATGCCCGGCATCAACACTTTGCCCGCCAGGTCGATGCGCTGGGTCTTGGCATCGGCCAGGGCATTGATTTCGGCATCGCTGCCCACTTTCAGAATCTTGCCGTCTTGCACCGCAACAGCCTGCACCAGTGCCTGGCCGGGTTCGGCGGTAAAGACTTTGCCGTTGAACAACACCAGGTCAGCGGCGGCCATGGCCTGCACCGACGACAAGGCCAGCGCGGCGGCCAACAGGTTTGGAATCAATCGCATCGGAACGCTCTCTAGTTTTTATGGGGCGGATCGGGAAGTAACCGCTTGGGAAACCACGTGTGGCGCAAGCCCGAGGAACGGCGCCTTGGCCCACACGACCTTGCCGCCGACCAGCGTCAGCAGCACGTCGTTGCGGCCCAGTTCCTCCTCGGGCACCTGCATGAAGTTCTTGTCGAGCACGATCAGGTCCGCGAACTTGCCGACTTCGACCGAACCCAGCACCGCGTCCAGCTTCAGCTGTTCGGCGGAACCGAGGGTGATGCTGCGCAGCACTTCGGCTCGCGACAGCGCCGGATCGGCATTGAGTCGCCCGGCATACTTCGGCCCATAGCTGTGCGGATTGGTGGGGTCGCCGGAACGGGTGACACCGACTTTCAGCGCCAGGAATTCATCCAGCGGATCGACCGGCCAATCGCTGCCAAACGCCACTCGACCGCCGGCATGGGCGATGCTGCCCGAGGGTTCCATACGCGCAAATCGCGCGGCGCCAAGGTGATCACTGGTGCCGTCGACCGTGGACGGTGCCTGCTGTGCCCACTGGAACGACATGGTGGCCGTGACGTCCAGTGCCTTGAAGCGCGAATAGTCGGCAGGATCGACAGACTCGGCGTGCGCGATGGCCGGACGGAAATCAGTACCGGGCAGTTCCTTGCGCACGTAGGCGACGCTGTCCAGTGCATCGCGCACCGCGCGCTCGCCGGTAGCGTGCAGGTGCGGATCGAGACCGGCCTTGACCGCTTGCAGCAACAACGGATTGAGCACTTGCGGCGGGAAGTACAGCTCGCCCAGGTTCTTGCCCGGCGTCCACTTCGGCGCCTGGTCGGTGCCGCTGTTGTGCAGGTACGGGGTCAACATGGCACCGGTGTCCGCCGGGGCATTGATGATGCCGTCCATGAACAGTTTGACGTGGCGCATGTTCACGCCCGGCGCGACATGCACTTCACCCTGGTCGTAGGTGCTGGCCAGGGCCTTGGCCTCGGCGATGGTTTTCACCGGGTCGGCGGCAGCGGCGGCCGGGTCCAGCTTGATCGCCAGCAAGGCCCGGGCTGTCAGCTCGCCGGACTTTTGCAGGCTGGTGAAGGCTTTGCCGTTTTCCGGGCCGGACAGCGCGTCGAAGAAACTGGTGATGCCTTGCTGGCGCATGGCGTCGAGGGCTGCTCGAACCTGATTGAGTTTTTCCGCGTCGGTCGCAGGCGGGACCACGGCGGCCAACGATTCGGCGGCGCCGTCTTCACTGATGCCGTTCGGGTTGCCGGCGCTGTCGCGTCGGTATTTGCCGTCTTCGGGGTCGGCGGTGTTCTTGTTGATGCCGGCCAGTTCCAGGCCGCGAGAGTTGGTCAGCACGGTGTGGAAGTCGGTGGAGCGCACCTGGATCGGACGCTGGGTCTTGAGCGCGTCCAGGGTCGATTTGTCGGCGTCGCCATCGAGCCCGGTCATGCCCATGCGATCCCAGCTGCCGACTTCCAGCCAGACATCCGGCCCCTTGTCCTTGTCGGCATCGAGGCAAGCCTGGATGTTCGCCTGAAACTGCGCGCGGGTCATGGTCTGGTATTTCAGGTCGCACAGCGTCATGGCGCGGCCGCCATCCCCCGGGTGCATGTGCGCATCGACGAAGCCCGGCATCAGCATGCGCCCGGCCAGGTCGATCAGTTGTGTTTGCTTGCCGATGTAGCCGTCGACCCCGGCATCGCTGCCGACATAGACGATCTTGCCCCCCGAAATGGCAATGGCCTGCTGCACGGAATTCTGGCCATCGACGGTGTAGACGTAGCCATTGCGCATGACCGTGTCAGCGGGTGTCGCCGCCAACGCCATGCCGGAAAATGCCGTCGTCGCCGCAACGGCGATAAACAACCTGGAAAGTCTCAAATGCCTCACCCCTGTTCTTATTGTTTTGAAGCGGTCCGAAGCGACTGCGCCAGCCTCTGATAGACAGGGCCTACCCTATAGGGCGCAGCGTTCGAATGGACCTCTGCAAATGAGGAGGGGTCAGGCAAATAGTTGAAACGGCTGGGATTAATCCCGGCGCACGGACTCCGCCAGCGCACCCGGCGAACGCAGGACGGAGCCCAGCTCCACCTTGCTTTTCACACCGAGTTGCAAGTAGCAGTTACGCAAATAGGTGCGCACGGTCGCGGGGCTCAGGGCGAGCATTTTGGCGATTTCCTTGTAGGAGTGGCCGGCGGCGAACAGCATCGCTGCGGTGCGCTCCCGTGGTGCCAGGCCATCCCCGCCTGACGGCGCATCAAGGGAGAGGATGACGTGTTCGGCGTTGGGAGCGAGGGTCAGGGCGCAGCGGCCCAGGCGGATCACACAGGGGGCTTTCGACAATTGCGCAACGACTTCGACCGGCAGTGTCGAACCGCTCCAGCCAGGCAATTCGCGCTGGATCGCAGTGCACAACCTGGCGCCCACATACAGCAGACTGCCGTCCATGCGCGCGACGCCAAAATCACTCGCGCCGTTTTCGGAATCGAAGCGAATCATGTCTTGCACCTGGAACCGCCACAGCTGGAACAGGTGATCGCAAAAGGCCGCAAACAAACCGGCCTCGGTTGTGCTGAACGACTGCTCATGCCGGCCCCGGTACAGGCAGACAAAGAACATCAAGCCACTTTCGGGTAACTCGTAGGTGATGCACATCAGGTGGTAGAGGTCATGGCGCCGGGCGAACTCATTGACCGCTTCGCAAGGGTCGTTGAAGCCGCTGTCGCGCAATACCTCGCCGGGCTGATTCAACGTGTCGTGGGAGAATTTGTCATTGGCTGCCACCGGATGCCACTCGGCGGCAAAGGATTCGGGGAGATTGATGCTGCCATGCATCCAGCTCTGAGGGGGCACATCAGGACCAGGCGTAGACATCTCGCCCCACCAGGCAGAAGCGAACGGCACCAGGGGACCGAATGCCTGCAGGCCATCGGCGATGAACCGCGACGCCCCGCTGTCCCGCGCCAGCCGGCCCAGGTGCAATACGCAATGATTGAACGCCTTCAGCGTGGCCATCGACGTATCGTCGACCTTCTTTCCCTCCTCCATCATGGCGATCCCGTTCACTGCATGGTCTGGTGCTTCGACGATGCCATAGGCTCGGGAATGGCGTCCAGCTTGCCGTGACATCAACAGTTACAAACTGCCGTTCAGTCCGTACAACTGCGGTCGCAAGACCTCCGCCGAGGCCAGGTTGAAGATCGCGGGCCGTCGGCCAGTTGACCGGCGAGCTTGCTCGCGATAGCGGTGGGTCAGTCAACACCGATGCTGGCTGTAATGACGCCATCGCGAGCAGGCTCGCTCCCACAGGTAAATGTGGTGGTTTCAGAAATGGATGTCCTTGGCCGGTATCACATCGATCCGCGCCACGGAACCGGTCAGGTGCGCCAGGTCCTTGTTGTGCTCGGCGATGATGTCTTCGGCGGTCAGGTTACCGTTGTCGACGGTGGAATGCGCATCGCCCGCCAGCACCACGTCGTAGCCCAGTTTCAGGGCCTGACGCACGGTGGCGTTGACGCAGTAATCGGTCTGCAGGCCGCAGATGACCAGGCGCTCGAAGTCCTCCTTCGGCAACAGTTTTTGCAGGTTGGTCTGGTAGAACGAATCCCCGGTGGTCTTGCGCACGCGGTGGTCCTTGGGCGAGGTTTCCAGCCCTTCGGCCAGTTGCCAGCCGGCAGCGCCATGTGCCAGCGGACTGCCCGCTTCTTCGTGCTGGATCAGCACCACGGGCACTCCCGCCTTGCGCGCCCGGGCAGACAGGTCATTGATGGTGTTGATGACCCGTCCAATCTCGAAGCACTCGTACTCACCGGAACACAAAGCCTGTTGGACGTCGATGATTAACAACGCAGTGGTCATGATTTCCTTCCTTGTGATGTCGATGGATCAGGGGACGAACATAAGCCCGTCCCCCTCCGGACACAAGCCTCAATAACCCAGCGACAACCCGGTGTTACGCCGTGGGTCGTTCGCCCCGTAGAAACGGTTCTTGCCTACCGGCTTGCCACCCAGGGATGGCGCGCCGACCAGGATCGCCGCCAGGTGGTTGGCATCCTGGGGACCGGCGAACTTGTGGCCCCAGCTTTCGAGGATTTTCACCGTGTCCGGGCTGGTGGTGAAGGCTTCCAGGTTGGTTTCCTCCGGCAGCCACTGCTGGTGGAACCGCGGTGCATCCACCGCTTCCTGGATGTTCATGCCGTAGTCGATCACGTTGAGCATGGTCAGCAAGGTCGCGGTGATGATCCGGCTGCCACCCGGCGTACCGACCACCATCACCACTTTGCCGTCCTTGGTGACGATGGTCGGGCTCATGGACGATAACGGCGCCTTGCCGGGGGCGATGGCATTGGCCTCGCCCTGCACCAGGCCGTACATGTTCGGCACGCCGATTTTCGAGGTGAAGTCGTCCATTTCATCGTTGAGGATGACCCCGGTCTTGCTCGCCATCACGCCGGCACCGAACCAGTCGTTGAGGGTGTAGGTCACCGACACCGCGTTGCCCCACTTGTCGACGATGGAGTAATGGGTGGTGTTGTTGCCTTCATGGGGCGCTACGCCGGGCTTGAGTTCGCTGGAAACCGCGGCTTTTTGTGGTTTGATCGCTTCGCGCAGCTTGGTCGCGTAGTTTTTATCCAGCAGATGGGCAATCGGGTTCTTCACGAAATCCGGGTCACCCAGGTAGCTGTTACGGTCCACATAGGCGTGGCGCATCGCTTCGATCTGATAGTGCATGCCCTGGGCCGAGTGGTAGCCCAGATCCTTCATCGGATAACCTTCGAGGATGTTCATGATCTCGCAGATCACCACGCCGCCGGAGCTCGGTGGCGGTGCCGAGACCACGTGGTAGCCACGGTAGTCGCACTCGATGGGCGCCAGTTCGCGGGTCTTGTATTTGTCGAGGTCGGCCTGGGTGATGATGCCCTTGTTGGCCTGGCTGGAGGTGACGATGGCGTCGGCCACCCAACCCTTATAGAAACCGTCGGCGCCTTTCTCGGAGATCTCCCGCAGGGTCTTGCTCAGGTCCTTTTGCACCAGTTTCTGGCCGACCTGCATCGGCTCGCCTTTGCTCAAGAAGATCGAGCCGGAATCCTTCATGTCCTTCTTGAACATGTCGGTGGCGTAGTCCAGCAGATCGACGTCGCCCTGCTCCAGTTCAAAACCGTCTTCAGCCAACTTGATGGCCGGGGCGATGATTTCCTTGCGCGGTTTGGTACCGTATTTGGACAGCGCCAGTTCCATGCCCGAAACGGTGCCCGGCACGCCCACGGCCAGGTGGCCACGGGTACTCAAATCGGGAACGACGTTGCCCTCCTTGTCCAGGTACATGTTGGCGGTAGCGGCCAGCGGGGCTTTTTCACGGAAGTCGAGGAAGGTCTTGCGCCCGTCCGCCAGTTGAATGGTCATGAAACCACCGCCGCCGAGGTTGCCTGCCGCGGGGTACACCACCGCCAGCGCATAGCCGACCGCGACCGCCGCATCCACGGCGTTGCCGCCGTTCTTGAGCACATCCACGCCCACATGGCTAGCCAGGTGCTGGGCCGTGACCACCATGCCGTTTTCCCCGGTAGCCGGGGCCACGGAGGCGGCATGGGCGGTCAGGCAGCTGAGCGCCAACGAGGTCGCAATCAGCGATTTGGCAAAAGGTTCGTACTTCATGAGTCGGTCTCTTCTTGTTATTTCGTAGGAAAACGCTTCAAAAGCCGTAGCCAAGTATGGTCGGGATTACGTATTGCGCCTCCCCGTCGAGACAGTATCCTTAACGCCTGTTCAGCAATTTTGCGCGAGCCCTGGCATGACCTATACCTGCACCACCGTGGCGTCACCTGTGGGCCAGTTGAAGCTGGTCGCGAACGGTTCACGACTGGCGGCCATCCTCTGGGAAAACGACAAACCCGGCCGGGTTCGCCTGGGGCCGATGAGCGAAGCGCCGGACAACCCGATCCTGGTTCACACGGCTGCGCAGTTGCGCGAATATTTTTCCGGCACCCGCGATCGCTTCGAACTGGAACTGGATTTTGCCGGTACGGAATTTCAGAAGAAGGTCTGGGCAGCGCTGCTGACCATCCCGTTCGGCGAGACCCGCAGCTACAGCCAGATCGCCGAGCAGATTGGCAACCCGGCGGCGGTCAGGGCGGTGGGGGCGGCGAATGGCAAGAACCCGATTTCGATCGTGGCGCCGTGTCACCGGGTGATTGGTGCGTCGGGCAAGCTCACCGGGTTTGCCGGTGGGCTTGAGGCGAAGGCGTTGTTGCTGACGCTGGAGGGTGGGCAGTGGCCCGGCACGGCACGCCTGCCAGGCTTTTGATCTTTTGATCTTTTGATTTTGTAGGAGCTGCCGCAGGCTGCGATCTTTTGACTGTGCTTTTG